>JALAGS010000235.1 GCA_022712315.1 Sphingobacterium sp. | reverse complement strand
TTAAATGTAATTTTTAAAGCTAGTTTTTCATTGAATTTTACCGACTAACCTGTCTGCCATTGGAATATTTTTTTGTATTATTAACCCAAAGACAGAAGAATATGGATTTTAGAACACAGCTAATAAATGCTTCAGCAGAGAGTTATGAAAAATTTCTGCCGCATATTTCTGTAGATACCGTCGTCTTTGGTTTTGATCAGGGCTCCCTCAGAATTCTTTTGCTTAAAATGAATTACAACAAGGAATGGTTTCTTCCTGGAGGTTACGTAGGCAAAAATGAGGATACAGACGAGGCTGTCAAACGTGTTCTCCAGGAACGGTCCGGCGTAAAAGATATCTTTCTGGAAGAATTTGCTGTATTTGGAAATCCTCAGCGTAACCAACAGTCCTTTGCTGACTACCCTGATACACTTTGGAACAAACAGCGTTTCATTTCGATAGGCTACTATGCTTTAGTCAACTACACGCATGTCGTCCCTCAGCCTGATGCGCTAAGCGAAACTTGTCAGTGGGTTGATTTCAAAGAGGTGGCTGCACTAAATATCACCATGGATCATCGTAAGATGATCAACAAAGCGCTGCAGGTATTACGTGAAAGACTTTCCTATAAACCGATAGGCTACAATTTACTGCCTGAAAAATTCACTCTGCCTGAACTGCAAGGACTCTATGAAACCCTGCTCGGCAAAAAACTTAATCGTGGCAATTTTTATCGCAAAATGAAAAATATGGGTATTCTTCTAAAACTCAACGAACAGCGAAAAGGCGGAGCTCATAAAGCTCCCGACCTCTACAAGTTCAATCAGGATGCGTATAACAATATTTTACAAGAAGGCTTAAATACATGGTAATATTACCCTTAACTCCTTGTTCTAAATTTTGGATGCGTCCATCCCTATTTCGATTTTTTACGCAATATACTTGTTAACAATGTTTTCGAGATCTTCCAAATCAAATGGTTTAGACAAAAAATCATCCGCTCCGGCCCGATCTGCCAACGATTGGATATCATTGTTTGCCGACACGTAAATTACGGGAATATGGCTAAAACGCTCATCTGCCTTTAACAGTCTAGTCGCTTCAACCCCACCAATATTTGGAATCCAGTTATCCATTAAGATGAGATCTGGCTCAGCAGATTCGACCTTCTGGATAATATCATGGGAAGTTTCGGAAACTTCAACCCGGAACCCTAAATCTGTCAAAACAACTGTTATGACCTCCAAAATAATGGTATCGTCCTCAAATATCAATACAGTTTTTGTTTTACTCATATATATCAGTTTATGTACCCGTCTTTGTCCTAGCAGCTAACACAAATTGAATTCTGTCAGCGTGCATACGCCTATAAGGTATAAAGTTTTTTCCAAATTTTTTGATCCCCCACAGCTGTAAAGTTATGCTGAATACTTGAAAAACGTATCGTTTCTTTACTGCCCAAAGCCAAATATCCTAAATTTTCTAGACTCGCGTCGAATAATTTAAAAACACGCTCCTGTAGGTCTTTATTAAAATAGATCAGCACATTACGGCACAATATCAATTGAAAGCTGTTAAAAGAAGTATCGGATACCAGATTATGGGTAGATAAAATCATTTTTTGTTTCAAGTCCGCATTGAATTTAGCCCATTCATAGTTTGCTGTATAGTATTTCGAAAAGTCCTGCTTTCCGCCAGATTCAATATAATTTTCCGAGAAAGATTTTATCTGACTCAATGGATACACACCATTCCGGGCAATTTCAAGCACCCGAGGATTTATATCCGTTGCATAAATCAACGACTTATGATGCAAATTAGCTTCTTTTAATAAAATTGACATCGAATACGCTTCTTCACCAGTGGAACAGCCCGCAATCCAGACGCGCACTAAAGGGTACGTACCCAATTGCGGCAAAATTTCCTCCCGTAATTGGCGAAAGAATAATGGATCCCGAAACATCTCAGTCAAATTGACGGTAATCTCCTCAACAAAGTGCTGCAAAAACGTCGGATTATCCTTTAATGCAAAGCGAAGTTCAGCAAAACTTGCCAAACGATCATTCGTCATAATCCGATTGATCCTCCTCTTCATCGAGGCACGGCTATATTGCAAAAAATCATATCCGTAATCCCGATAGATATCTTCAAGTAAAATATCTATCTCATGGTCTTTTATTATACTATAGCCCAACATTTAAATTAACCGTTCAATTTCACCCATCAATTTATCGACATCGATCGGCTTCGACACATACGACTGCGCGCCGGCATCCAAGCATTTCTCCCGGTCTCCACTCATGGCTTGTGCCGTCACGGCAATAACTGGAAGTTGGTCAATAAAGCTCGAATTACGAATTAGCCGAATTGCCTCATAGCCATCAATTTCCGGCATCATCATATCCATCAACACCAACACGATATCCTTATTCGTCTCCAGCAGCTGAATCGCTTCATGTGCAGTTGTACTGCTCAATACCTGATATCCCTTAGCTTTCAAAGTCAACCGCAAAGCAAAAATATTACGTTGATCGTCGTCCACAATTAATATTACCTTATTCTGATCCATAAATATCAGTTATTCTCAATTTTCATATAACCACACACGCAATAAAGACAACAGCTGATCGATGTCCACCGGCTTCGAGATATAATCTGAGGCTCCCGCCTGAATACATTTCTCACGATCCCCGATCATCGACTTTGCGGTTACCGCGATAATAGGTAATCTTGCGTAATCCGCCTGCTGCCTGATATTCTTAATCGTCTCATAGCCATCCATCTCCGGCATCATCATATCCATCAGTACAATATCAATCGGTTCACCCGACGCCAGTACCTCCAAAGCTTCCTTGCCATCCATGGCAGGAATCACCTTTACCTGAAATTTCTCTAAAGCTTTAGTCATCGAGAAGATATTACGCACATCATCATCAGCAATAAGCACCTTCTTACCTTTCAACACGTCAATCAAAGCTCCAAGTCCATTATTCTTCCTTCTTGCTTCATCTGAATTGTTGACTTCAATCAAATGAAGAAATAGGCCCACCTCATCCAGGATCCGTTGATATGAATGAGCCGTCTTTACCACGACAGAATCTGCGTACTTCTTAATTTTCAATTCTTCAGCCTTGGACAGATTCTTCCCTGTAAAAATAATAATCGGCAGATTCTCCAGTCCTTCGTGCTGTTTGATGGCTTCCAATGTATGATAGCCCATTTCATCAGGCACCCCCATATCCAGGATCACACAATCCACATCCGCTGTACGCAATGCCGTAACGCTATCTTCTACATTATCTTTTACTTCAAGAGATATATTAAAACTACTTAAGAAATAAGATAATGCGCTTGCATGTTTTGGATTTTCCTCAACAATAAGAACCTTTTTCGGTGAACGGCTTAGGGCCGACTCAATCTTTTGAA
This sequence comes from Sphingobacterium sp., assembly GCA_022712315.1. Taxonomy (GTDB): domain Bacteria; phylum Bacteroidota; class Bacteroidia; order Sphingobacteriales; family Sphingobacteriaceae; genus Sphingobacterium. The sequence continues at coordinate 194,626 of JALAGS010000235.1, read as the reverse complement.
AAACCGAAGTCATTTGTTCTAGCGCAACGGGTTTATTAATAAAATCGATTGCTCCTTTTAACAAACTTTCTTTTTTCACCTCGAGCGAAGACATAATATGCACCGGAATATGCCGCGTCTCCTTATTGCCTTTCAATTGATCCATGACAGCCCATCCATCCATAATCGGCAATTGAATATCGAGTAAAATAGCCACAGGATGATATTTCTGCGCTGCTGGGAGCGCATGGTCACCACGAACGACAACGACTCCTTTATACTTTTGCGTGTGTGTATACTTTAATAGTGCCTTAGCAAAATTAACATCATCCTCCACAATCAAAATCACCTTATCTCCTTCGAAAATGGCATCACGATCATCCGGGATCTCCTCAGGTATTCTTATCGTGACCGGATTGTAGCTTTCCTCTTTAACAATTTCGATCACCTCTTCCACTTCCGAAGAGATTTCTTCCACCAGTTGTTGCTCTTTGGTCAAGATCGCTTTAACTTCTGCTTTATCCTTAGGAATAACAAATAAAAATGTACTGCCTTTGCCCTCTTCGCTCTCCAGCCTGATCTCTCCACCAAGCAAGCGTGCTATCTCACGGCTAATAGAAAGCCCTAGCCCTGTACCACCAAACTTCCGCCTCGTTGAGCCATCTGCCTGTTGGAAAGCTTCAAAAATAATTTTTTGCTTTTCGAGCGGTATACCGATGCCTGAATCCACTACGGCTAATACTAGTCGGTCTGTATCGCTTGGATCTTCATAAATTTCTAAGCGTACCTCGCCCTCTTTTGTAAACTTGATTGCATTTGAAATCAAATTACGGAGGACCTGATCTATACGGAGACGATCTCCTTCAAATCTTCGGCTGATTTCATCCTGGATATGCGTTTTGAAAGTCAAGCCCTTTTCCTGTACAATTGGCAAAAATAGACTATTCAAATCCGATATAATATCATTCAGATCCAGCGATTCATATTCCAGGGTCATCTTGCCCGATTCAATTTTGGAAAGATCCAAAATCTCATCGATCAGTGTTAATAAGCTCGTCCCCGAACTCTGAATAACCCTAGCAGATTCAATCTGGTCCGAATTTAAGTTTTCCTCTACATTCTCAGCGAGCAGACGTGATAGAAGCAATATTGAGTTAAGCGGTGTACGCAATTCGTGGGACATATTTGCCAAAAACTCCGATTTATACTTGGTACTTAAAGCCAACTCTTCTGCTTTATGCTGAATTTCCTGATTCCGTTCAGCAATCATTTGGTTTTTATCCTCAAGCAATCGCGAGCGTTCCTCCAGTTCTTGATTAGACTGCATCAGTTCCTCATGCTGCACTTTCAGCTCTTCTTCCGAAGACTGTAAGCGCAACGTTTGTGCCTCCAGTTCGGTATTTAGGCTTTCAAGTTCAGCATGCTGTGTTAACAGCTCTTCAGATTGCACCTGGGTTTCCTCCAACAAGGCCTGAATCTTGGCCCTTCCTTTTGCTGAGACGAGCGCAATTCCGATCTGCCGGGCAGACTCGGTCAAAAATGTGTGCTCTACCGCTGTAAAGTTCTCCATTTGACCAATTTCCATGACTCCCAGTACTTGGTCATCGACAAGTATTGGTAATAAAAGAATATGCTGCACGTTGATTTTCCCATTAGCAAAACTGACCACATAATCCGTAGCATTTAGATTATGAAGTGTCTTAGATTCCCGATCCACAAATACTTGCCCAATATATCCTTCTCCCGGTAAAAAATATTTTTGCACCTGCGTATCCAAACCGTATGCCCCCGATAATTCCAACTTCTCATCATTGAAAATATAGATCGCTCCACTAACGGCTCCTATGTAGCTGATAAGGCTTTTGATGGAATCTGTAGCAATATGCTCCTCACTCTTGTTACCCACCAACCCCGTATAAAGTTTTGCATAACCGGTATGCAGCCAATCGTTGTCTTTAAGCTGGTCAAATGATTTCTTCAACGCTTTGGACATTCGATTCACCGATTTGGCGATTGCACCCAGATCATCATCCTCAACTTCCTCTACGCTAACATCATAATCTCCCAACGCGACACGGTTGGTAATCTTTTGAACCAAATTTAACCGTCTAGAAATAGCCTCATCTTTCTCTCGTAATGATTTTTCAAGCGCAGCGCGTTTCAGGAAATCGGCCCGTAATCTAAAATAAAAATAGGTGGTGATAATAAGGGAAAGCAGTGCACTGATGACAATGAACAAAGTTGTGATAAACGAGGAATTATCTAAGTTAACTGATTTCTTATCAATATTATCATCCTCATAATGAATAATATCCTTGATAATTGCCCGGCACTTATCCATAGCCATTTTACTCTCATCCAAATGTGCTAAGCTGACAGTACCACCACTTCTTTTAATATCCACTGACTCTTTAAGAACATCCAGTCGCCATTGGGCTGCAGTCAGGAGGCTATCAACCCGAACCTTTTGTACCGTATCCGACTTGGTAAGCGCTGTGATCTCCTGTAATTCTAAAGGAAGACTTTTCAGTGCCGTATTAAAAGGTTCCAGATAACTTTCCTTACCCGTCAAAAGAAAACCTCTATTTCCTGTTTCAGCGCCCTGAAGCGAATTGATCAAGGTATTTGCCGTACTGATAATCTTTCTTGTAACGGCGAGCTCCTGACGGTGTCTATTCTGTTCCTGGATACCCAAATAGGATGCCGCAGAACTTATTAGTAAAACGATCAGCGAAAAACCTATCCCAATCGTTAAATTATTGATTGTCTTACTATTTGACATCTACAGGTAAATTTAATGGTAAGGTAAAATAAAATGTGGCACCTTGCCCATCCGAACTTTCTACAGCGATAGTACCTTGATGGCTACGGATAATTTCGGCGCAGATATACAGGCCTATACCAAGCCCCTGAAAGTCAAAAGACGTTTCTTCTACACGGTAAAATTTCTCAAAAACATCAGCTTGCTTCTCCGCAGGTATTCCAATTCCAAAGTCGATTACGCTGATTTTCACGGCATCTCCTACAACAGTACAATCAACGATTACCTTTTCCGTACCAGCAGCGTATTTATATGCATTCGTTAAGAAATTAACCAATACCTGCTCGAGACGGATCTCATCACCATAAACAAGTACATCGGAAATATCTCCTTGTCGGTAAAGAACCATATTGCTTTGGTCATGCGTCTGCACAATGGAATCAACAGCGCTCTTGACCATATGTTCAAGCGAAAATACTTTTTTATTGATGACCAGTTTGCCGTTGTCTATTTTTGACAAGTCCAGCAGATCACTGATTAGACTATTGAGTTTATCGACTTGTCCCTGAACCCGGTGGACATATTTTGCTTCAGCACTTTCTTCCTCGAGTCTCAGCTTACGGTCCAACAATTGCATATATGCCTTGATGCTCGTCAAAGGGGTCTTCAATTCGTGGCTGGCGATACTCAGAAACTCATCTTTCTCTTTTTCTGCGCGCTTCTGCGCGTCAATATCTGTAAAGGTTCCCACCCAGTTACTCTCGCCATTTTCCAAGATTGGCCATACACGCAGCAACTGGTAGGAATATTCGCCACAACTGCGCTTTTTTAAACGAACTTCCATTTCCAACGGCTCACCCGATTGAAGACTGGCCTGAAGTTCAGTAGCAATTGGACGGTCACCCGGATAGGTCTGCGGAAAAATAGTGGCATCATCAGAAAACTGAAACCAGCGCCCATTGACAAAATCAATATTTCCGCGGTTATCACAGGTAAATGCGATTTGAGGCAGCGATTCCAAAAGCGTATGCAGATAGTCTACTTTCGACCGCAGTTCTTTCTGCGCCTCCTTACGCCGCTCCACCTCAAGTTCTAACGTTTGCTGGACTTCTTTCAGGGCTTGCGTCTGCTCGTATAAACGATAAAATGTCTTGACCTTCAGCATCAGAATATCTGGATCAACAGGTTTGGTAACATAGTCCAAGCCGCCTGAATCGTATCCCTTTGTGATAAAACGTTTATCTGTATTGACAGCTGACAAAAATATAATCGGAGTTTCCTTCGTCTTACTAAAGCCGGCAATATTTTCGGCAACCTCAAAGCCGTCCATATCTGGCATCTGAACATCCAATATGATTAAGGCATAATTATATTTTAAGATCTTTTTTAATGCTTCTTCGCCAGATTGAGCGGTATCAACTTTAAAATTTTTGGATTCCAGTAATTTTTGTAAAGAGTAAATATTATCCGGATTATCATCGACAATTAATATCATAGCGAGTTAAAACTTAGAATCAAGGTTAACAAATCTAAAAAAATTATACGAATACCACCAATAGAATTGCTCAATCGTATAGGCAAATTGAAAAGGAAGCAAATAAGCAAAACTTTAGTCTCCCAAAGCCTGTTTTAATGAAATATGATACGTTTTACATCCAAAGGCATATATTGTATTCCGGGCAAATTTTATCTAGACCCCTGGAAACCTGTTGATTTAGCGGTTATTTCACATGGACATGCTGATCATGCCCATTGGGGAATGAAAAAATACCTCTGCCATCATTTTACAGTCAATATTCTGCGGAGCCGTATTGGACCCGATATACATGTCCAAGGTATTGCTTACAACGAAGCTGTGCTAATCAACGGTGTAAAAGTTTCCCTGCATCCCGCAGGTCATATTATTGGCTCAGCGCAGATCCGCCTCGAATACAAAGGTAAGGTCGTCGTTTTCACTGGCGATTATAAAATTCAGGATGATGGCTTATCCACCGCATTCGAACCCATCAAATGCCATGAGCTCATTACAGAGAGCACATTTGGTCTTCCCATCTACCGTTGGGAATCGATAGCGATGCAAAATGAACGTTTACAGGCCTGGATCAAAGACAATCAAAGCAATAAAAAAACATCGGTTTTTATCGGTTATTCACTGGGTAAATCTCAACGTATCCTAAATGCTGTGCATGAGATGGGGCCTGTGTATGTTCACTATAGTATTGCCAAGCTCAATGAAGCCTATAGTCAGGCTGGAATAAAACTACCTCCGTACCAGGTCGCAGATCTAAAATCAGACATCAAAGTACTCGACAATCAGATTGTCCTCCTCCCACCTGCTCTGTTGGATAGCCAGCTCCTGCAGAAAATACCCCATGCCGCCCATGCGATCTGCTCGGGATGGATGCAGATTCGTGGAGCAAGACGCTGGCGCAGTGCAGATGCAGGCTTTGCGATCAGTGATCATGCCGATTGGCAGGGATTATTGCAGGCGGTACGCGGCAGTGCTGCCGAAAAAGTATATGTCACCCATGGACAGACAGCTACATTTGCCAAATACCTTAATGAAATAGGTATTGAGGCCGAAGAAGTAAAGACGCAATACGGCGATGAAGAAGACCCTCAAACCCAAACAACGGAATAGCTTATGAAAGAATTTGCCACATTGATCAATGCACTTGACAGCAGCAATAAAACCAATTCAAAAAAAGAGGCTATTTTGGATTTTTTCGCCAGCGCGTCAGAAAAAGATAAACTTTGGTTTTTGGCACTCATGACGGGAAAAAGGCCCAAGCGCAGTATTGCCGTCAAGGATCTCAAAACATGGACCTTAGAAATAACTGGGATTCCGGAATGGCTATTCGTCGAATGTTATGCGGCCGTAGGCGACCTCGCTGAAACATTATCTCTGCTCCTGCCACCACCATCGCAGCTGATTGAAAAAAGCCTCAGCGAATGGATGGCAGAGATTGCCGCTGTTCAAGATGCGCCAGTCGCTGATAAAAAAGCTTTTGTCATTCGTTCATGGGATGCCTTGACTACCGTGGAGCGCTTTATTTTCAACAAGCTTCTTGGAGGGAGTTTCCGTTTAGGCATCTCCGCCAAGGGACTGATCAATACCATTGCCCATTACAGCAGCAACGAAGCCAGCGCTGTGGCACACAGCATTATGGGTGAATGGAATCCCCATGAGTTTGAGTTTGAAAGACTCATTCGTGGTGCTTATAGCGATACAAATCTTTCCAAGCCTTACCCATTCTGCCTTGCCTATCCCGTTGAAAACGAGCCCGAAAAACTGGGACCAATTACCGACTGGCAAGCCGAATACAAATGGGATGGCATCCGCGGTCAATTTATCAAGCGGTCAGATGACATCCATATTTGGTCTCGCGGCGAGGAACTGGTCACTCCTCAATTTCCTGAAATTAGTGAAGCTCTCCAGCAGTGGAAGGGCAACTTCGTCTTAGACGGTGAAATTCTCGCAGTAAAGGATGGCCGGGTGCTCAACTTTTCTGAACTTCAAAAGCGGATCAACCGCAAAACCATCCCCAAATCACTACGTGAAGAAGTACCCATTGCAGTGTATCTTTACGATATAGTAGAACTGGAAGGAGTCGACCTGCGCAATGAACCGCTTGCCTACAGGCGTGCGCAACTGGAAAAGCTTGTCACTGAAAACCCCGACAGCGCACTGCAGCTTTCTCCTCTGGTACATGGGTCAGACTGGCAATCACTTCATAGCATACAGGCCGCCTCGCGAGAGGTTAACAGCGAAGGACTTATGCTCAAGAAAAAGGATTCGGCTTATCATGCCGGACGCAAAAAGGGCGACTGGTGGAAATGGAAGGTAAATCCTATGAGCATAGACGCCGTCCTGATTTATGCACAGAAAGGAAGCGGCCGCCGCAGTGCCCACTATACCGATTATACCTTTGCAGTAAAAGATGGCGATAAACTCGTCACCATTGCAAAGGCTTATTCAGGCCTTACGGACAAGGAGATCCTTGAAGTGAGCCGTTTTGTGAAGCAAAACTCCCTGGAAAAGTTTGGCCCGGTAAGAACAGTCAAACCTGAATTGGTATTTGAAATCGCATTTGAGGGAATTGGTTATAGCAAACGGCACAAATCAGGTGTAGCATTGCGTTTCCCGAGAATACTGCGCTGGCGAAAAGACAAGACTGCCGCAGACATCGACACAATTGAAAATATTAAAAAATTGATCCAATAATACATTGAAGCAGAAATTAGCAGATAGTGAAGGATTTCGAATTGTCAATAATTACTTCGAATCCAAGGGAAATGTCCCTTTTAGCTTTCAGACCAAAGCCTGGGAAAAGTATGCACAAGGTTATAGCGGGATGATCATTGCACCTACCGGATTTGGGAAAACTTTTTCCCTGTTTATGGCGGTACTGATAGACTTCCTCAACCAGCCCGAAGAGTACCAAAAGGGATTAAAACTGCTTTGGGTAACACCTTTGCGTTCCCTAGCTAAAGATCTCGCCCGGGCTATGCAGGCTGCAATAGACGATATCGGTCTGGACTGGGTCGTTCAGGTCCGCAATGGCGACACCGATCCCAAGATCAAAGCCCAGCAGACGCGGTCTATGCCCGACATCCTGCTTGTTACCCCAGAGAGCCTGCATCTGCTACTTGCTCAAAAGCAGCGCGACAAGTACTTCAAGCACTTACGCTGTGTTACCGTGGATGAATGGCATGAACTGATGGGCAATAAACGTGGCGTGATGGTTGAACTGGCACTTTCGTTTCTGAAATCTTACTACAAAAAGGTACGTATCTGGGGTATCACAGCGACAATAGGTAACCTCGATGAGGCCGTAGAGGTTTTACTGCCGACAGCAGCGAAGCGTATACAGATCATCGCTAAGGAGAAGAAGAAAATTGAAATTAAGCCGATCTATCCCAGCAAGGTAGAACTCCTTCCCTGGGCAGGTCACCTTGGTGGGAATCTGGCCGATCAGGTCGTCCCTATTATACTCCAAAGCAAGAGTACGATACTCTTTACCAATACAAGAAGCCAAAGTGAAATGTGGTACCAGCTGCTGCTGCAGGTACATCCCGATTTTGCTGGACAAATTGCGCTGCACCACAGTTCTATCGACGCACACTTACGCGAATGGATTGAGGAAAACCTGAGTACAGGCAAGCTTAAAGCTGTCGTTTCAACGTCGTCGCTCGACCTCGGGGTTGACTTCAAACCGGTGGATACAGTTATTCAAATCGGATCAAGTAAAGGTGTAGCCCGGTTTATGCAACGCGCTGGAAGAAGCGGACATAGTCCTTTCGAAACCTCAACGATTTATTTCGTACCCACTCACTCCCTAGAACTGATCGAAGCTGCAGCATTAAAGGAAGCTGTAAAAACTCAGACGATTGAAAACCGTGATCCCATGGTACAGACATTTGATGTCCTGGTACAATTTATGGTTACCATTGCCCTCGGTGGCGGTTTCCGCTCCGAAGAACTGTACAACATTGTTGCAGACACCCATGCCTTTAAATATATGGAACAGGAAGAATGGCAATGGTGCATGTATTTTATCACTGCAGGAGGAAAAATCGGCAAGCGCTACGAGGAATTTCACAAAGTCATACAGAATGAAGAAGGCCTCTGGGTTATCAAAAATCGTCGGCTGGCTTTGCTGCATCGCCTCAATATAGGCGCTATTGTGGGCGATGCGATGATGCGTGTTAAATTTCTCTCCGGCGGGTATATTGGCATGATCGAAGAATATTTTATCAGCAAACTCAAAAAAGGTGAACGCTTTATCCTCGCAGGAAGGATACTGGAACTCGTCATGGTCAAAGAGATGACCGTGTTTGTAAAAAATTCATCCGGAAAAGCCATTACACCGAGCTGGCTCGGCGGCAGACTTCCCTTATCCTCCAACTTAAGCCACTTCCTTCGCAAAAAACTGGCGGAGGCCCCCGATGCTCCACCGGCTAAGAAGGAACTTCATTTTTTGGCACCGCTGATTGAAAAACAGGCGGCATTATCTGCAGTCCCTAGCGAAGATGAATTCCTCGTCGAACATATCAAAACCCGTGAAGGGCATCATTTATTCTTCTATCCTTTGGAAGGAAGATTAATCCATGAAGTCATGGCAGCCCTCGTCGCTTACCGCATCAGCAAATTATACCCCATCAGTTTTTCCATGGCGATGAACGACTATGGCTTCGAACTTTACTCCGACAAGGAAATTCAGCTGAGCCAAGCACAGCTCGAAAAGGTATTGAGCCGTAAGAATCTGATGGAAGATGTGGTCAGCAGCATCAATTCAGCAGAAATGGCCAGCCGTAAATTCAGGGATATTGCTGTTATCTCCGGACTGGTCGTCCAGAATTACCCCGGCACACAGCAGAACAACAAATCACTGCAGGCCTCCTCAGGGATTATCTTCCGGGTGCTGATGGAACACGATCCCAACAACCTGTTGCTCAAACAGGCTTTTTCCGAAGTCTTCAATCAGCAATTGGAAGAACATCGGCTCGTAAAAGCCTTTGATCGGATAAATAATAGTAAAATACGCTATACCTTTGTAGAAGAATATACACCGTTGAGTTTCCCGATAAAAGTCGATAGCCTCCGGCAATCCCTATCGAGTGAAGCGCTGATCGAGCGAATTCAACGTATGGAAAAAGCAAATGCACAAAAAAAGAAACGCAGAAAATGAAGATCGCAGACCAAACAATCACATTTAATAAACAAGAATTAATCCTTAATACACAGCGGTCTATATTCTGGAAAGAAACAAAATCCTTGATTTTATCCGACCTGCATCTCGGCAAAGCCGCACATTTCAGAAAGCATGGCATTGCTATCCCCATGGACACTTCGCTAGCCGACCTAAATAGGCTGGAGAACCTGATTGACCATTATCAACCCCAACAGGTCATTGTTGTTGGGGATCTTGTGCACGCAGGTATTAATCAGGAAGTACTTTTATTGGAGGTATTCAGGCTGAAATATCCTCAGCTCCAGCTTCATCTTGTGAAAGGTAATCATGATAGACTATCGTCTCAGATAAGCAAGCGTTTTGGCATTCATCATCACGAAGAATTTTTTGAACTCAATAGCATCCTATTTCAACATCATCCTGCTGATTCAGCAGATCCCTCATCCTTCAGAATCAGCGGTCATATCCACCCTGGCGTCAGTATAATCATCCCTCCAAAGCGTCATCTGCGCCTGCCCTGCTTTTTGGTAGCAGAGCATCAGATTATCCTTCCTGCATTTAGTAAATTCACCGGTTTAGACAGCAGCGATATGTCCGCCGCATATCAATGTTATGCGATTACGGACGATCTGATTTTCCCGGTCGGTTCATTTTGATTGCCGATCAGAAATTTCTTACATTTTGAGCTCCCCTGGTGAGATACCGTAATATTTTTTAAACGCACTGCTAAAGTTATTTTGATGGCCATATCCCGTTAATAGGGCAACCTCATAAACCGTCATTTTATCTTCCAAGAGATAACTTTTGGCCTTTTCCATCCGCACACGTGTGAGATAGTCATGTATGGTTACTGAAAAATATTCCTTAAAATCCTTACGCAATTTGCTCTCACTGGTCAGCACTTCTGCGGCGAGCTCCTTCTGTGTCGGCGGATTGGCAATGCGCTGCTCCAAAATCTGCCGAGCCATCTCTAGCCGCTGTATATCTTCCTCGTGGAATAACGAATCGCTGCTTTCCGTTTTCTCATTGTATTGTTCAAACTGATACATCAGCAGTTCAACGATACGCGATTCCGTATGCAACCGACGGATTTCACCTTTCTTCTTGGATTCGATCAGTTCGGTTATTGTATGCTGCATTTCGTAGGTGGCCATCAGGTCCTCTTCCGAGAAAGATACATACGCTCCCTTTTCGATCTCGTGCACAAATTCTTGATGCAGCAAGGAATCACGTTTGATCAAATTGAGGTAATACTCCTTGGAAATAACGGCTATAAAGTAGGTGTATTCGATCCCCGGCTCCACCTCATGAATGGATTTGACCGAAGGGATATAACGGATATTATGTCTGCTCATGCCGTAGGGCAATTTGCTGTCCGTAGGCTTAAAAAAGATAAACTGACTTGTGATTGTCTCCCCCTCAATTTCAGTAAGAACATGCACAGGTCGATCAAACTGCATTTTAGCATGCAGGATAAACAATCCTGAAGTGGATAGCTGAAAATTCTCCATATGTACAGGATCCTTAGATATCGATATCCTATTTTCTACCAAAGGTTTGTCGGGAACATAGCCATCCGGAATTTCTTCTTCAAAAAGCCAATCTGCCAACTCTACTATTTTACTTTTCACCAACATGATTACAAATCCTAAATAAGCTTGAAGCAGTTAAAATTAACGAAATAAGATGGTATTTTAAAATTATTTATAATCTTTCTAAATAACAACACTAATCCAAGTCAATATCCATTTCCTCCAATTGAACATAGGGTTTTAAGGTCCTTGGATTCATAATGACGTTGGATTCGACCGAAAAGATGGTGTAAATTTCCTTTTGAGCTAATACTTCGACAGGAGTACCATGAAAAAGCTTACGCCCATTTTTGAGCATGAGGATACGATCGGCGTACATGGCCGCAAAGTTGACATCATGCACGATCAGCACCACCATAAATCCTTTGCGGGCAAGCGCACGGGCTATCGCGAGGACCTTCTGCTGGTAATGCAAATCCAGCGCAGAAATAGGCTCATCCAATAACAGCAATGAATCAGGGTTATCCCAGATCTGTGCCAAGATGCGTGCAAGATGGACACGTTGCTGCTCGCCACCGGATAAGCTCAGAAAATCCCGCTCAGCGAAAGCCGATACCCCACAAAGTTCCATGGTTTCCGCAACGACCTTATAGTCATGTTCCTTTGGTGTATTCTTGTAATGCGGATACCTTCCCATCAGCACAATTTCTTCCACGTTAAAGCTCAACGTCATCTGCTGCTGCTGGCTCAACAGCGCCCGGCATTTAGACAGCGTCGCTGGGTCATATTCCAATAAAGCCTTTCCATTGAGATGAACCGCGCCCGAATCTGGTTTCTTTTCGCCACAAAGCACCCCCATCAATGTAGATTTACCCGCACCATTGGCGCCGAGAATGGCCAGGATCTCACCTTTGCGCACCTGAAAGGTAATATCCTTCAGAAGCTTTCGTCCATTCACTTCATAGTTGATTTTCTCTACACGCAACATAATACGATTATTTTATAGGTCTCCATCAAAAGACTACTTCTCTTTAATTAAAATGTACAAGAATACAGGTGTTCCTAAAAGTGCTGTAATCACACCAATTGGTAATTCTATCGGTGCCACAACAACCCTGGCAATCACGTCTGCCAGCGTAAGCACCAGTGCACCCAGCAGCAATGAGCCCGGAAGGACAAAACGATGATCCGCACCGCCCATTAACCGGACCGTATGCGGAACGATCAGTCCCACAAATCCGATGATACCCGATACGGCAACAGAAGCTCCCACGGCTAACGTGGAGAGGATAACGACCCATCGTTTGACACGGTCCGTGCGCATCCCCAATAGATCTGCCTGCAGTTCGCCCAATGCAAAAGCATTCAGCGACTTACCAAAAAAGGGCAATATCAGTACCGGGATCAAAATAAATGGCGCCAAAGCGGTTAAGTTATCCCAAGTAGCCCCGCCCAAACTGCCCAGCATCCAAAAAGTGATGGTACGCAACTGTTGTTCTGTAGACAGATAAGTCATCAAACCTGTTAGCGCCCCCGCAAATGCATTAATAGCAATCCCCGCCAATAACATGGTGGTTACATTGGGGCGCCCGTTCTTGCTTGCAATACGGTAAACTAGAAAGGCTGTTAAACCCGCCCCCACAAACGCACCAAAAGCCAATAAATAATAACCGATCCAGGCAGACAACGAAGTGAAGAGAAAAGTCTCAAATGCGATAATCAATACGGCAAAAAGAGACGCCCCCGACGAAATACCAATCAACCCCGGTTCAGCCAGCGGATTACGGAATATACCTTGGATGGCAGCACCGGATATACCGAGCGCTGCACCGACCAAAAGTCCGAGCAAAAGACGCGGCATGCGAATCTCAAAAAGAACATCTTGTTGCATATTAGGCACGCTGCTGGCACTCCCCAAGTGCAGCTTTTGCAGCAACATCGTTAATATATCACCGGACGGAATATGATAGGCCCCCATTCCCAAGGCAACAATACTCGTCATAACCAATACGAGGCCCAGGGCCAGCAATATAAATTTCTGTTTCCTTTGCACCTGATTTATTTTGAATCCATCACTTTTCCAAATCCACGGTGCAATTCCAGAATTGCGTCCGGCAGGCGATTACTGAAATTGACCAGCAACGAGGCATTCATCACCAAGATGCGATCGTTTTTACCCGCATTGGTAATGCGCATACCCGGCAATTTAAGAATTGCATCCTCGCCCCCAAGACTACTTGCTCCAAAGTCAAACAGCAAGACAATATCTGGATTGGCCTGCACCAGCGCTTCGGTTGTATATGGTTTAAAATCCGAAAACTCCTGAACCGCGTTTTTACCGCCAGCCAACGTGATCATTGCATCGAGACTGCTTCCTTTTCCAGCAACACTCATCGTACCTGTACCGCGTGCATACAAAAACAGTACTTTCGGGGCTACTTTTCCCTGATTTTCCTTCTTGACCAATTCCATCGTATGATCAAGACTTAATTTTGTACGTGAAACCAAATTCTTTCCAGCTGCAGATTCGCCTACAGCATCTGCTACCTCCTGAATATAACGAAGGGCACCCGAAACAGAATAGTTGGGCTTGATCGAAACAAATTTCACCCCTGCCGCACGGATTTGCTGAACAACAGCCTTGGGTACATCCCCCTCATTCGCGATCGCGATCGTCGGTTTAAAAGATAATAAACCTTCGGCCGACACCGAACGATTCTTGCTTACCCTCGGTAAGGCCGCCGCCGCTTTGGGTGATATACTTGTCACATCGGTAGCGACCATGTGCTCGCCTACTCCCAGTCCGTAGATCGTTTCGGTCAACGAACTGTTTAATGTAATAATTCTCTGCTGTGCCCTCGCCCATCCAACGATTTGCATCAAAAAACACAGTATAACAACATAAAATTTACTCATCGCAATTGTTTAGCTCTATCGGGGCAATAGCAAAATTTCTCCATGTACTTCTTGCTTCGCCACTCATCTTGCATACAAAGCAAATCAATAATCAGTCTAAATACAAATTATATTGAATCCATTCCTATAAAAGAATAGGTCACAAAAAGCACAACAAACACCTAATAAACAACTATTTACCATAAAAAGACAATCAATTTAACAGCGACAAAAAACGAATTAAATAGAATTTATGACATTTTTCATAGAGTAAAATTCAGGTGGATTACCGTTTTTTGTAACATTATTTAGAATTAGTAAAAATAAAAATAGTGTTTAAAAGCATCTCATCTATTCGAACAAGCACCTTGATTGCCCTATGCACATGCCAGATCTACGCTGTGCAAGCACAGGAAAAATGGAAAATATCGGGTGTATTAAAGAACGAATCCAATAAAGGCGTGGCCAATGCGACCGTCTATCTTTATCCAGATAAATATGCTTTTAAAACAGATACTGCAGGGAGGTTTCAGTTCAATCAGCTTTACGCGGGTCGCTATGAACTCCAAGTACAAGCTTTGGGTTATCAGCGGCAACGGCAGGTCATCGATTTAGAAGATAAAAATCAGCAATTAACTATTGTTTTAAAAGCCGAGGACCGTCAGATGGATATCGTTGATGTGCAGGGAAAAGCGCAGGCTGTCGACAATCTTGTCAAGGCCGAAAATGCGGCTATGCCCGTCAAGGTCATCACCAAGCGCGAGATTGAACTTATGGGCAGCCGTCGGCTCGATGAGGTGCTCAAAGAGCAGACCGGTATTGCCATTGTGAACGATATTGCCGGAGGATCCAGAGCGGTAGGTGTTCAGATTCAGGGCTTCAGTAGCAACTATGTGATGGTGCTGGTGGACGGACAGCCCATGCTTGGCCGCAATAGTGGAAACTTTGACCTATCCCGCATTTCGGTGACCAACATCGAGCGCATCGAGATCATCAAGGGAGCTTCCTCCTGTTTATATGGAAGTGATGCGCTGGGTGGAGCCATCAATATCATCACCCGTCATGGAGCCATAACACCGCAGGCACAGGCCTCCCTCCTCTATGGCAATCTCAATACCGTCGATGCCACTTTGGAAGCTGAGACACCTTTTGCTAATCAGCGTGGCAGTGCGGTTTTTTCGGGCAATTATTACCGCACCGACGGATTCAATACAGACAAGCAGTATCTAGATTCAAAGAGTACGACGTTCCCGCCCTATACCAATTACAGTTTTCAGGGCCGTATACGCTATCGCACAAGTAAGAATGGAACACTGGGTATCACTGGACGTTATGCGGCCCGAGAATCTGAAATGATCAATGCCTGGTCTGAAACGGCGACCTTACAGGATAAACAAAAAGATCAGGACATCAATCTTTCGGCAAGTTACGACCATAATTTTGAATCGGGACTGCGTAGCATGACGCGTTATTATTTCTCGCGTTTCCACTCTCAGATTGCCGCACAATGGTTACAGCAAGGTATTGTAGCCAGTGCAGAACAATTCGGACAAAATGTACACCGCATCGAACAGCAATTTGCGTATAGTCCTGCACAACAGGTCAAACTCACGGGAGGTATAGGCGGTAGCCTCGAACTCATGGACAACCAAGATCTGGATGCCAAACGATCTTTGAACAGTGCCTTTGCCTATTTGCAGACTGAGTGGAAACCAATAGACCGATTATTAACCACCGTGGGCCTACGTTATGATCAGACTAATGTATACAATGGTCATCTCAGCCCGAGCTTGGGTCTGCAATACCATGTCAGTCCCACCCTTCTAATAAAAGGTGGTGTTGGCGCGGGATTCAAAGCACCCGACTATAAAATACGCTATCAGGTCTTCTTCAATCCAGCTGCCAACTATCTTGTCGTCGGTTCGGAGCGCGTAGCCGATGTGATCGCAGCCATGGATCAGGCCGGTGAACTGAGTTACAAAAACAGCTATATGCTCAATCTAGTGGCGGGCAACCTTAAAGCCGAAACCAGCATTTCAAACAATCTTGGACTGACCTGGAACCCGTCCAAGAGATTGCAGGCAGATTTCTCGGTCTTTTACCATCGAATCAACAATCAGATCAACACGGTTAGTGTAGGTAACGGTACCAAAGTCGCACAGATCTATAGCTACCGCAACCTGCCCAAAGCCATGAATAAAGGTTTTGAAGTTTCATTGACTTATCAGGCAACCAAAGATCTGCAATTGTCGATGGGCTATCAGTATCTGATCGCCAAAGACCTGAGTGTATTGGATAGTATTGCCAAAGGCAGTTATCCCTATAACCAGATCAATGATCCCGCTACAGGCGAATATCGCCAAAGCAAAAAATCAGATTATTGGGGTATTGAGGACCGTTCGAGACACATGTTCAATGCAAAAGCCCAATATGAATATCAACCCTGGGGCGTTAACATCAATGCGCGGGTCAATTTCAGAAGTGCCACACCTTTTCAGGAATACAATGGCAACCAATTTATTGACAAATACGACATTTTTATTCCCTATCATACACTGGTTAACATGACAGTAGAAAAGAGTCTGATGAACAGAAGGTTGACCTTCCGTCTGATCGGTGACAATCTCTTCAATTTTACCAGCCGTTATTTACTCGGGCAACCTGGACGGGTTATCATGGCGGGTATCAGCTATCGGTGGATAAAAGAATAATAAGAATTAATGAACAAGAATTTAGACACAAAGTACAAAATAAAAGATGAGAACGATTCGCATGATTATTGAAGAATGTAGCATCTGGCTTTCCTTTCATAAGATTGGCCGTTGTATTTTTTCAGCACTATTGCTATTGACGGTGGTATCCTGTGGGAAAGACAAAGACTATACCATCGGATTAGAAGATGGCAAAAGTACCTTGATCAAAGATCTTGCTGGCGATACCGATGCAGCCATGGGTGAAGGTACTGAAGGAAAAGAGCAAAGACCATTTTTTATATTTCTTTTTCGTTTTAAGGACCAGAAGCAAATATGGATCAAAACAAAAGCCGATTCAGCCCAATGGCTCAAAACAGCAGATTGGGATATTGCCTTTACAGGTCCTTATAATTCAGAGATCTATGTAAACAATTCCCAGCATGAATATAATCCAGGTTATGGCGGCCAAGCCAACAATACCGCTGTGATCCTGTTGCGACAAGCCTATCAAAGTGTTACGGTAGCCCCTTCAGATGAAGAATTCAATAAAAGTGAAGTCAACAAAATTGGCTGGGCAGCAACCGATGGTTCGGATGGCTGGTTTCGCTACAGCTTGAGCACCCATATTATGCAGGCTTTGCCGAATCGCACCTATGCCATTCGACTGCCCGATGGCAAATACGCCAAATTGCAGCTGATCAATGCCTATAAAGGAAATCCAGCGGCGGTAACCAACCTGAACTGGCCTGCCCCGTACTACACATTTAAATATTATGTACAGCAGGATGGCAGTAAAGATTTAAATACAAACACATTATAATAAGGAAAAAATTACACAATTAAATTAAAGATGAATAGATTATTTACAACAGCAGCACTATTATGTGCATTGAGTTTAGGTTTTACTTCTTGTAGCAAAGATGATGATAAGGTGGAGCAGGTTGAACCGGAATACCAAGCTAAGGTTATGGTCAAAGATGGTGAAACTGTTGATTTAACAAAAGTTTCAAAAACCATCAATACACAAGGAACAATCAAACGTACAGGCAATACCTATTCACTTCGTAATTTCAAGCAGTTTACAATTGGCGAAGATGGAAAAGCAACTACAACTGCAGCGCAAACCTATTATTTCGACTTTAAGGAGAACGATGGGCTACAAACTGCTGATGCCCCATTAACCCTAATCGCACAACAACGCGTCATGGATGTGATCGCAAACACTGCAAAATCATTTACACTGTCTTATATAGATAAAGCTTATGAGACCGTCAATTCAGCGGATCAATTTATGGCACTGGCTGACAACAAAGCTGGTATTGTAATCGGTACTACGGGCATTGGATGGGCAGGGTATAATCTGGATACACACCATGTTATAGCTGTTAAAGACCGTACGTTTATTCTTTCAAAAGATGGAAAGCCATATTTTAAATTTAGAGTCAATAACGTCTACTCGGATGAAAAACCTAATAAAGCAATGGCGTCAGATAACTATGTTTTCTATTCCATCGATTACCAAGAATTTAAATAGCATCAACAAAGCAGCTGGTTAAAATTCCAGCTGCTTTTGTTAACCAAAAATCAAAAACCGAAAAAAATATATTAAATACCAATTTTCATACACACTTTATCAGCAAAATATTTTATCTTTACTATTATTTAGAATCAATTTAAATAAAAATAGTATGCTAACTACCCTACTAAATGTATTAGAAAAGGGGCAAAGTATCAACTAACAAAAACACTAGTAACAATGAAAATAAAAAAACGCAGCAACCTATTAAAATTCATACCGGTATTGGCATTTTTAATTGTGCTGGGAGCTTGTAGTAAGAGCGAACCCACAGTAGTAGAGCCTGAACCGGATCCTGTTGCACCAGAAGCTATGTTCAACCGCTTGATTACGGTTAAGAATTTTGGCGAAGACTTACCTGCGGGAAGTGCACCAACCACGGCGCAATCACCAATATATTACAGTCTGGAACAGAACAAAGCTGTGACGTCTGATTATAAACTAACTGCACGATGGGACATCTCTTGCTCAGAAATATACCGCAGTTTTATCAATTGCAACAATACAGCAAATGGATTTGGTAAAGGTGGTCCAGGCAAAGGCGGTATCTTAATTGTCAAGAAAAAATTTGAAGATGTAATCGATATCCCTTCAGACGCCGAGTTCCGCAAAGGTGAAAAAGCTTATGGTACGGATGATTCAGGAGCTTTTGGTGAAGGTCTAGGTTGGTATTTATATGATTTTGATGGCCTAATCAAAGGTGGTGGAGCGGAAAACAAAAAACACGTTTGCTATCCTATCGAAAGCAATACATTGATCGTCCGTACAGCCCAGGGGAATTATGCCAAGATCAAGATACAAAGTATCTATAAAGACCTCTTGGATCCAAAAGATTGGTTTAAAGATTCACCAACACCATTCTTTACATTCCAATATGTACTTGCCAAAGCTGGTAGTACCAAATTTACAATCGCTAACTAAATAATATAAGCTAAGCATTCTGATTTAGACACTAAACTAACATGAAAAGAATATACAGCATTTTAAGCTTCCTTTTTTTAGGATTGCTGCTAACCCGCTGCACCAAAACGGAAGAATTAGCCTTACTTCCTGCAGACAAAATACTGGAATACAAAGTCACCAATCTCCCAAATGACGAAGTTATTTATGGAGCTATCGACAATAAGGCCAATACCATTACCGTATATGTCCCCTACTACTATGGTTTATTGGTGATAGATCCGAGCATTACACTCTCCAATGGAGCCAGTATAGCCGAAGAAATTTTGCCTGTTAAGACTGATGAAAAGAACCAGACGTATACCGTAAAGTCTGCTACAGGTACCACAAGAACTTATAGCTTAAAGATTGAATTACAAAGTACGCCGTCCTTTGAAGCACAGTTCTACACAACTTCGTCTCTTATACTTACAAAAGGTCCTGGCACTGGTTTCCCAGCGATTAATGGAAACTTTATGCATACCAATCCTTCATTGGTAAGTATTGCACTTATTAATCAAGAAACTAATGTACGCTATAAGATGTCTACACCCAATAGTTTGAAAGTATCGGGTAGTACATATCAATTATCCTACACCGGAACTGAGCGAGAAAATCGCATTCCATCCGATATTTTGGCAGGCACCTATGATGTTGAGGTAACCAATCTAAATCATACTGTTACATTGGCAAATCCGCTCAAGATTACGTATCGCCAACCCGATGTATATATTAGTTTATTGGGACTAAATTTGGCAAAAAATAAAGACTGGACCATTATAGCCAACTTAGACAAAGTAATTTTAGATCCGACAGCTGTTATTATGACACTCAATGGCAAAGATTATCCATTGATTATCAAGTCGCACACGAGAACTGAAATGACAATTTCATTACCTGCAGATCTTCCGACGGGAACATTTGAAAACGTACAGGTCAAATTCCAATTTAAAGATTGGGCAGATGTCATAAAGACCGAATTAAATCCAAGTATCATAACGGAATCCTAAACAAGCATCCACAGCATGCCAAGGCGGCATCAAAATTAAATAAATTAAAATACCATGAACTTAAACATCAAAACTATCTTAAAATCTGCTATGGCCGTGACTGTGCTATCGGCAGCAGTATGGGCAGCAGCCCCAACAACAGAATCAGCAACAGCTCCTTTGCCTCTAAATCAAGTTAAAGCAAACAGCAATTACACGATAGTAGGCCAATGGTGGAGTCCTTCGGCAGCATCAACTTGGCCAGCAGTTTATTTAAATCTTGCTACAGGAGCACAAAGCTTAAGCACCTCCGGCCAAGTTGCATTCTTTAGCCATGTGAACGGTTCGATCAGGGCAAATTCAGGCTATTCACTTAAAACCGTAGAAAAAGATATCTCCGTTGTAACAGCAGCTGACTGGACTAGCGGTGATGCTACCCCTGTTACTTCACTAGGTAGTGGCGAATGGTATGCTTATGATTTAGGCACACACGCCAACGAAGCAATTCAACCTTTGACCGTATTGGTTGGAAATGCTTCTGGGGCCTTATATGCAGTGAAATTAATTAATTTCACCAATGTGAGCCAACAATCTGGTGCATCCGGCTTACAAGTAAAAGCGGATACCAATATTGAAGTTAAGGCTCTCTAATCTTTCCTATTTAATGAATAGAAGATCCCGCAACCTGGTGGATGGGTTGCGGATCTCTTTAACCGAATCATCATCCGCATAACGATTTTTTAACCAAAAAAAATTATGCAACACTCATTTTTGAAAAAACACAAACATATCATTCAATTCCTACCTGTTTTTATGCTAGCACTAACATGTTGGTCTTGTAAAACTGAATATCCCAACCTCCCCTACAATGACATCGAATCTTTTAGTATTCAGGGTGCTGACGGCAAAACCTTATCGGCAAGTATTGTAGATGACCAGATTATCCTATATTGGCCACCATTGGTGAATCAACCCGAAAGCATTACACCTACAATTAGAGTTTCGGAATTAGCGACAATTACTCCTGCATCAGGCACTGCAGTACAGTTACAATCTGACAAACCAATTACCTATACAGTACGGGCACAAGATGGTTCCAGCAAAAATTACACATTGATCTTCCAGTATAATCAGCCTATAGTTCAAGTAAGCTTAAACTTACTCAACAACAAATATTACCTCAATTTACCGGGTATCAATCCTATTTTCTTAAGAGGTGAAAATATTCTACCTGATGAAACTCAAACAAAGGCATATCTTGTGGATAAAGATGATAAGGAGACCTTATTGTCTATTAATCAAGTGAGTGCATTTTCAATATCGACAAATCGCCCTGATGACCTAAAGCCTGGCACTTACAAAATTAAAGTGATTTCCGGTCGTTATACAGTTTTTACAGATTCGTTTGATGTATTATTGCCAGAAATTTACAGTTTAATTACAATAGATTCTTACACGGTAAAAAAAGGAGAAAATCTTGTCATGCCGATTAAAAGCACCGAAATTTATGAACTATTTTTCAAAGCAGATTTCGATCATTTTATAGCAATTGACAATCTTAACAACTCGTATAAGATAACAAATACAACATTTGATGTCACTAAAAAAATAGTTACATTGCCAATACCAACCGCTATTCAGGGCAATCAGATTAAAACGCTGAAATTGATGGATAAAAATGGTCAAGTATTAACAGAGGGTGATCAATATATCACACTAAACTAATACGCCTCACCAACTCATTTTAATCGTGTTTGTCATTAATCAAACAAAACAGTTTATTGTAATGGCATTAGCAGCTATCATTGTATACAGCTGCAGCAAAGGTAAGGCTACAACAGAGGGACCGACAATCGTTGTCCCTACGCCGGAGGAAACCTTACGCCAACAATATAGTAAATCGGCAGCACAATGGCCAGCTGCCACTTGGTACAACAATATCCAGATACGTGAACTGGCCGCTTTACCCGAAAACCCATCGAAAGATAAGGCCGAGCTTGTAGCACTTGGCAAAGCCTTATTTTTCGACCCCCGAACCGGTAATGGCATGAAGACTTGCGTTTCATGTCATAATCCGGACACCTACTGGATCGACAAAAAAACAACGGCAGATGGTATCGCCCTGCATCACCGCAATACACCTTCCATGGAAAATGTCTGGCACCTCGAAGGCAAACTCTTCCACGATGGTCGCGCAAAGACTTATCGTGAGCAGATTGCCGAAGCCATCAACTCTCCGATCGAAATGGGCGGAAATACGACTGCTTTATCCGCTAAACTGCAAATTATACCTGGATATCTTCGTTTATATGAGGCGGCTTACTCGAGTCAGACGATGACCGTCGAAGGACTGCTGGATGCCATAGCAGCGTATTCAAGATCAATCAGCAGTGGTGAAACCGCCTTTGATCGGTTTATCAAAGGGGATTATCAGGCGTTAAATGATGTACAGCTTGAAAGTCTAGCGACCTGTATTACCCTAAAATAAAAAATCCCAAAGGGGATACCTTTGGGACATTTGAGTACTCCACAGTAGCGGAGGCATCAAAAATTAAATAAATTGGCACAAATTTAGGCTTTTATATGAATTAAAAAAGTTAAATAGTGTAAATTTCAGATAATTATACAATTATTAGCAGATCAGTTATAATACAAAGGATAAAACGCGCATCAAATAATGAGTCTACTCCGCCACATAATTGGTCTATTTTTTATCACAGCCGTTATCGTATCCTGCCAGAATAACGGTAGAACAGCGACGCCACCCGATGAACTCATTAGTCCAAAAACAGGCAGCAAGAAAGAGCTTATACTCGATTCTATTTACCTGTATGCAAAGCAGCTATACCGTTGGCAAGAATATCTCCCTTCGTATACCAATTTTGATCCGCGGGGAAAATATGCCCAAATAGATCCTGAACAAACTGCTTATGAACGTGAACTATTTGCACTCAGTCAATACGCCTTGCGCAAGAATGATAAGCCCTATGAATGGTCAACCATTCCCAATAAGCCCAAATATTCGTATCTGGAACGCCGTCGGAAGGAAAAGAAAAGTAGCGGTCACATGGCTAGCACCACCACACCCTATCGGTATGCGACACACCTGTCTTACTGGACCGCAGGTAATAAACGGATTGCTTATGTATACATCCCCTCTTTTCCAGAGCTCCAGACAGTGAAGGCCGAACTGGATCAACTTGCGACCGAACTCGCACAACAGCAAGTTACTCATCTGATTCTCGATCTACGGCATAACGGTGGCGGTTATGTGGAAACGGCCGAATATTTGGCCAACCTTATTAGCCCGGCCAGACTGGATAAAAAAGTGATGTTTAGCGAGCAATTTCATCCGAATGTACAGCAAGGAAAAGCAACATTACTCCTTAGACAACCCTATCTGGATGCCAATGGCAAAGTGGTCCGATATAAAGGACGTCCAGCGACAATGGCTGATGTGGATTATAGTGAAAAAGCCAATACGCATTACTTTAACAAAAAGGGGCATTTCAATTCTTTGCAGCAGTTATCCTGTATTGTCTCTGAACGTACAGCTTCGGCAAGTGAATTACTAATCAGCAGTTTCAAACCTTATATTCCGATACGCCTTATTGGTCAGCAGACCTTTGGCAAACCCGTCGGATTTTTTTCCATACGTGTAGGAGCTTTCGATATTTACCTAGCCTCATTTCTTATCCGAAATGCCGATGGCTGGTCGGATTATTTTGATGGCATACCTGTCGACCTGCCTTTAGCTCCGGTCGAAACCTCCCGCCATCCCGGGGATCCAAAGGAAGCCTGGCTTGCAGCTGCATTAAAAGATATCGTCAGAAACCAACGTATCAAAGCAATTTCATCCGTGACTTATTTTTCGATGCCAGCAAACGAAAATTTGCTACTCAAAACAAATTTCAAATTAAAGTAAGAAACTTATTGCAGCCGAATTTTGTCATACTCTTGGTTAAAATAAAACCATTTTTCATAGATGATAAAGCAGAAAACAGCATAAATTTGTGGAAATAAATACGAATCTTTGTATAGAATCGTTATAAATAAAAATAGAAACATGTTAAGTCAACATATCAAAGAGCAAACGCACGCAGCTCACCAAAACGTAGAAGGAACGATCGTGCGCCAATTGAAAAATATTCGTTCTGAAGCAGATTATGCAGAAGTACTGAAAGGCTTTTACGCGTATTTCCGTGCCGTAGAAGATCGCATCGCTCCTTTTGTAACCGCAGAAGTATTGCCAGATTTGGCAGAACGCCGTAATTCATCGTACATTAAAAGCGATATCGAAGCTTTGGGTGGTAACGTAGACAACCTTCCAGAAGCAAACGCTCCAGCGGTAGCCAATGTACAGGAAGCACTTGCATCATTATATGTTTTGGAAGGTTCAATCATGGGCGGCCCGTATATTGTGCAGATGCTCAATAAATATGGCGTTACCAAGGGAACTTCTTTCTTCGAAGGTTATGGCGAAAATAGCCGTGACATGTGGGCTGGTTTTACGACTGTATTGAACAAATATTCGGAAGATCCGGCAACTTACGATCGCGCAGTAGAGATTGCTAACCAAACTTTTTATAACTTCGGCGAAGTATTCACTCCTATTGCCAGTGCAAACTAAAACAAGAGCAATAGTGTTTAATTCCTTAAATGGAGCAAAAAGATAACAAATCAAAATGGCTTAAGCGTGCCGGAATCGGAGCATTTCTCTTCTTCCTGGCCAAAGGACTCGTATGGCTCGTCGTATTCTTTTTCGCAGCTAAGTCCTGCAGCATATCTATTTAACACACATAACGAAGCATTCATCTGACACTCAAAAAGAGTCTCAGATGAATGCTTCTATTCAATCCTGCCTTTTCGATCCAATCCCTTTTTCAGCGCAGGCTAGTCTGACATTTTGGGCCTGCAGCGCTGTTGTTGTTTTCGGGTTGCCTTCGTATAGTGTTCGGACCACCTTCGGGAATGGACAATCTAGTAACAATTATTGACTAGATACCGAACAGATAATTCCTGTTCAGGGTCTGGTCGGAATCTGGTCAGCATCTGTACAATATCTGTATCGTATCCGAATAAAGTACGAAGCAGGTACGAATCTGCTTTATACTTTTGTAACCACTGTACGGTACAGCTCTGCCCCCTCATAGCTGATAACCTGACACAGCACTTCTGAACCACTGATCGAAAAATAGAAGAAACCATACTGGTCTTTCGCAAAACGACTATACGGCAGGCCGGTTTTGACGGACGTCACCTCGGATCCCGCCCCCGAAATAAACTGGTGAAACCTCTTGCCTTCTACTTTCAAATGCTGCAACGAATGTTCATGCCCCGAAAGGTAAATATCGACGCCTCGTTTTTCAAAGATAGATTCCAAGACCTTTCGTACAGCCAGCGTATCATAATTCGTCGTACGCGGTCCTGCCGTATACAAAGGATGATGGCCGATGACAATTTTCCAATGTGCATCCGAATTTCCCAGTAGCTGATCCAGCCAGGCCAGCTGTTTCTCGGGCTGCTGCCCCGCCACATGTGGTCCATACTCGCTGTTGCTGTAAAATTCAGGGATCATCGGGTTGGTATCGATAAAAGCCATCAGTACCTTTTTCCCATCCTTGAGCTCAAATGTCTTGCTGTAATAACGCGCAGGCATCTTCCAGCGCCTGCTGATACCGCTATAGCGAACCTGCGCATCTGGATCTGATTTATAATCGTGATTACCCAGGATAGGGTACCAGTCCCATTGCAGCGAAAATGCTGTATAGATATTTTCAAAGGAATAATGCCACAAGGGATCGTGTTCACTGACAACGCCCGATGGATAGAAATTATCACCAGTCGAGATAATAAAATCGTTTGCATATTGATCGGCCCATTGGCCCATCTGCTGCGCTACAGCCAGCTGATGATCAGCACCGTTGCGTCCCCAATCTCCTACAGCCATAAAATGAACATCATAGTCATCTTTAGGCTTCAAGAGATGCTGTATATCTTCGCTCTCTAATTGGGTCGGTTTTACAAACCCAAAGCTACTGAGCGAAAATCCGCCTAGGCCGGCTGTAATTGCCGTACCCAGGGAGTTTTTCATAAAAGTTCTGCGTTTCATAAATCGTTCTTAATAACCAGGATTCTGCTTCCAGTGTGTGTTTACATTTAAGACTGTTGTTGGCACTGGAAAGATACGACGAAACTTCTCGCTGATGCCAGCCGGGTACAGCGATCGGAACCCCCAGTTATCTTCAAATTTGCCATAACGGATCAAGTCATTTCTACGCCAGGATTCGTCGGCAAACTCTCGTGCACGCTCATCCAATACATCCTGTAAGCTTGGGGCGACTGTCAGTGCCGAAGCATTGACATACGAGCGAATCTGATTGACTAGGGATTGAGGCGTCTGACCATTAGTCGCGGTGGCACCACGAAGTATAGCTTCAGCTTTCATCAGTAGAATATCCGCATAACGAAATACTGGAACATCATTGCTCTGATTCCGCTGATTGGCCGACGTTACTGCAACATCCATATAAAATTTGATGGAACGGTATCCCATAGAACGGCCCTTCTGGTCGTTTCCTGCATTCAACGTAGCCGCACCGTCTGGACGCAAGGTAATCTCTCTGGTGGTTTCAAGCTGCCAGTCAAACTGCACATCAGCATCAGCACCTTTATAATCTTGGTCTATACCACGTTTGGAGGTCTTGATCATGAACGGACGTTTTTTGTCCTCAACATAATTTGACCAATAATATTGTTTACCACCGATGTAAGATGCATTGCGCTCGTCGCCTGCTAAACTAAACTTGTCCAAAAAGGTGGGCAATACGCGAAACGTCCCGCCTACACTTTGAGGTAATGATGCAAACTGGTTTTGTCCACTGCGGTGAATCCAGAACCTGGCATAGGTCATGCCCTGCTGTTTTTCGCGGTCATAGGGCACAGCGAAGATAAAATCCTTCACTTGGTAGCCATTGTCTGGGCGGAATTTCTCCATAAACTTATGGCTGGTCAAATTAAACTGACCTGAAGCAATGATCGAATCACACATTGCTACCACTGCATTTAACTTCTCATTTGGCATGGATGGTGTGTAATTGGCGACATCAGCCGTTGTGTATACATTCCAGTTGAGATACAGTTTGGCCAATAAAGCCTCAGCCATATACTTCGTTGCTTTCCCGTAGGTTGCTACCGAAACTGTTGTTGGCAGCAAATCTTTTACAGCCAATAATTCGGACTCGATAAAACGGCAGATATCGGCGCGGTCCGTTCGCGCAGGTACAGCGTCGATCGGACCTGTGATCAATGGGACTGCCCCAAAATTGTCCATCAATATAAAATAATAGTAAGCACGGATGGCTCGCGCAGGTGCCGTAAACTGTTCTTTATCGGCCCCAAATAGCGTGATGGCGTTATTGGCCAATGTGATTCCTGTAGATGCCCCGTTCCAGATGCTCGGTAGCATTCCGTTATCCGCAGTCCAGTTGTGCACATGGAATTCACGGTAACGTCCACCATCGTAGTAGTCGGTACCAATAGCCACACTGACGGCCTCATCGGCCGACAAAGTCTGTATCATCCAATGATCACGACCCAAAGCCTCGCGATAGGCAGCATATACATCAGCCAAAATGGCTTCCGCAGCGCGTTCAGTGTTTGGAAACTCCGTATGTTGTGATTTTATATCAACGTCCAAGTCAGTACAAGAAACTTGCGAAATGGCCAGGGCCGACAACGCAAATAAGCGGATAATAAGTTTTGATTTCATATGTAAATAATGTCTCATTTGTATTTATCTCTTTAGATTCATAAATGCTTTTTGTTTATCTCATGAACCCGCTAAGTTGATGATCCCCTTTAATCGGAGATACCCAATTTTCACAGTAGCATCTATACGTTTATGAAAACGGCAGGTTCATCCAATAGCTAGTCCGCTATAAATTAAAGTTAAGTCCAAACATAAATGTACGTGTACGGGGATAAGTCTGACGGTTGTCGATTCCAGGCGTCAGTCCGCCAAGCCCTACCTCCGGATCAATACCTTTATATTTCGTTAAGACAAATACATTGTTCATCGTTGCATAAATACGTAGGTTTTTAACAGGAATATTTTTGACCGGAATATGGTAGGCTAAGGTCACATAAGCTAGCCGCAAAAAACTTCCGTTCTCTAAATACCGATCTGATAGATAATGAGCATTGATATCCGTCATGCGCTCTGTCTCCAACACGCTGGCAAGGAGATTTTTCTGCCCTGCATTCCCGACCACATTCGAATGGCGTGCTCGAGTGGCGTTCAGAATCTTTTGACCAAAACTTCCCTGAAACATTCCGGTCAATGAAAGACCTTTGTAAGACAAATCATTACTCCAACCGAGAGTCAACTTGGGTTGAGGACTCCCCGTGACTACCTGATCTTTCTTCTGTGGCGTAGTTGTCGTCTCACCAGTTCTCTCACCGGTTTTGCTATCATGAACGTAAAAGATCGAGATACCCTTATCGTTGTACCCCGCCCATTCCCATGTATAGAATTGTCCTATGGGAGCTCCCGGAGTCAAACGCTGCTGAAATAAATTACTTTGTCCTGCCCCTCCAAGATCCGAAAGCTCAATATAATCCTTGGTAAACTGCTCATTGGCGATACTGGCAACCTTGTTCGTATTGTGTGACAAAACCAGTCCCGTATTCCATTTAAAAAACTGTTTATCTATCGCTTTCGCATTCATCGTCAGTTCTATTCCACGATTTTCAATTTCCCCAACATTTGCTGTCAAGACCGGATAGATATACTTTGATTGACTGACTTGATAGTCATAGATCAGGTCGCTTGTCTTCTTTTTATATACTTCCAACGATCCTGTCAGACGATTGCTTAAAATACTGAAATCCATTCCCAGATTGACCATGCTGGTCGTCTCCCATTTGAGATTAGGATTACTGTTGCGCAGTACCTGCAGCGTACGTAAAGGACTGATTAGGCCAGCCGCACTTACATAATCAAAAAACTTAGAGGATGCCCCTTGTACACTCTGTGCGGTAAAGGCGTCAAAGCCGAGCGAATTACCACTCACACCATATCCTGCACGTAGCTTGAGGTCGTCAAAAATACCCATTTCGCGGATAAAAGATTCATCAGATAGTCTCCATGCCGCAGAAACAGAAGGGAAAGTCGCCCAACGATTGTTCGTACCAAAGGCCGACGAGCCATCACGTCTTACAGTTGCCTGCAGCAAGTACTTACTATTGTAAGCATAATTTACACGACCATAGACCGATATCATACGCAAAGTAGACAAATAATAATTCCCAAACCCAAGTAGGTCAACTACATTGGCCATTCCCGGGTTATAGTAACTTAGATCATCGTTGTAATAATCCGACGTTGTCAACTGGAAGCCGTCGTTATTATTATTTTCCTCCCAGGAGTAACCGGCCAGCGCAGAAAACTTATGTTTTCCAGCAAATGTCTTTTCATAACTTAAGTTCATTTCCATCACCTTGCGTTCGTCTTCCACTGCAGCACGAATAGACTTGCCGTTTTGATTGCGGGCTGCCATTGACAAACTTGAATAGTATTGTGCATTGTTGAACTGTCTGTTCTGTAGAGATAGGTCAATGTTATATGTCAGTCCATTGAGGATTTCATATCCCAACTTGGCATGTGCCTGAATGACTTTATTCTTGGAGAAATTTGTATTTTCTTCAATCAGTGAAAGCGGATTAGCATACTGTGAGCGGTCTGATTTTTCAAACCATGACCCATCGGTATTTTTGATAGGTGACACAGGCAAATAATAATACATGGCATCATATACACTGAGTCCGTCATTTAAGGCAAGTACGTCATGTTGTTTGGTGATACTGGCATTGATGTTGAATGAAGCTGTCAGGCGGTTGTTGAGCGCCTTTGTCTGCAAAAATGCACGGGCGATTTGGCGCCCCAAATCAGTGCCTTTGATGACTCCATTATTTTTTATGGTATTGAGGCTAATACTGTACTGAGTTTGGTCGCCACCCCCGAGAATAGAAATATTATGATTGTTGGATACCCCTGTTCGCTCCACGGCACGCTCCCAGTTGGTATCTGCGCCTAAGTCGTCAGTTGGTTCCATTGAAAAGCCATTGTCATTGACATAGGATCGATATTGCGCTGCATTCATCATCTTATAATGCTTAGCAACCTTGTCGATCGCCAAATAGCCGTTGTAATTGATGCTAGTTTGCCCTGATTTCCCGCGCTTTGTTGTGACGATAATAACACCGTTAGCGGCTTTGGAACCATAAATAGCAGTTGCTGAGGCGTCTCGAAGCACGTCAATGGATGCAATGTCATCTGGGGCCACCAATGCCAGGGAAGCTCCGGGCACCCCATCGATCACATAGTAAGGCTCCATGGCCTCACCACTACGCAATGTTGATGCCCCTCTTAGACTGATAGAAGGCGTGGCATTGGGATTACTGTTATTGGTCGAAATCGTTAGGCCCGCAACTTTACCCTGCAGCATCTGCGCAGGTGAAGTAAATACCCCTACATTGGCGTCTTCGGCTTTAACTGTCGTGATCGAGCTTGTCACATCTTTTCTTGATACGCGACCGTAACCGATGACAACTTCGTCCAGTTTAACCGAACTCTGCTGAAGCTTAACGCTTAGCGACAAGGGTTTTCTTGCTTCGACGACGTAACCTGATAGTGTATCGGACTGAAAACCTACAGCTGAAAACACAAATTTATAACCAGCCCGCTCAACTAGATTTTGAAAATGGAATAAACCCTGACTATTTGTACTTGTGGTTACACTCTGGCTACCGTTGACCTGAATTGCCTTCACGCTGACACCAGGGAGAAACTCCCCCTTTTCATTTTGTACAGCTCCCTTCACCTGTTGCTGCTGTGCATATACATGGCTAAGTCCGGCGGCGAGCAAAGCAAAAATAAGCAGGTTCTTCTTTTGTGGATTTGTTTTTCTAAGCATATTTGTTAGTTGTTTAGATGTTCGGTAATGGTATTTTCTTGTTTGTAAAGGGTATAACTGCCATCCTCATTCACGATATAGCGCAGTTCATTGATTAAGCAGATTGTTGTCAGGATATCTTTCAGATTGTCTTTGCGCACATCAATTTCACCCGTATAATGAATCTCGGCTATATTTTGATCACCAATATGGATATGATGCTTAAATGCGGTCTCCAAAGCACGGAGTACAGCAGGCATAGGTGTATTTTTCAAATTTAATAAGTCAGCCGAAGCCAAATCCGACGTTTTCGCTATGACGTCCTTAGCGGGTCTATCCACTTGGGTCAATCCCAATCTATCCACACGCAGCTTTTGGCCTGGACCATTCAGAAAAACTTGCTTAAAACTATTTTTCAATGAGGATACAAGCACCTTACCCGTATGCAGTGCGACAGTAAAGACTTGAGTCCTTGACATGGTGCTGATGGTAAAAGAGGTACCGAGAGCAGTTGTTTTAATCCCAGCGGCAAGCACCGAAAAAGGACGCTTAGGATCAGACGCTACATCAAAGTAAGCTCTACCGACGAGTTCAATATCGCGGGCATTTTCAGTAAAATCCTTCACATAACGAATGTGACTCTGCCCAAATAAACGAACATGAGACCCATCAGGCAGATCGAGCAGCACACTTTGTCTGTGTTTATTTTCGATCACTGTCCAGCTCGTATCTTTTAAAGCTGTAGGCTTTGCCACAACAGCTACTTTACGGACTGACGGCAACAACTCGTCTTTTGTCCACCAGCTGATAAAATGGAAGGAAAAGAAGAAGAGAACCGCTGCCGCCGCGGTATAACGTAGATATCGAATGGTTTTATATTTAAGAAGTACCTTGCGATCACGGCGCTCCTCTTGGTCCTCAATTGCGGTTTGGACCAGCAGTTTCATCTCTTCGCTAGGGACTTTTTTCGCTAGATCGGTAGCTTCATATTTTTTCCAGTCTTCATCCTTAAACAGTTCGTCGACCAAAAAAGGCATTTTCCAGATCGTCTTACGGATCTGATTGTTCTTTTTATCATGCTTCATACTCCTATTACGCAGGCCAGCACGACATCCCTTACTACTTAATAATTATTTAACAATAGAACCTGATCCTTAACATAGAGTACTTACAGCATAATCGAATAAAGGTGCTGTTTGAGTCGAAGAAGCGCCTTACTGATATGCTGTTCCACTGTTTTTGTAGAAATAGAAAAATGTGCCGCTATCTCTTTGTGGGAAAGTCCTTCTTTGCGGCTCAGTTCAAAAACCTTTCGGCGCATGGCTGGCATATTTTGGATATCTTTTTCCATCATTCGTAAAAGGTCCTTATTTTCTATCGCACGAATTAGACTATCTGTAAAAGGGGTAGCTGCCGTTTGGCCCTCATATTTGAAACGTGTAGCTTCCTTGCGCAGAAGATC
The DNA here is from genome assembly GCA_022712315.1 of Sphingobacterium sp. GTDB lineage: Bacteria > Bacteroidota > Bacteroidia > Sphingobacteriales > Sphingobacteriaceae > Sphingobacterium. The sequence goes on along the minus strand of JALAGS010000235.1, from coordinate 162,150 downwards.
TATCATGACCTGCCTTGCCATACCAAATAACTGCACCAGGATATTTAGCTCTTCATCGAGCTTTTCCCGTTGGTTCCACAGTTTGATAAAGGTCAATTGGGTAACTTCTTGTGCAATGTAATCAGATTGCGTGCGCTTCTGTACGAAACCGTAGATCTGACGATGATATTTTTCGTAGACAATATTAAAACTTTTCTGATTGGAAGATTTGATAGGCTGAATGTGTTCCATTGCACTGCCAAAAATAAAGGCGCTAGATTTACTAAATATTAAGTTAATATCAATATTGGATAAACAAATTCGATGGGTACTATTCAAACTACAATTGAGCACCTTGATGCTAGAAGGCCCATACAGCTGAAATTTTAATTATAAAACAAGCAGAAATCTCCCTATAATTGCATTCGTGAATATTTTATTATAGAATGAAATTATTCGCTCCGATACAAGGTGGTGACCGCAACAGCATAGTGACATGATCGTATCAAATCAATAATCATGTGAAAACAACAATACAATGAAAAGAAATATCTTTTTAACATTGACCAGCTTTGTTTTAACTGTAAATATCGCCTTTTGTCAACAAAAGGACGTGGATTTTAGCAAAGCATATATCGCACAAAATGACGGCAAGACGACCGTTGAAATCAATGAGGCGCAGGAACTCGTGTATATTATCTTTGCGATGACAGCGTTTGGAAAGGAAAACCCGAACATGACCAAGCAAAACACTGCCTATTTTGAGGAAGTCAACAAACATTTCGCCCCTTTTTCCAACCTACCTATCGTCAAGAAATTTGATCAGCAGTTGCGGGAAAATCTAAACAACTATTTTCTTTTGGCAGCAAATGTGTATGGCTTTAGATTCAAAAATGAGGAATTAGTACCTACTAATATTTACATTTTTCCGGCAAAAGGTGTTGGAACTTACCAGATCAAATCAAACCCTATCCCAGGGTACAAAAAAGAACTGGAGGAATTTGCCAGACAAACTGGATACCGGGCATTCTACAAACAGCATCAGGCTTTCTATGATAGCCTTCGCACAGCCTACGCGGAATATGCTTCCATTGCTGAACAAAAAGAGTGGTTAGAAAAAAGATTCGATTATAAAATCAACAGCTATCGCGTATTGACCTCCCCCTTGATTGCAGGGATGAATGCGACCCACACCTTCAAATACAGAGGATTCAAAGAAATATTACTTTTTCTACCAACCCTCCACGACGATGAATCCTGGAGCCCAAAGTTTAAAAAAGCAATCAATACCCGCATTATTTTCACAGAAATTGACCATAATTATGTAGGTCCACTCAGTGAAAAAAATAAAAAACAAATTGATAGGATATTCAATAATCGGGAAATATGGATAGATGCGGAAAACAAAAGTACCGTCCATTACCCAAGTCCGGTCAACGTGTTCGATGAATATTTAACCTGGGGACTTTTCATCTTGTACTGTTACGACAAGTTTGGGGAAGACCATGATCTTTTTGGGCAGATTGTCGAAAACGTAAACGATATGATGGTCAATAAGAAGGGGTTTCCCAAAGCGGATGAATTTAATGCCGAATTATTCCGTCTCTATAAAGACAATACCAGTAAAGATATTCAGAGCTTATACAAGCCACTTTTAGATTGGTGCGAAAAAGAAAATTAGTACTATTCCGATAATATTTGGTATATTAAAGCTGAGAAGGAAACAAGCCGCCAGAAATGTGAATGTATACGACCAGAAGGAATCAGCATAGCATAAGGGGATGATCGTCGAAATACATTTAAACACATTAGGTACAAAGAAACAATGATAAACATAAGAATTACCGGTTCTGGCAGTTATATTCCAAACAATAAGATCGCCAATACATTTTTTAAAGAACATTCTTTTTTGGATGAGAGCGGATCTCCATTTGGCCAGTCGGCTTCTGTCATTGAGAAATTCAAAGCGATCACCGGAATTGAGGAACGCCGCTATGCCGATCGTGATCAAGTCGCATCAGACCTAGCTTTCTTGGCTGGAGCGCGCGCCATTGAAGATGCCGGTATTGACCCAGAGACATTGAATTACATTATTGTTGCCCATAATTATGGTGATGTTCAATACGGCAAAATCCAATCGGACACCGTACCTAGCCTAGCGACAAGGGTAAAGAAAAAATTAGCAATCCGTAATCCAAAATGTGTGGCTTATGACCTCCTGTTTGGCTGTCCCGGTTGGAATGAGGGAATATTGCAGGCCAATGCTTTTATTAAATCGGGCATGGCAACCCGATGTTTGGTCATCGGCGCAGAAACGCTGTCACGTGTGGTAGATCCCTACGATAGAGATTCGATGATCTACGCAGACGGTGCTGGTGCTGTAATCGTCGAAGCAACAACGGAAAACCGCGGATTACTCTCTTTTGAGAGCGCAACATATGCGTTGGATGAAGCCGATTATCTTAATTTCGGCAGCTCTTATCACCACAAGGAAGATCCTGCTACTCGATATATCAAAATGAAAGGACGCAAAATCTATGAATTTGCTCTTAATAAGGTTCCTCTGGCTATGCAGTCTTGTCTTGAAAAGGCCAATATTGATGTTTCTGCAATCAAAAAGATCCTGATCCACCAAGCCAATGAGAAAATGGACGAAGCTATTTTAATGAGATTCTATGCACTTTATGGCAAGACTCCTCCTGCTGACGTCATGCCCATGACTATACATACGCTAGGAAATAGCAGTGTAGCAACTATTCCAACGCTTTATGATCTTATGGTACATGGAAAAATCGATAACCAATCATTAAGCGAGGGTGACATTATCTTATTCGCATCTGTAGGTGCCGGCATGAACATCAATGCTTTCACTTATCGTATTTAAGGTTAATTTTAATGAATATTTCATGGCTGTAAAACGCGTTTTAACCCTGCTTAATAGGTTATTGCATATTTATTATAAATAAATATACCAAAACACTTTATAAATCAATAATTTATAATTACATTTGATCAATAATCGGCTCCGCCTTTGCTTATCTGAATTTGTCAAGTCATTCTTTTCGACTCAGTTTTCGCATTTTCAGAAGCTACTTTTGTTATCAAATAATAGGTGCTGTACCCTTTTTGAACTTGAATAAACCCAAGCCCATTAAATTACAAACATCATTTCTTGTCAACAAATCGATTGAATGTTATAATGATTGCAATTTCATTATAATTATTTACTATTGAATACTTTAATATAATATAGAATACAATGCAAGAAGGAACAGTAAAATTCTTTAACCAAACCAAGGGCTTTGGTTTTATTACACCAGCCGGTGGTGGTGATGACATTTTCGTACACGTATCAGGTTTGATCAATGAAGTACGTGAGAATGACAGTGTAACATTTGATGTAGAAAACGGAAAAAAAGGCATTAACGCAGTTAATGTACGTATCGCATAATTAAGTAAACACACAAGAAGATGCAGCTGCATCTTCTTGCAGAGTGTAACGGGTAACCGTTACACTTTTTTTTTCCATTCAATACCGAAGTCCTGCCAAAATCGCACTATTTATCAATTAGAGATATTGAAAACTTTTACAGTCCAGCCAACATTACTTCTTCCTGCCGCAGAAAATATGGAGTGCTATCTTTAAATCTCCCACGTTTCCTGGAATACTTTCTGATGATATCAGCAACAACATCATCGGTTAGCTCATGCCCCTCTAAGGTGGGAAAACCCTCCCAGCGCACAATGCCATCAGGATCCAATAAAATACAATGTGGAATCCCCTGCACTTCAAGCTGTTTTTTCAAACGGGCTTTCGTGTCGATTGCCGAGAAATAGTCAATTTTGATTTCCTTGGCTTTTTTAACAATTTCTGCCTTTTCATCCGAAACACCAATGATCACAAGTTTATCGTTATACTTTTTATGCCATTCATTCATTTCAGGAATCACTTTTCGGCACGGCCCACACCAGGTCGCCCAAAAATCAATCAACACAAATTTTCCTTTTGTGTCGGGTACAGCAGACAGCCATTGCTCTACCTCCAGCTTGGGTGCCTTTTGGTTTAGGATGGATTTTGCCCACAATTTTTTGTTATTGTTGCTTTCCTGCCCATGCCCGACAAAGCAAGTCAGACAAAACGATAACAGTGCGAAAGCCTTTATGATTAATTTTACGTCCATAAAAGAGATTGTTAGTTCTCCTAATTTATGGATTTTTTTTAACAATCTTTTGATTCTTTTATGCCGAATATCGATCATATAAAAGCGCGACACCATTACACATCACACAAAACATAATATCTACTTTTAATCAATATAAAGAACACAAGATACTGTATATAAACAATTAATAAATTTATCAAAAACAACAAGACTATCTTTTATTTGCTGTACAGCTCATAGTTGCTGTGCCGGAACGGTCTATATCTAGCACCTCCTTTTTCTGCAATCTCAGTACCCTTCACCGCTCATGTTCATCTCTCAATAGGATCTGCCAAACTGACACGAAACAAGTATATAAAGAAATATAATTCAATATAAATTAGCAGTTTACCAATAAACAAATAAACCCATAATTAAACAAAGAACAGCCCAAAAATCCGAATGAACTTCGCATCGTATTCGGCAAGACTGCCCCGAGCCCATCTTTAAGTTTTGGCATCCAAATAAAGACTCCAGCCAATCCCCTTTATTTTCACAAGTGCAAATAAACGATGTGGCAAATGAAAAGTACAGAATTTTATACTTGTGTGTTATTGGACCGGTTCAACTGAAACTATCAGATCGTTAACGATGCAGATATACTAGAAAAAAACCCCGAGCAACATACTTAGACAACGGAAAAAGCAAATACAAAAGGCCAAGAAATCTCTTGGCCTAATGAAACATATTATTTGGGGTGTTTTCGTAGCTCTCTACTCAGCAAAAATGCTGCCGAAAATAAATACGCACCCCGGAATTTTATTTTTTCCTAAACGCCGGTATCAAAAAACAAAAATACACCATAGCAACATCATTTATTTGCGTAGCGCCTGGGTTAGTGCAGCTTGCAATTCAGCAGAATTTACCGCGCCCTGGAACAACAGTTGCCCTTCTTTGTCTAAAAGAAAAGCTTGCGGGTATCCACTAACCCCATACAGCTCTCCTATTTTACCATCCTTGTCCCATACATTGGGATAGTTCGGCTTATTTCGACGAAGGAAACTTTGTATGTCCGATTCACGGTCGGCAGTATTTATCGCAACTATCTTTAATCCCTTATCCACATAGCTCCGATGCACTTCATTCAGAAGCGGAACTGCTTCAATACAATAACCACAGTTCTTAATCCAGAATTCCAGCAATACATAATTGCCTTTAAGCGAATCGAGCGTGATTGATCCAGAACCTGAAATTAACGGTAGCTGCCATCGCGGAACGATCTTCCCTGTCTTCAATGAAACACGCACTTTTGGCTCCTTTACTTTATATTCGGGATAACTCGAATAATACCAGGAATGCTCAGCCGGCCCCTTACTTAAATCAACGTAACTAAATTTTGTTCTGACATAATCATTCACGGCTACATCATTTTCCTGAAGAATTTCGATCGGAAGAAAGCTCTTTTTATCCAGGAGAATCGTATAGCTTATATTTCTTTTTGCAGTTATTGGCGTCACATTGCCCAAATTATCAATTACACGCTGCCCCATTTCTATCCGTATAGCATAGCAAAATGGGTGCGGACTTTTAACAAAAATCTTCTGAATATCAGCCGAGGAAATAATAGTTGGCAGTACGTTTTTCCAGGTCAGTAGACCGCTATTCAAAAAGGTAAAACGCCCCAGCTCACTCTTTTGGGGATGGCGTTTTACCACACTCGTTTTATCAAGAAGATTAAGCTCGAAAGACTCCGCCCCATTATACACAATCTTGCGCTGAGGATTATCGAATTGAAAATTTAGCCCCAGAGGATTGTCTTTTTTTCGAAAATCCAAATAGGTATTACCGTCAAAGGTATATTTATAATCCTCCGAAGCGTAATTTATCTCCAGACTGTAATGATAATTTATCACCTCTTTTTGGTCTAGCACTGAGCTGGATTTTTTTAAAATACCCATTAGGTCTTGTGCATAAAGCGGCATGGACCACAGACATAGAAGACAGATAACTGTATTTAAAGCATGGCTATATTTCATCGGTTCTATTTAGATTTAATTCACGAATTAAATCTACGAATAATTCGTAAATATTTTTGTTAAATTTCTTAAAACTGATGGTAGCATCATATTAAATCCACAGCTCCTATAGCCGCAAACCAAAGTGCTCGCTGAGTGCTGTCCGTGCAGCATGATAACCGCACATGCCGTGCACGCCGCCGCCCGGAGGCGTAGACGACGAACAGAGGTAAATATGGTCTATCGAAGTACGGTATGGATTTAAGGCCAGTACAGGGCGGCTGTACAACTGCGTAATATCCATAATTCCGCCATTGATATCCCCGCCAATGTAATTGGGATTATAGGCTTCCAGCTTCGCTGGCGAAAAGCTGTGTTTTGCTAAAATAGTATCTTTAAATCCGGGCGCAAATCGCTCAACCTGATTTTCAATAGCCTCGGTATAATCGATATCACTTCCATTAGGCACATGGCAGTATGCCCAGCCTGTGTGTTTGCCTTCGGGTGCGCGTCGCGGATCGAATGCACTTTGCTGTGCAAACAAAACAAATGGCTTGTCGACCTGTTTTCCCAGATGACTCAAACGCTCGCTTTCTGCAATCTCCGCATAGGTATTTCCCAGATGTACAGTCGCTGCTTGCTGACAACGCAAGTCCTTAAACGGCGTTATCTCGGACAAGGCCCAGTCAACTTTAAACACTCCCATTCCCTGTCTGTAGCCCTCCAGCCTTTTGCGGTACCGCCCCCCAAGCGCTATTCCTTTCAGCTGCAACAGCTGCCTTGGGGTCATATCACAGAAAAGCACTTTATGATAAGGCAGATCGCGCACATCCTCGACCCAACAGCCCGTTTGCACCTCCCCGCCCAATGATTGATAATACCGCAGCAGTGCATTTGCAATGGATTGCGAGCCCCCCACAGGAATCTGCCAGCCGTACTTATTGCCCACGGCAGACAGCACGATCGCAATCGCCGAAGTCGTCCAGTTTGTCAGGGGCTGAATACCATGTGCTGCCATGCCCGCCCACAGTGCTTTCGCCTGCTCAGTAGCAAAGCGCCCCACCGTCCAGCTCGCAGGCTGCAGGGCATCAAGCCCAAACGAAGCCAACGTTAGGGGGTGTTTCGGAAAGGATAATGGCCCCATTATATCGAGGGCAAGCTCATCCCAATGGGCAACGACCTTTTCGACCAGCTTACGGTAACGCCCTCCATCAGCTCCTAGTCCCCGCTCTGTTTCGGTAAGGCTGTGATAGAGTATCGCGGACTCCTTATCTTCCAGCGGATGCGCCGCTGCATAACGGGGCTTAACAAAAGATAGTCCAAAGGCCTCCAGAGGCAGATTTCTGAAAAATGGCGAAGCCATGGCCATCGGATGGATCGCCGAACAGACATCGTGCTGGAAACCCGGGAGCGTAAGTTCTTTTGTGCGCATGCCGCCGCCGATCGTATCGGCACCTTCCAGTAGCAGGGTACTTAGCCCCTGTTGCTGAAAGGTAATCGCTGCAGCCAGACCATTTGGTCCCGAACCAATAATAATTGCATCAAATTTTCGCATATACTGGATTTTTATCATTCTTAGTCACAACCTGTATTGGGCTGTTCCTTTTTTGAACCCGTCGATGAAGTGGAGTCCGATTGTTCTTTGCCGGCTTCTTTTTTCTTGCCCGCCGATCCGCAAGCGATTGTAAATGTCGTTAAAACAAATGCCAAAAGTCCAAGATTGATTATTTTTTTCATAGCATATCTATTTAGTTTAGCTTTATACTCTATTCATATAATTTTATACGCCTCCACAGCACCATTCCTGTGGAGCCCCCATCTGTTAACTGCGCTTTTATTCAGGCTTTAAAGATCGGATGCAAAAGACTTATATCGCCCGTTCATCGGTAAAATATTCGCGGTAGCGCTGCTTAAGTTCCTGACGTTGCGTGCTATCCAATTTTATTTTTGGATCTATCTGCGACACCACGGTGGAAACAACCTTGTGAACTCCTTTCCCTTTTTCGATAAACAGTACGGTCGGTGAAGATATCCGTTTGATGGAATCAATGCCAACTGCTGTATAAGGATTCAAGATGTTATGAAATTTGGCCAGAATGGCCTCATAGCCTGGACTCCCAGCTTTGGTCGTGATGACTTTACCCGCCTTGTCCTTCTCCTTCAGATCCCGGATATCGTGAATATTGAGGTAATAAATCGTCGCCTTTTCCTCCTGTGCAAATTCCAGCAAAGGTGTTATGGCATTGCGGAACCAGGGACAGCTCGGCCAGCCAAAAAGGACAATTCCATTTTCAATCTCCAGTACATCCTGTTCGGTCGCATAGACAATGCGTGCATTATCCGGAATCTGTACCGGTACTTTATTGGTCTTATTCAGGCTTTCTAGTTCCTGCTTAAAACGGAGGGCTTCTTCTTTCTTTATCGACACCTGACTATTTTTTACAACCTCCTTTGTATCCTGTCTGGATTGACAGTTTGTGATATTGAGCAGCAGGCAGATCGCCAAAAGCATACTTGCTATTAATTTTAAATCTTTCATCTCGTATTGGGCTTTAATACTGATATATTCTTGTTAATTCACGGCTGACTTATACGCTTTGATATGTTCGCCAACATCCCATACATGGGCTTTTGGAGCCGATTCATGAATTAGGCTGCTGGCTATGGCCGAACGATAGCCCGAAGCGCAATGAACGACAATGGTCTTATCTAGGGGTAGCTCCGAAATATGCTGTTTTAATTCCGCCAGAGGAATATTATGCGCTCCGCTGAATACGGGGCCCTCCTTGGCTTCCTCTGCTGTACGCACATCGACAATAAAATACTCCTGCGGCGAACGGTCGAAAGCAGCCTGATCAAAGTCTTCCGAATGCTGCGCAGCAAAGTCACCAAAGAGCACAACAGCTTTAACAAACTGCTCATAGCCTATTTTAGCAATCTTTTCAAGCTGCAGCCTTGCCTGTTCTTTGGTATCGACCAATAGATAGAAACTGCCTTTGGGGTCGATAAGTGTCCCTATCCAAGATTCGGATTTACTTCGTTCGGGGATATTGATGGCCCCTGGAAAATGGGACTGCCTGAATGCTGCTGCCGAACGTGTATCGACTAGCGTTGCGGATGAAACAGATACCTCAGCAGCCCCAATCAATGGAATGGCCGCCAGTGAAGTCAATAATGGTGCGGCACCTTTGCGATTCAATTCCACATTGTATGGAAAGTAAGCTGGTATAGCTGGCTGGTCATTCAGAATCTGTCGCACAAAAGCCTCTTCCGACTGCTGCTGAAAAGCAAAATTTTGCGTTCTTTCGGCGCCTATAGTACTTTGCTTAGCTCCTTTGAGGGCATTCCCACAGAGAGAGCCCGCACCATGCGCGGGATACAATACCACCTGATCAGCCAGTTTAGCGTAAACATCCTGCACGGTATGGTAGAGCTGATGGGCCAGCTTTTCGCGCTGCGTAGCTTGCTCGCCCGAATATTCCCGCAGATCGGGCCGGCCCACGCCGCCGATCAATACCGCATCCCCCGAAAAGATAGCAGCATCACGGCCATCCGCTTTCAGCAGCACAGAAATACTATCGGGAGAATGTCCTGGCGTATTGATCGCATGCAATACCACTCGATCCGAAATCTTCAGGGTATTGCCGTCGTCAAAAGTCTGATGCGGATAGGCTGCCCTTACCAGTTTACTCACATAAATAGTGGCATCCTGATCCCGATGGATTTCCAAATGGGAACTCACGAAATCGGCATGAGGGTGGGTCTCCACCACGGCTACAATTTTCGCTCCTTGCTCCTTTGCATAGGCGTAATAAGGCCGCGGATCGCGTGCAGGATCGACAAGGACAATTTTCCGGTCGGCTAATATGGCGTAAGAAAAGTGGGCCAAGCCTTCATCTTCAAACTGTTTAATGCTGTAGCCGGCCACATTTTCGGCGGTATTTCCAAAGCAGGATACGCTCTGTCCCGCGGAAGCTAGCGTTAATAGGATAGCAGAGCGGTGGATAAATAATCTTCTATTCATAATAACACGTATTTTTAAGACAATTAATAGGTAAAGAGTGTATTTTTCATATACCATTCCTTACCTGCGAGATAAGATTCCTTGACACGGTCAAGGGTAATTTCAAGGTTGTTACCACTGGCATCTAGCCCTTTTAGCTTGATCTGTTCGGCAGTTGGCCGTTCGTACGCCCATTTCAGGATATGCAGGCTATCGCCCTTTGCTTTCCCGTAAAGGGCTTTCAGGCCGACATCCATTTTTTCATCCAATTGCTTCCGCTGTTCCTTGCTGAATTTTTGATTTTTATCGATGAGATACAGCGTATGGTCTACCGAGTCTATTTCGTAGTACAAGTAGCTCTTTCCCCCGGCCCGGCCCGTAAATTCATAGGTTTTGAGTACATCATTCAAGGCCGGCGTTCCATTACCGAGATCAATAGCATTGGCTTTATTAACCTTATAGACCAAAGTCGAATAACGCTCAAAAAATGCCTCGTGCCAGCGTACCGAATCCGCAGGTGAGTACGGCTGTGACTTTCCATTCAACAGAAAACTTGAAACCTCATAATGTCCGGCAGCATGCGTCAGGCCCGGCAGCACAGGCTCCTTAAGACGGCCTTCGTCATAAAATCGTTCATATCGATAATAACCATATACAAATAGGAAGAGCACAACAATCGTTGCTTTGGCCCCAAAGTACAGGGGCTTGTTCCACTTTTTCAGAAATCCCGGCACATAATAATAGGCACTGACAGGTTCACGCAGGATAAAGAGTTTCCAGATTGCAGGCAGGTATTGTAGCAGCAGAAATAGGGAAAGCAACACGAAATATGAACTGTAAACATGTACAGCGCCATCATAAGCAATATTGGCATGAGCAATATTAAAAAGAACGCCGGCGTTGATAATGGCGCCTACGACCACCGTTGGTCGAAAGAAAAGCAAGCTTCCGGCAGCAATCTCCAGAAAACCCAGAAAAATCTCGTATTTATAAGATACCCCCACAATCTGCCAGTACAATTTAAAGGGAGCATATTCCCCGAGGTCGGTATTTAAATTGGCCAGTGATGGAAATGGCATTTGCATCGGAAAAAATTTGATAAATCCAAATACAATCAAACCCAGCGCAATACGGTAGCGTACTAGCACCCGTAACCAATAATATAACGCATCGTATTGTTTCACCTTGCTGTTTCGTGCCAATATGGTCCAAATGGAAGCACCAAGTACCGCGATCAGACCATTCAGCCACCAGGAGGTATAGGATGCAAATCCCCACTTACCGCTCTCGGTATCAATTTCTATCCAACCGGTACGCGACCCACCCGCGATAGAAGCCATAAAATCATATAATGAATCGGGTTTAAAAACTTTTTCGTACCATTCCCAGTCTAGGGGTACGACCATAAGTATAAAGAAAATAAAGGTAAATCTAAATCCCACCTTCTCCCAGTACTTCCAGTCCTGGTCTTTGTTGGATGTGCGTACTTCTTTGCTATACGCTCCCTCCAGTTGTTGTATCGTTGCCATAAGTTTTCGCTACATTTGAATGGTTAATAAATACGGATCGGTTTTCTGCGCCCCTCGTGCAGTAGATATTTCTTGTTTACCTTTTCAAGCCGCACATGCAGGGAGTCGCCTAGCTGATTAACTCCATCAAGCAGCAGGGTCCGCTTATCCGGCCGGCGGAGGACAAAGGAAAATGTGTGGCCCCGATTGACCTTCCCCCTAAGTTTAATAGCCGTCTGTTCCTTTTCAGCACCCTTTTTTTGGCTGTACCCGAAAAATTCACGACCTCCGTTGCCTAGGTATTCATAGTTGCGCTCCCTGTTGAAGGCGATACGTGGTCTGAGGCTGTCGACCTTGACAGGACGATTTCCACGAATACTGATGGTGTTCCATTTTTCAAAAACCACATCTTTCCAACGTATGCTATCTGTTAGCGAATACGCCAGTGTATCTCCTTTCCATACAAAATCTTTCACGTTGTATACTCCGGCAGCGTCATCGAGCCCTTTCTCTTCTGGAAATGGATAATTGGAATTCTTCCAGCTCAAATAAGCCTGCACGCTAAATACCGCAATCAGCACCAAGAACAGCACTTGCAGATAGGGACGCACAGCAGCGACCCTTGGGCCATATACCGGCCAGAATCCGTCAGGGATCGTTGCTGTCTTTCTGATCAACAGCCTGTAAAAACGGGGCCAGTCGTAGGAAAAAATGACAATTGCCAACAACAATAGAAAAGAGCTGTACACTTGCTCACCGATCTCGTATACATAGTTGACGATGACCACATTGAGTAGCACCGCAATCAGAAGCCCCGAACCAATTACTGCAGTGCGACGGTTCAGCAAAAATAGACCGCCCAGAATCTCAAGCGCACCAATAACCGGCAGATAGCCGGCCGTAGCAATACCATTGGTTAGGTAATAAAGCTTCCAGAGTAGCAGGTCACCGTATTCCGTATGCAGTTCGCTGATGGTTGGTTCGGGCAGTTGTATCGGAATAATTTTGACCAGTCCGATATAGATGATCGCCAGTGCCAGGCGATAGCGTAGCAGCACACGGAGCCAGTAAAAGACTGTTTCATCATCGGCACGAACCGCCTGCTTGAGTTTGCGCCCAAAGATCAGAAAAAGTAGCAGGGCCAGTCCAAGCGCAATAGCCCAATTGTAATAACCGCGCACATCTGTACCCACGAATGGACTTTCAGGAATAAAAGAGCTGCGATAGGTTGCCAGCGCAAACCAGTTTTCCAGCGACAGCAAATTTCCAAACGAAGTATCTTTGAAAAGATTGGGGTCATAAGGGATACTGAGCACCAGGAAAAAGATCAAGCCTATATATAGTATATTCGAGCGGTGACGCTGAAAAAAATGAGGTTCTGTTAATATTGTCATTTCAATACATTTTAATAGAAAAAACACGGAATTGATCCGATTAATCCAAACCCGGATTTTGCTGCAGGTCCGGATCGATGGAAACCTGCGCGTAAGGGATCGGAAGCAATAACCTGTTGACAGAGGAAATATTGAGCACTTGCTGCGCACGGCCTGTTCGCAAAAGATCATACCAGCGATGGTTTTCCAGGGCAAATTCTACCCGATTCTCCTGCTCAATTGCCTGCAGCAGGTCGGTTGCCCCAAGCCCTTGTACAGGTTTAACTCCAGCGCGGACACGTATAGCATTTAAATCGGCTAAGCTAGCAATCAGATCGCCGGGACCATTACGCTGCGCGAGCGCCTCGGCACGGATTAGATACAGTTCAGCTGTCCGGATCAAAAAGACAGGGTCTGTCCGGTCGGTCCGATAATAGAGGTTTCCGATCAGGATATTGGGATCTGTTGATGAGGATGTTTTAGATACCAGTGCTGACCGGTCGCCACCGACAGCCGGATCTATCAGCAGGTCATAAATATCCTGCGAAGGCCTGATCCAGGCTGTCCCTCCATTACTACCCGACAGCCACTGACTAGCCTGGCCGCTGGTATTGTTGATATCGTAAACCAGCTCGAACACCGATTCTTTTGTGTTGGATGTATTGTTTGCGTAAAACGAACGATAGGGAGTCACCAAGCTGTAATTGCTGTTATCATCAAGAATATACGTTGCGTATTTGATGGCTTCCGACCAGTTCTTTTGATAGAGATAAAACCTGGCCAACAATGCCCGGGCTGTTTTCTTGGTCGCCCGGATACGGTTTGTCTCATTGGGTAGCAGCTGCTCTGCTTTTTGCAGATCCTGCAGCACCTGTGCATATGTATCGGCCAATGAGCTCCTTTTTACCTGCGGCAGGCTGCTGGCTGAAACCGTCGGCTGCAGAACGATCTGTACACCGCCCCAGGTCCTGGCAAGATCAAAATAAGCAAGCGCACGGACAAAATAGGCCTCCCCGACCAGCTGGTTCCGGTAAGCTTCTGTAAATGTGGTCGTCAGCGCCAGATTGGGCACTTTTGTAATGACATGATTGGTGCGGTTAATGGTGGCATAGATCTGATTCCAGGCAGTAGCCAGCACGGCCAGATCGGATTTGACCGTATGATTGGTCAAGGTCTGATGAACGGTCTGACTACCCCGATACACAATATTGTCTGCCGAAAAGAATCCCAGCAACTGAAAGCTATAGCCGTAGTAATCGTTGGATCGAAGAGCAGAATAGATGCCACGGACAGCAGTTGCTGCCGAACTCGCATCGACGATGGTCACCTCATCAGAGACTGAATTTTTAGGCTCCACCTCCAAAAAAGAGCTGCAGCTACTCAGCTGAAAGACAAGAAGAGGACAAAGGAAATATAACAATTTTTTCATGAGCTTTTGATATGAGGATTAAGTTTATAGGGTGACATTTAAACCAAGCTGAAAGGTACGGGGCTGTGGCGGCGTTCCAAAAGAGCCTATCCCCTGTGCATTTGGATTGCTGGTTACATTCGATTCGGGATCGCCAGTGTATTTGCTCCAGACAAAGAGGTTTGATCCCACAAAATAAACACGTGCTGCAGTCAGCCTGGCCCGCTCTACCAGTTCTTTCGGCAATTTATAGCCAAAAGACAGTTGTCTCAATTTTAAGAAAGAGGCATCTTCGAGATAACGGCTATTGGCATCAATCGTATAGTTAAGCCCTTCCGAGGTCAAGCGCGGTACGTCTGTATTATCTCCGGGCTGCTGCCATCTGTTCAGTACATTTTGGAAGACACCCCCACTGCTTGGGTTACGTTCCCTGAAATAGCGATTGAGGTTAACCGCATAGTTGCCATATTGAAAACTGAAGTCAACACCGAGGTCAAAGTTTTTATAAGTAAAAGTATTGCCTATGCCACCGTAAAATTTGGGATAAGCATTGCGAAAAACCTTGCGTGCCGAGGTTGGCAGCGAACCATCGCTGAGCTGCCCATCAAACACCGCATTTCCAGTCTGTGGATTGACATACAGCTGCTCATAAAGCCAAAAGGAATTAAGGGAATAACCTTCTTTCAGAATCACCCAATCACGGGTATATTGGGTAATTTGGGTCGGTAATTTCTCGATTTTATTTTTATTGCCTGATATATTGAAGCTCGTATTCCAGGCAAAATCTTTTGTTTTCACATTGAGCGAATTGATCAACAGCTCATAACCCTTATTGCTGATCTCCCCCACATTTGCCCAGTATTTGGAAAACCCCGAACTTCCAACGATAGGCCGTTCGAGCAACAGATCGGATGTATATTTATGATAAAGATCTAAGGTCACAGAAAGGCGATTTTTGAACAGCGCCAAGTCTAATCCAAGATCTGCCTGGGCTGTCTTTTCCCAGCGCAGATCCGCATTCCCAAGCTGAAAAGGCCCCGTACTTGGCAGGACTTTGCCATAGCTATCTGCATACTTTTCATTGCCCGACCATAAGCCTCTGGCAGCAAAGTTGCTGATACCCGCCTGGTTACCGGTCAATCCATAGGAAGCCCTTATTTTGAGGTCACTCAACCAGCTTTGATCTGCCAGGAATGCTTCCTGACTGATACGCCAACCTGCCGAGAACGCGGGGAAATAACCCCATCGATTATTGGCTCCAAACTTGGATGATCCATCCGCACGTAAAGTCGCCTCCGCAAAGTACCTGTCTGCATAACTATAACCTACACGCCCAAAAAAGGAAGCGATGGTATATTTGGTCCAGTTGTCGGATGCGAGGATATTTGCAGCAGAAGAAATCTGCTTGAAGGAATCATTGGCAAAGCCATTCCCTTCCAGGTATTTGTAATCGAGCACATTACTCTGAAAGGTGTTTCCCAAAATTGCGTTGAGGCTGTGCTTTCCAAACGTATTTTGATACGACAGGGTCTGCTCATTGATCCAGGTTCCATTTCTGGATATGCCCGAGGTCGCCTGATTGTTATTGGCGATACCAATACTGGTTTTGCTGTTCCAATATTGCGATTCGTCGTATACATTGTAGTCGGCACTGAAACTCGATTTAAATTTCAGTCCTTTTACAATATCGACTTCAGCAAAAGCGCTTCCGACATAGCGCAGGCTGGTGGTATTCACATCATAGTTGTCTACGAGCGTATAGGTATTGTCCGTCCCATTGAGTGATCCGTCGGTATTGAAAATTGGCACATTGGTCGCCGAGGAAACTGCAGAGTTGAAAAGACTGACCTGTGGACCGTCACCGGTACGAGCCTGATTGCGGTAGGTTCTCGAAAAATTGTTTGTCAGGCCAATTTTAACGCGACTATTGATCTGATGGTCAAAATTAAACTTGACATTGGTCCGAGAAAAATCGATCACCTTGATAAAAGCCTCCTGCCCTGTATAACCAGCACCGATGTAAAACCTGGATTTGTCGCCACCACCCTGGATACCGATATTGTAATCCTGCAGCTTACCGTGGCGCAGCAGAAATCCCAGACGGTCATAGGTAGGCTGATCTTCGGGATTTCCCTTGCCACCTTCCGAAACCGGACGGTAAGGCCGATTGGCAAAAGTCTGTTTTAGGGCAGGGTTGTCCAGTCCCGAGTTTATCCACCACTCATTGGCCAGAGTTGCCGTTTCGGGACCTGTAGCCAGTTTGGGCAACAAGGATTTATTTGCTTCGGCCCATCCCCCCTGCAGGTTGAGGTCAATTTTGGTACGGCTGCCATAGCTACCTTTTTTCGTTGTGATAATGATCACACCATTGGCACCGCGGGAACCGTAGATCGCCGTAGCCGATGCGTCTTTTAGCACTTCGATCGACTCGATATCAGCCGGGTTGATATCCG
The DNA here is from genome assembly GCA_022712315.1 of Sphingobacterium sp. GTDB lineage: Bacteria > Bacteroidota > Bacteroidia > Sphingobacteriales > Sphingobacteriaceae > Sphingobacterium. The sequence continues at coordinate 145,269 of JALAGS010000235.1, read as the reverse complement.
TGAGCGGTGAACTCGTCCTTCCGCCGAGGCCTATATTTTGAAGCGAAGTATTATTTAAGAATACACCATCAACGATATACAGCGGATCACTGCTGGAGTTGATGGAGGTCGTTCCACGCACACGTAGAAAGATACTCTCGCCGGGGACCCCGGAGTTTGTCGAAACCTGCACTCCCGCGAGTTTTCCCTGCAGCTGCGCATCGAAACTAGCTACCGGGATTTTATTTACTTCAGAGGCTTCGATCTTACCGACCGCGCCCGTTAAGTTTCTTTTTTTCTGTGTTCCGTAGCCGACGACTACCACTTCATCCAGATCGGAGACGCTGGGCTGCAACAGAATCTGAATCTGGGCCTGCCGTGCTGTAATCTTCCGGCCCTTATAACCCAAAAATGAAGTTGAAAAAGTCAGGGGAAGCCGCTGCCCCGTAACGAATTGAAATCTTCCAGACGCATCGGTCTTTACATGGTGCGTAACACCTTCGAGCTGTATTGTAACGCCTTCAATGGGCTGATTGGTAATAGAATCCAATACAATACCTTTTAAGGTCGCGTTGATAATCGGCTCAGATTGCTGCGAAAATACAGGCAATAGCAAACCATGTGACAAAAAAATTGTCACGGCGTACTTCCATACGCTATTTTTCATAGGTAAAATTTTAACAGTGAATAATTACAAGTGCCAACGCCAATTGATTACTTGTCAGAAAAGCTGCATGTTAAGGAAAATATTTCCCCTTATCCGCAGCTACACATTCGCATGTTTAAATCAGAGAAATAGGATTTGTAGGAGAGCTGACTTGCTCTGGGATTAGAAAGAATAGAATAAAGTGTGCAGTTCATAAATAACAAATTAAGTTAAACATTATGATGATTACTCATGGAAGAGGCCGCTATTTCAAGCTTGTCTTCTAGGTTGATAAACAAATATAGTAAATCATTAAATAAAATCTATAAGATTAGTAGATTTTATTTTTAATTTTACTTCCTGCTAAATAAATGAGTTTTTAGATTAAGCGGATAATTCTGTAGATTTGAAATAGGTCAATTCATGATACATTCCCACCGCTCAACTATCCGGGACTTCATTAGAGGTACCAAAATTAAAGGCCGCGACCGGACAGGGAAGCCACTAAAAAACGCCCCAAGCCAGCAAAAATAGCTACTGACTTGGGGCTTGTTTTTTTAGAAAAAAGAAGGATTTACTTTACATATTTCCAGCTGAAATCTTTACCATGAACGTCCACTTCAAGATGTCCTGGTGCAGTCCCCTCAAAAGCACCGTGCCACCAATTGCCTGATACGGCTCCCGCCGTAATAAACTGAACACCTTTGACTTTAATTTCTTCATATAAATGCATATGCCCCTGTAACACAAGCTTTAGGCTATGCGCTTTGAAAAGATCGAATACCTGCTTTTGATTGACAAAGGTATCCGCAGCGGTATAGCGTCCCTCCAGAACAGGATAATAGACCGACAAAAAAGGGACATGTGAAATAATCACCAAAGGCTGATCTTTGGCTGTGTTTTTCACAAGATCCTGCAGCCATGTCAGCTGCTTGTCACCGATAACATAGTGGTTATCCTTTGTTTCCACACTATTTAGCACGATAAACTTCCAGCCTTTATGGTCAAAGCTATAATAGGTCTGACCAAAAGTCTTTTCGAAGAGCTCAAAGTCATTGTTGCCGTTACGCAGATCGCGCGGCAAGCGGTCGTGATTGCCGATAGCCATGCGGTAAGGCTTTTTTGTGCGGTCAAAAAGCCCTTTCAATGATTTAAGGCGCTGCTCGCCAGCCAGAAGATCAGCCGTTTTTAAATTGTCAATGTCGACATTGTCGCCTCCGCTTACCAGCAGCTCCACTGCTAACGGCAGAGATTTTAACCGGCGCTCCACCTGGCCAAGTGTCGAATCACTATGCACATGCATATCTGTTAAAAAGGCAAACTTAAATTCCTGTGCACGAACTGCCCCTAGCCCAGATAAGGCAAGGAAAAGTAAAGATAAAATAGCCGTTGCCGTACGTTTCATTACCATCCAAATATTTGTTTAAGGTTATTATTTAAAAGTATCTCCCCTTGTGGTATCGGGCGATAATAGAATTTGGGTGCTTCAAAAACCCCGGTGTTTTCGATTGTTTCAACCGTACCACTATTTCCATCCGAAAGAAATACCCCCACATCCTGTCCAAAGCGTCCCACGCGATAATATTGCAATTCCCGACCCAGGCTGTTTTTCTCCTTCACAGCGGGAATCGATGATGCGGAAGCCAGCAACACGATATCCGGAATACCGTCACCGGTCATGTCATGCTGCCCCAATCCGGAGAAGTAAATACCTTCACGTTTGTTTTTTAACAATTCACCCACATTCCAGCGCATCAGGTCTGTAAAACGGAACCCCTCGAACGCAAGTTCGACCCGACGTTCCCTCCGAATCTCCAATACTAGGTTGCGCTGGCTGCTTTCGACATTAGCATAGCGCGATGCCATGACGGGATCTATGCGTTCACTGAGGGTCATATCTGGCATACCGGCCCTTTTGCGTAGCAGATTGATACTGCGGTCAAGATCAGCCTGCGTAAGCTGCCCCAGTTCAGCTTTTGCTTCAGCAAAATTCAATAAAACCTCGGCGTAACGGTAAAGCGGGATATCCAAGTTGTTGCGCGCTTCCAAACTAAGCGTATTTTGAAATCCCTTGATCTGGTGGTAGCCCGAGAAGTTTTTAGCCAGCTGCTGCACATACAATCCGGCACCCTGCGCATAGGTATGCGAATAGATCAATTGCCATCCCGGATAAGCATAAGTCTGTGCCAGACGCGGATCGCGGTTTTCAAATTCTTTGACAAATGTATTTTTCTCATATCCGGGCTGTGCGGCATAAAATGAACCATCTTTCATGAGATAGGCCTGCACAAGGTCACGCAATGGATAATACTCGTAATTACCAAACATCCCAGGCCATGAGTCTGCATTCAACACATTATTGGCATAAAAACGCCCCAGCACCACTTCCTTGTTGTTTTCGAGGTTTTCACTGAAAAATAAAGAACCATAATCCTGATTGGGTTTGCCAGTGTTATAGATCGCAAAACCGCCCTCGCGCATCTGCTGATCACTCAGTGCCTGTGCTTTGTTCAAAAATTCAGTCGCCGAACTTTTCAATTCCAGTTCGCTGTGGTATTTCCGATAGGTTCCTTCATAGAGGGCAAAGCGGCCATATTCCTGCAGCACCACCCACTTGTTGACCGTCCCCAATTTAATCCGGGGCTGTACGTTCTGAGCGGCAAATTCAAAATCTTCCATGATTTTTTGCACGACCGTCGCACGCGGATCACGCTTGGCAAATAAATAATCGGTATCACCGACCTCCAAAGCTTTATCTACCCAGGGCACATCTGAAAAGCGCTGTACTTTCTCAGCATAGAAGCGGGCCCGAAAATAACGGCCAAGTCCTTCGTAATGTGCTTTCTCACTGTCACTGATCTTTGCTTTGCCCATATGTTGCAAAAAGAAATTGATTTTGCGGAGCTGCTCCCATTCCCAGCCTCCCGAGATGGTCGCTGCAGAAGCATTACCTCCCATGAGGGTCTTGATCTCCGTATTACCTGTCGTACTCGCGTTATCCGTCGTAGCGTCGGCCTGGTAAATACCCATTGCAGAGAAATTGTACAAGCCATTGATATACAGTTCCAGATCGGTCGCTGTATTGAAGAAATTTTCATTATTGATCGCCGTCTCGGGAAGACGATCTAAATAGTTATCGTTGCAGCTCCCAAGTAGGGAAAGAACGGAACCGACTAAAGCTAATTTTATATATTTATTTATCATGATAGACGATTAAAAAGTCACTTGAATACCTGCAGAAAAACTTCTTTGGAAGGGATAAGTCAATCCATTCCCCTCACGGTCAGGTTTAGCTGCAGGATTGGTGTAGATATTTGCGTTCAAAGTCTCTGGATCAAAATAGCGTTTCACAGCGGACCACTCGATGATATTTTCCCCACTTAGATATACACGTAGGTTGCTGATCTTGGCACGTGAAGTAATTGATTTGGGCAAGGTATAACCAATGGTCAGGTTTTTCAGACGCAGATAAGCCGCATTCAGCAAATAGTTGGTCTGCGGTATAGCCAGTCCCTGTGCCTGATCGATACGGGTACCAAGGTTGCGGTCGGCAAGCCAGGATTGCAATATGGGATAAGCCGCATTCAGATTCTGGTCGGCAAGCCCGAGATTCAGATAAGCTTGCGAGTGTTTTGCACGGTCGATGTCCGAATCACTTTCTGGACGGTAAAAATCGAGTAAATGCCCATAGAAGTTCCCATAAGGTTGTTGGTAAGTTCCCCAATATAGGTAATCCAACGGGTAATAATCGCGCTTGCCAATTCCCTGAAAAAAAGCCCGCAGGTCAAAACCCTTCCAGTCTGCAGAAAGATCGATACCGAATTGATAACGCGGTGTGGAATTACCAATGATTTTGAGGTCTTTGGTATCGCCCAGCGTGTAGCCCTTTTCAATCTTACCGTTACCGTCCTGATCCACATAAGTAGGCCATCCCGGTACGATGGACAAGGCTCCCCAAGGAATAATCGAAGTCTGGTCCAACTTGGCAATCTGCGCCTCATCTTTAAAAAGTCCATTGCTTTGCAGCCCCCAGATCTCCCCCATTTGCATGCCCTCATAATACTGCAGGATACTCTTATTGGGGTTGTCAAAACGAGTAATTTTGGATTGTGAATCCGACAGCAACAACTTGGCATTGAAGCGCAAGGGTGCATTGGCCAATTCAAAGCGATCCTGAAAATTGACGGTCAATTCCCAGCCATTTGTTTTTAGATCCGCTGCATTCTCGCGAGGCTCACTTGCCCCCAAGATGTTAGGCAGGTCTTTGCCTAGTGTCAGCATACCTAAGGTACCTCTCGAATAATAGTCAAAACTAGCCGAAAGCTTATTTTTCAAAACAGCGACATCCAGACCGACATTGACGGTATTGACCTTCTCCCAGGTATAATTTGGCGACACCAAAGAAGGAACCTGTATATAGATACCGCGTTCACTGCCAAATAAATAATCCGCATCCTTTTTTTCCATCGAAGGGAGGTAGCCGTAGTTTGAAACAGACTGATTGCCCAGCTGCCCATAAGAAGCCCTGATTTTTAACATATCCAGCCCCGATACAGCGGACATAAAGTTTTCACGATCGATGCGCCAAGCTGCAGAACCCGAAGGAAAAAAACCAAAGCGGTTGTTTTTCGGGAAGCGGGAAGAACCGTCGTAACGGCCATTGAATTCGACAATATATTTGTCGTCATACGTGTAGTTCAAACGGTAGAAAGCACCACGCAGGGCATAAGTATCAATTGCTTCGCCCATTTTCATCGTTCCCGTTGCAAACTGAATTGTTGGAAAGGATTCCGAGATCAGACCCGCGCGCTCGGCACTGATGACTTCATAGCGGTAATCCTCTTGGTTGAAGCCCAATACCGCATTGACCTGATGCTTGTTGAAAGACTGCATATAAGTCCCATAGATATTATACACGTTGTAGTAAGAAAAACCCGCCTCACGATATGCCCCCGTAGTCCCTTCTTTCCGGACGTCATTCGGTCCATAACCGATCTCGTACTGCTTGGTATACCAGTTGCGATTCAGGGAATTGCGCTGAAAAGTATAGTCGGCATTGACCTTAAATTTATTGCCAAAAAAACGGAGTTCCGTATTGAAAGTAGATTGTACATCCAGCCGCTTCCGGTCACTCTTTCCGCCATCGACCATCCTTGCAGCAATGGTACCTGCCGAAGAATTGGCCCACGTCCCATCTGGATTTTTATCAAATGAGGTTGGAAAAATATTGTAGATATCCGCCAGGCTCATTTGCGATGGTTCAAGCCGGCGTATACTTCCGATCACCGTATTATTGCCAAATGAAATAAAATCCGAAAGCCGATAATTTACTTTGGAGCGCAGATTGTAGCGATCAAAGTAGTCCTCCGTAAGCTTAACGGGCGAATTTTGCCGATTGTAGCTGCCACTGATATAATACTGCACCTTGTCATTGGAACCCGAGATCGATAGGTCATGCGTGTTGGTCGCATTCCAGTCGGACAGAAAATAACGCGTCCAGTCCCTGTTACCCATATATTCCCAGACCTTGGAGTCCGAGGGGTTGACACGTACGCCAGCAATCGAAGGATTATCCGAGCGTTCCTTGGCATATTGGTAAAACTGATCCGAATAGTTGACATTGTCCCAAGGAGTATTGTCTGTAGAAGTTTCCAATAATCGTGAAAACACATAGGGATCTGTTATTTTATCAGGCATTACTGTCGGCGTATTCCAGGTAAAATTATTGGAATAGCTCACCTTTACATCCCCTTTTCCCGTTTTGGTCGTGATGATGAGGACACCGAATGATGCACGTGCCCCATAAATTGCAGCAGCCGAAGCATCTTTGATAACCGTAAACGATTCAATATCCTGTGGGGAAATACGTATTAACTCCGCTGACGAAATCGGTACATTATCGACCAGGATCAGGGGATCCCCGCCATTGATCGATGTTATACCACGAATATTAATTTTTGGTTCTGCCCCCGGTGCCCCGGAGTTGAACTGAATATTCAAATTGGGCGATATCCCTTGAAGCCCCTGTGCCGCATTGGAGATGGGGCGACTGTCGAGCACCTCGCCGCTGATCTGATCTACCGCCCCCGATAGGTTGGTCTTTTTCTGTGTGCCGTAGCCCACAACGACCACTTCATCCATCTGATTTGCAGCAGCATCCGTCAGTTGAAAGACCACACTTGATCTCTTGCCAGAAGTGACGATATACTGGCATTCCTCTTTCGGCACTAGTCCGGTATACGTCACCAGGATACAATAATTGCTATCCACAGGTAAATTGTTGAACACCGCTTTTCCCTGCTGATCAGCCTGACCCGAACGTTTTAAATTGCTGTTCTTGTTTTTTATGGTCACTGTGGCGTTGGCCAAGCCCTTGGATTTGGCATCCTGTACGATGACAACCAGTTCTCCACTCTGCTGGGCAAAGCCCTTTTGGCCAAAAGCAATCGCTAATAGCAGTAATAAAGCCCCTTTGGCTGGCCTTTTTCTTGTTAAAGATAGTTGCATATTTTTCATTAAAATTGTGCGTAGTTGTCCCAGGCGCCCCAATTTTGGGGCGCTCCTCATTGTATTTTTATGTTTTTTACTGACTGTTCTTTACGATTGTATAGGTATTTGTTTCCGTATTGATTTTAAGTTCCAGATCATTGGCGAGACAGATGGTCTGCAGGATCTGCGCAATATCATTTTCCTGTGTGTATGTACCGTATAAAGATAATCCGGCGACTTCATCAGTAGAAAAAACAATGCTTGTATGATAGTAGGAAGCTAAGGCGGGCAGCACTTCCGTCAATGGCTTGTGCTGAAATTCCAATGTTGCCGGAATGATCTGTTCTACTGGTTTTTCGGATTTTGTGACCTGTATCCTCCTCAGTTGAAGGGCAGGCGCCTGCCAGGTTTCTCCTGGTATTAGATAGGCAAGCAGCCTTTCTTCCCCATTTTTGTTGCGCTCTTTAATGGAAACTTTACCCGTGATCAGGCGTACCCTTGGTTTGTCATTTTTGGTGTCTTGCATTACCCAGAAAGATGTCCCCAATGCTGTGGTCAGGATATTACCTGCTAATACAGTAAATGGACGAGATTTATCATGGGCCACTTCAAAAAAAGCCTTTCCCTGCAATTGAATAGCGCGCTTCTCCTTTGGAAAAGGCTGTATCCAGGTGAGGGTAGAATGCGCCAAAAGACGAACTCTACTACCATCTTCCAGCGCGATTATACTGTCTTGTGCAACTGTGCATGTCATTTGGGTATGCATCGGCAAGGATTTTACAATTGCGGCGACCCGCCTTTGTTTTGATGATCCACCTGAATTGTCTGCAGACAGATACCAGGCAAAGGAAAAACAAAAGAGAACAAGTGCCGCAATTTTAGCCACAAACTGCCAAGAGAGCGGCCTACTTTGCACATCCGTTTGGGTGGACAGCAGACGGGCGTCGATCCTTTCCTTCATACGTCTGTTTGCTGCTTCCATATCGAAGCCGTATCCTTCATTATCAAAGCGGTATTCTTCATTTACATCAAGCTCCTGCAGCCATTGCATCAAATGTGCACGTTCTGCATCCGTCAGCTTTCCTGTTGAATACCTTTCGATCAATTTCTCCAGTTCTCTTTTTTTATCCTGCATACACCTTATAGTTGCAGCAATGGGATGATCGTACCATCCTAAATAGGTTAAGTTTGTATAAAGTTTAGTTTAAGAAAAAATGACGAAGGCAGCGATCAGGAATTAGACTAAAAGAACAGAAAAAAAGATAAGGACAGAAATACACTGGGATTTAGTTGTTGCTGCTGCATGTGCTGGCGCACAAGATGCAATGCTTTGCTCAATTGATTTTTTACCGTCTGCAGGGATATACCTAAGTGTTCGGCAATTTCGTGATTACTGAGACTCCGTTGGTATTTCAGATTAAAAACCATACGCATACGGTCGGGCATTTCAACGACTGACTGTTCGATAGCGACCAGCACATCCGTATAGTTTTCCTCGTAACCATCTATTGGGAAAACGTCATGTAAACCATCTTGCAACAGTATACTATATTGCTCGATATGCTTTTGATATACCCCCTTTTTTCTGAAATGCTGGAACAGTTTGTGGTACAATGCCGAAATGAGGTAAGCTCGCAGTCCACTGTGGATATTGATGGTGTGACGTCTTTGCCAGAGGTCTACAAAGAGATCCTGAACGAGATCCATGGCAACGTCCAGGTCGCCGACCTTCTTGATGGCAATTTGAAGCAGGTGACTCCAATGATGTTCATAAATCTCATCAAAAGCACTGTAATCTGCATTTACCAGACGTGCCAATAGCACGGCGTCTATCGTTTTCACAAGCATACTTTCTAGATCAATAATTCTTCGTCGGCTGTAAAGATCATGCTTTAATACAACTACAGTATTAAGGACAGGTAAAGAATATATTAACAAGAGTTTTGTTCTCAGCGGTACAGCTCAGATCAAAATAACCGTACCGATATCTTCGCATGGATTATTTTTTCGGAGGGGATTTATACGGTTTTTCAAATTAGACAACCCCAATTTCGCTTCAATCTCAGAATTAAAAATTAAATTGGGACACGTTAATTATATGGGAATTTAGAATATATGAAAAAAAATGCTTCCGGCATCAACAATCCAAAGCAACGTATTGAAAACAAGAACAATGATCTAGATCTTTATCTAAAAGCATTGAATTCTGCCTATTCGGGCATTATTATTACTGACAATTTGCAATATGATAATCCCATTATTTATTGCAATAAAGCTTTCGAAACCATCAGCGGTTATGCGCATAATGAAATTATTGGTCACAACTGCCGTTTTTTGCAGGCTCAAGACCGTTCGCAAGCCGAACGTAAGATGATCAAAGAATCTATCGAACGCGGTGAAGAATGTAAGATCGAAATTAGAAATTATCGTAAGGATGGAACGCTTTTTTGGAACGAACTTTTTATTTCACCTGTGAAAAATGAAGAGGGTCAGGTAACTCATTTTATTGGCGTTCAAAATGATATTAGTGACCGAAAAAAAGCAGAGCACGATCTTCGGGAAGAAAAAGCTCATGTTGAGCTCAAAATACAGCAAAGAACCAAAGAACTACAAGATAAAGAAAGCTTTCTGTCCAGTATAATTGAAACAGTCAGAGAAAGTCTCTTGGTGCTCGATGCCAATTACGTTGTGCTGAGTGCCAATAGACATTTTTTAAACTCGTTTAAAGTCACAACTGAAGAAACGGTAGGAAATTTATTATTTGACCTCGGTAATCAGCAGTGGGATATTTCTTCTTTAAAAGAACTGCTTACGCAGATACTGCCCACCAATAACCCAGTTATCGATTATGAAGTGGATCATATCTTCCCTCATATTGGTAGAAAAGTCATGCTGGTGAATGCTTATCGTATAGAGTTTGAGGGCCAGTACAAAGACCGGATCCTAATCGCTATCGAAGATATTACAGAAAAGAAAGAGCAGGATCTTCGTAAAGATGATTTCCTGTCCATTGCGAGCCACGAACTTAAAACGCCGCTCACAACGATTAAGGGTCTTTTCCAAATTCTACAGCGGCTAAGTGCCGAAAACACCGATCCGAAATATATTTCTACCTTAGATAAAATCACCGCTTATATTGATCGCTTGAACCTGTTGATTGCAAAGCTCTTAGATACGTCTAAAATTCAGTCTGGAAATCTGGAGCTGCATATAGAACCTTTTTCGATTGATAAGGCCATCAAGGATGCGGTTGAAAGTATGCGGCTCGGGGTGCCTGGTGCTGATATCAGCTTTTCTGGTGATACTGGAAGTATGGTGGCAGGTGACGAATTACAGATTATCCAGGTTCTGAATAATCTGTTGTCAAATGCTATTAAATATTCGCCGGGATCGAAAAAAGTAGAGGTAAGTGTGCACAGAGTGGCTAACTATGTTAAGGTTTCTGTACGTGATTACGGTATGGGAATAAGTTATCAGGACAGGTTAAAAATTTTCGAACGATTTTTCCGTGTCAGTCATATACAAAAAAAGTTCCCAGGACTAGGTATTGGGCTCTATGTTTCGCATGAGATTATCGTGAACCACAAAGGAACACTCTGGGTAGAAAGCGAGCCCGGAGAAGGATCTACTTTTAATTTTACATTACCGATAGTAAACAACAATTGAGAAATATGCAGCCTAAAAAGATAATGATCTGTGATGATGACCGAGGAATACTCGAAATGCTTGAGCTTTTTTTAGATCTGGAAGGATTTGATGTTGTATGCGAAATAAATAGTACCAACCTCACAAAACAGTTAGTTTTGCATAAGCCGGACCTGTTGTTGCTGGACCTCTGGATGCCAATAATTTCTGGTGACCAGCTGATTAAAATTATCCGCAGCACATCCGAAATTAAAGAAACTCCTATCATTGTGCTCTCAGCAAGTGTCGATGGCTCTGAAATAGCAGCAGGTTTAGGAGCAAATGGCTTTATCGCCAAACCTTTTGATTTAACTGATATTACGGACAAGATTAACACTATACTGAAAAATTAGCCATCGAATACATATTTGATTTTTTTTGATAAAACAGAAGTTTATAAAAGCACTTTTCATTGAAAAAGTGCTTTTATGTAGGATACTAACCATAGTCAACGACAAAATCGTCTTAAAAGAAATAGTTACGAGCGGCCCATTTTATCCACCAGGAGAAATAGATCGTCCAGTTCAAATGGTTTAGCCAAAAAGGCGTCAGCCCCACACTCAGAAGCGAGCTGCTTGCCACGCGAACTTGCAGACATCATGATCACCGGAATATTTCGATGTTTTTCCGAAGCTCGGAGCTCACGAAGGATATCGTCACCAGAAAGCCATGGCATGTCAATATCCAAAATTAAAATATCAGGGTCAATTTCTACAATAGATGCTATAAGTTCTCTGCTTTTTAAAACTAAATAAACTTCTCTAAATTCACTCTTTAAAGCCAGCTCTAATACACTAAGGATGATAGCGTCATCATCACAAATAACAATTTTCTTTTTCATTTTTTGATTGTTAAAAAAAACACCGCAATGATTGAAAAATATGGTCTTGTGGGGGAAATTAAAAATATAGACCTAAGCTGGGCAGATAGTTGGTTACCAAACCGTTTATATAATCTTTCTTTGAGATCTTACAAGGTAGACAATTTATTGGATAAAAGGTTTATAAATTATATAATTGGGGGCTGAAAATGATATGACCATTTTCTTCCTACTTGATAATTTATGGGTATGTCTGAGGCACTGTCCGTCAGTATATTCTTTGGCGAAGTCCAATCTTCAGGAGTTGGGACACATTAGAAGTAAATTTATCTATTACATTTATATCGGGTATATTTATGATATCAATTTTGCTATGATAATCCAATGTTTAAAAAATCAAGACCTAAATAATAGAGATCCGAAAATCAAGCGGTGTAATCTGTGTTTTTCTTTTAAATAATCTCGTGAGTGATTGGGGCTGCTCAAACTTCAGTCTTTCGGCAATTTCAGCAACAGAAAGATCAGTTTCAGCCAGTAGTTGCTTCGAAATACCAATAATAAAACTATCTATATGGCTTTGTGCTGTGCTTCCCGATACCACCACTGAAACATCATTGAGAAATCGTGGCGTACAACGAAGTTTTTTTGACAAGCTTTTCAAACTCGGAAATGTTGACATACACATTCTTTCGTTGTCAAAAAATGCGTGCAACTCATTCAAAAAATGCTGATGTAATCGACTGATTTCATCGAACCTACTCTCCATTGACCGCTGGTAAAACCTTTTCATGTGGTATAAAAGCAAATTGAGATAAGAGACGATTATCGTAGAATGTATCTCACTATGCGGCATTTCTGTTTCTTCAATTAAAAGCTCAAAAATATTTGCAACGAGCTTATAATCATTCTCCCGTAATAGCAATGATTCATCCATTGAATATTCTAAAAATCCGAGATCTTTCAATCGGTTACGTAAACTATATCCATGGAATAAATCTGAACGGAAGGCAAAATAAGACCCTTCCTTAAAAGATTTTTTTATTTCGCTGACAGGAAAATAATGCTGGTTAAAAAATACCAGTTTGTGTTTTTCTTGAAGCCCACGATCTAAAACGCCAAAAACAATGATAAAATGCCTTTCCTCAATCAGTCTTTGGGAGGATCGGAGAAATTGATCTTCATTGTCAAAGTACTCAAAATAATAGGTATGATTTAATTTAAAAACTTCTTTTAATTCACTACTCTTGTCACCACTTAGCATATGCAATCATTTAATCGGTATGAGCTATTACGATATAAGTACGAAACATGTCGTTATAGCAATGAACCCGCCTGTCAGGACAATTGTTTGTATTCTTTTATAATTGCAATTCGGACTCCTTTGTGCCATTTGATCGAACTGCATTTATTAAAAACTTACTACACTTATACATGCATATGACCTGCTTAAGCCACGTCATTGAAAATGACTGAAAATGTGGTACCGACATCTAACTGACTTTCCACATGGATAGTTGCATCGAGCTTGTTCGCAATTTGTTTGACAATAGATAGGCCGATACCTGAACCTTCGAAACCTTCGGTATTGGCCATACGGCCAAAGATTTCAAAAATTTTGTCCCCTTCTTTCGGGTCAATTCCAATTCCATTATCCTTGATATAATAATAGACCTTATTCCCTTTTCGGACACTGTTCACCGACACGTGTGGATTTTCCTTCTTACTGCTATATTTTATAGCATTGCCCACCAGGTTTAGGAACAGTTGATGTATCAAAGTCCTCTCGCCCATAACTGGCAATGTTTCTCCCATTGTAAACTCGAGGTGAGGAACATGGTATTGCTGTTTACAATTTTCAACGATATTGACAATCTTGGACTGTGGATTGATCGGCTCGAGGACAAAGTCCACATGGTTTACCTTTGACATTTGGTAGACTTTATCCATCATATCCCTCATAAGCTGCGTCCCCTCCAAGATATTTTTCATTGACTTTGCCAACAATTCACCAGAGATGTCCTTTTTATGAAGCAACATTTGCGCAGTAAGCTGAATTGTCGTCAATGGATTTTTAAGGTCATGAGTGAGCGTATACCCAAATGTATCCAGTGCATTATTGGACCGCACTAGTTTTCTATTCAATTCATCGATTTCCCCCCCACGCTGCGCAATCGACTGCTGAATAATGTGTACGATATTTTTGATAAAAGCGAGTTCAGAAGATCGCCATTTTTCGGCCTTCCCTTTTGTAATCTTTTTCCATGCCTCAAAGGAAGAACGTGGAGAAGGAAAGATGATCTTTCTATCTTCGTCAACTTGCATTATTTTTTCGGGTTTCCCTGCCCAAGTCTCTTCTATCAAACGTTCTTTCCTAAAAACATATAAGAACCAATTATTGGCTGGAAGAATACTCACCCGTAATACCCCAGGGAACATATTATCTTCTTCCGAAAAACTATCAAATCTAAATCTATCTGTAGCAAAAAACTCGGAAGCTGTTATTTTTTCATTTATTTTCTGAAGCATCTTTTTGTCAGGCGTCTCACCTACAACTATGATCGAACGATCACGTTTAATGATTAGGCCTTGCCCATTCATGACCTCCATGATCCGAACTGCATAATTTTCCAGCACATCATACAAATCCCGCTTGATCAACAAGTCACTTTTTAGATCATGCTCCAGTTGAGACAGATTTTTCTGGACACTGACCTGCTCTTTCTGAAAATCTGCCAAATAACGGTTTACAGCATATTGTGTAAGGAATGTACACAGGTGACGCTGCGAAAGATCTACATGCATGGGCTCTCGGTTCTGACAGGCAACAAGCCCCCAGAGCGCCCCGTCCACGATAATGCTAAAGCTCGCACTCGCCTTTATACCGGTATTTTTAAGATATTGTAAATGCATCGGCGATAGCGCCCGAAGGCTACAACGTGTGAGGTCAAGATCTTCAGCCCCCCTGCCCATTAGCGGAATCGCTTGTTCATCCACGTCTACTGTGTGGCGCGCATGAAAAACACGATAAAGCTCCCGTGCCTGTGCAGGGATATCGAATTCCGGATAACGATAATTCATCAAAGATTCCAGTGCCTCGCTTTTGCTCTCCGCAATTACCTGTCCACTGTTATCTTCCAAAAAACGATATACCATTACCCTATCATAATGAATAACATCTTTTATCAGTTCAGTCAATGCTTGCCAACAAGAATTATCGCCAGTTTGATCTTCCAAACACTTCGCATAATAATATAATTTGGTGGTTTTGATAGCAAGCGGGTTACAAGATTCTATTTCTAGATAGATTTTTTCATCGTATCTATATAGACTTAAAAAATATTCTTTTTGATGGATAGTGATACGGTCAGAAAATCGAGGAAATCTGCTATCGGAAATCGCTAGCTCGACGCTATCCACCCGCAGTTCGAGTGAAGGAGCCACTAGACCGAGCACAGCCTCTACAGTCATACCCAACATTGAAGCGATTTCTTTGCCTGTAATAGCTATACAATTTTCGCTTACAGCAATGCATTTATCGTATTCAAAGATAAACAAATAACCGAAAGACTGTATATTCCCACACAGGTGGATTTTTTCTTCATGACAATTAACTTCACGCATAAAGCTACTATTATATTAAATAAAAATATGGTAAAATCAACAGTCCTGTCTTCCATCAATGCTATCATATGTTTACTAAATTACAAAAAAAAATTTGATCTATCGAAACTTGCATCTTTCCCTTTAAAACATGAGAAATCACGAACGGATAGACTTTATCTGCCAGACTTTTCGAGCTCTTTCACAAAATCCTTTCCCCAATAATGGATATCATAATGCTCGATATGCTCATATAATCTACGCGCTCTCACCTGAGCCTCTCCCGGCTCCATTACCAAAGCTTTCAATAATGCATCTTTCATGCTCTTTCGGTCATAGGGGTTTGTCAGGATGGCATATGGCAGCTCAACCGACGCCCCCGCGAACTCCGAAAGTACAAGGGTTCCTGAAGTCTCCAATAGCCCATGGGTCGCAATGTATTCCTTTGCTACCAAGTTCAGCCCGTCACGCAAGGGGGTAATCCACGCAATATCGCTCAGCGCATAATGCTTGACCACTTCCTCAAAGGGTAGTGCCCTGTAAAAATATTGAATGGGCGTCCAATTCATCGTCGCATATTTACCATTAATTTCGCCTACGGCCTGATTCACCTGATCGCGAATTTCATCATAGATTGTCATTCCCTGAGAAGGCGGAGTACAAACATTTACCAGTTCAATCTTACCCCTGAATTCAGGATACTCTGCAAGAAATTCACCAAAAGCCTGAATCTTTTCCAAGGGCCCTTTGACGTAGTCTAGGCGCTCAATGGAAATGATACGTGCTATTTCCGATTCGGCTTTGGTCTTTTTGAGGGCAGTTATTTCCGTAATCACATTATTATCTGTCAAAATCTGTTCGATATGATCCCTATTAACTCCCACAGGCTGTGCACCAAGCCTTATCTGCCTTCCATCCACCTCTATTACCTTAGTCATCTGATCGACCCCCAAAGCACAGCTATAGGTCAGAAACTGATTGGCAACATTGACTTTTTTAATTACTTTGAACGGTGTATGGCTACGGATAACATCCACAAAATTCTCTACATAACGTGGGATATGAAAACTGATAAAATCACAGAGCAAGAGGCTGCCAATAATTTCTTTTCGCCATGGAATAATATTAAATATATCAGCTGCAGGAAAAGCAGTATGGTGGAAAAATCCAATTTTCAGATCAGGACGCATAGTTTTTAAAAAAGCAGGTACCATCCACAGATTATACTCATGGATCCAGACAAGCGCTTCATCGTCAGCTTCCCGTGCAATCCGTTCGGCAAATCGTTTGTTGATCATCAGGTAATGAGCCCAGTCTTCGTGATTAAATTTAGCTCTATCCACAAAGGAAAAGATTGTCGGCCAAAACGCCTCTTTAGAGAACACACGATAGAACTTGTCGATATCTTCTTTAGATAAAGATATAGTGGAGGCGACCAAATTAGGGTATTTGCTTTCATCCACCAGCTGGTTTTTAATAGGCTGCCCGTCCGGTTGGATTACCTCTTCACCGATCCAAAGACCGGACCGTCCCTTTTCAAATAAGCCCAATAACGATGGGATAATGCCATTTGGACTTTTGGGCGCTACCCTTACGGTCTTACCGTTCACCGATTCCTTTTCAAAAGGCAAGCGATGATAGACCATCACCAGCTGATCGGACTTTTTGGGTTTTCTTTTTTGAGGTGCAATTTTTTGTTCATCCCGCATAAGTTGCTGAAAAGGCCTATATTTCTCCATATATTCGAGTATCCCTCCTGCCCCGGCTGCTTCCGCGGCGTAAGCTGTATCCAGCCCATCAATGGCCTGCAGAAGCCCCTGCTCAGATTTTCCAACGGCGACACCACGAAAGCCGATTTCAAATAAGGCCAGATCATTGAGCGTATCGCCGGCGACCATTACTTCATCTACACTAACCGCCAGGAATTCCACCAGTTTCTTGAGTGTTGTCCCCTTATTGACACCTTTCGGAAGCAAGTCAAGGTACTTATCAGCCGAAGTGATCATATCACAGTCATACTTGTTAGCCACCTGCTGCACCAGGCTATGGTCTATCCCTGTTTCATAATAAAAGGAGCTTCGGCGCTGCTGCGGTACATGCTGGTAATTCAACTGTGGGATTTCCTCCAGCGCAGCGCGGATGGCATAAGTTTGCGGCCATTTTTCTTCAATTTCACTCTGCAGCGGCTCGATTGCTTCTAGACTGTGTCCGTTCACGACCGTGGCGCCTACATCGGCAATAATAAAATCCGGGACTGGAATGAGCGGATCACTCAGCAGCGGCAAGACCGACTCCAATCCTCTGCCGGTAACAAAAACCAGCTGAATTTTCGGGCTGTTTTTTATCAATCTATATAATCTAAGGCGGTCTTCCATTTTTCCGCCCAAAAAAGTTCCATCTAAATCTGTTGCTAATAACATATTATTTTATATTCCTTTCTAAAAGTTTAAATTCATCAATTGCAGCCATGTGATTATATAGCACGCGATAAGCTGTTTGTAATAGCGGCAAGTTAAGTCCGAGACGCAAGACTGTAGCCATCAGTCCCTTCGTTGCAAAATATCCTTCGGTGACCATACCCATAAGTTCGCGTGCCTCGAAAACCGAATAGCCCTGCCCCAAGTATTTACCAAACGTCCGGTTGCGACTATGCACGGAATAACCAGTTACTAGGAGGTCGCCCAAATAAGTAGAGCTGCCGAGTCGGACATTGGGAGCGCCAAAAGCACACAGCAGCCGCTGCAATTCGTCAATGGCATTAGCGACCAGCACCGCCATAAAATTGTCGCCATAGTGTAGTCCCTCAGCCATGCCACAGACAATGCCGACCACATTTTTGTAAATGGCTGCATACTCTACGCCCATTGTATCTCTACTGTAATTCACCTGCATATAGCTTGAAGCAAAGCCCTTAGTGATCTTACGGATAAATGTTTCATCCGTACCGCATAAGGTTATATAGGTTTTCTTGTTTCTGGCGATTTCTTCAGCATGGCAAGGGCCCGCTATAATTGACTGCTGAAAATCCTTCAGCTCAAAATACTTGGCGAGATAAGCACTGGGGAGCAAATTTCCGGGGCCGACGGTCCCTTTGATCGCTGTAATCACGAATTTTTCGGCAAGGGCCTCTTTGGGAATTGATGCACAAACACTGTCCAGCTGCGCGCTCGGCACGACGAAAAGAATTACTTTCGATCGGGCCAACACCTCGTCCATTTGATCGGACGCGTAAATTTTGGTATTATCAAGTTTCAAAAACGATAGGTAGTCAGGGTTTACGGCGTCTCTATTGATCGAGCGCACCTGTTCAGAACGCCGCATATACCAATTGACAAAGATGCCATTTTCTGTCAAAATTTTAACCAGGGCCGTAGCCCAACTCCCACCACCTATCACACTAATCTCATTCAAATCGTTGGGGGTTTTTAAGATGCAAAAACAGAAAGTTTTCGCTACCGGGTTATCTATTAATTTACAAATATATGCAAAAATTAATCATTAAGCAAATTTAAAGCGCTAAAACAGCCACAAATGGGTACTTATCCCTTTAAAAACCGTTTTTTTATTTCTTTGTAAATTTGTCTGTTCATATGAATAATTTAAACATGCTTAACTTCAGTGAACAATCATCAAGTTCGATTTATCAGTCCATTTACGATCTCCTCAAATTAGGTCTACCCGAACAGCAAGCACACATAGTTACAGCATTGGGACTTCTTTTCGCTCTAGCGCTCCTCCTTTATGCACTTGATTATATCATGCGTCATGTACTTTATTCGGTATTAAATAAAATTGCGCGACGGACTTCGACCAAGTGGGATGATTATCTTTTGGACAATAAGGTGCATGTGCGCTTAAGCCGTACCATCCTTGTGCTGCTTACCCGCCAGCTTCTTCCAGTGATCTTTCTGGGATTTCAGATACTCACCGCAGCTATTGTCAAGTTTCTCGATTTATTTATTTTGGTCATGCTCTATCAGCTGGCAAATAGCTTATTAAAAACCTGCCGGGATATTTTTCGCACGTCCAAAGGGTTCAAAGACAAACCCATCGATAGTTATCTGCAGGTGGTTCAGATCTTCCTTATTTTTGTGATCGGTACACTGGTAGTTTCTCTCCTGACGGGCAATTCGCCCTGGTCATTTCTCGTCTCACTGGGAGCGGCATCCGCCATCTTGATGTTGGTATTTAAGGATACTATCCTAGGTTTTGTCGCCAGTATTCAAGTGTCGGCCAATGACTCGGTGCGTGTAGGCGACTGGATTGAAATGCCCAAATATGGAGTGGACGGTGACGTCTTGCAGATCAATCTAAACAATGTGAAGATACAGAACTGGGACAAGACCATTGTCACCATACCGACCTACACCCTTCTCAGCGATTCTTTTAAAAATTACCGTGGCATGCAGGAAACTGGGGGACGCCGTATAAAACGCGCGCTGAATATTAAAATGTCTTCAATACGCTATTTAAGCGAGGACGAAATAACAGCCTTAAAAAAGATCCACCTGCTGGCACCTTATATTGAAAGGCGAGAACAGGAAATTGCCGAATACAATAAAAGCTGGAATACCGATACCTCTTCACCAGTCAACGGCAGGCGGATGACCAATATCGGACTGTTTAGGGCTTACGTGCTGACCTATGCCAAACATCACCCCAATATTCATCAGGAATTAACCCTTTTGGTGCGTCAGCTCGCACCAAGTGCATACGGTATCCCTTTGGAACTTTACATGTTTACCAAGGGCACACAATGGGCCTACTTTGAAGACACCATGGCCGATATTTTTGACCACCTGTTGGCTGCTATCGAGCACTTCCACCTGCAGGTATTCGAACTTCCAGCAGCAGATGACTTACGTTTGATAGCCTCCAATTCTCCGCGCTCTTAATACCTTCAGCTTAGAAAAGTTATATTTGCCTACCGATTTTCAATGTTTTAATCGGTAGGCAGAAATCCAGTAGAAACTAGCTCGGGTATACTTGACTAAGCAAGATAAGAACGAAATAAGACGTTACCTCAGATTCTTATTGGCATTGCTACTGATAAACATTTCATTTTTCTCTTCCGAGATAATTTCCAAAAAGCGCTCATAGTGCTTCAAAACATCACTTATTAATTCATTTTTTGTGAAGTATTGGATATCGTACCCCTCACGAGCATCTCCAAAATAAGATTTCGGAAAATAAGTTTTCTTATCATCCAGGTCAGGTAGGTTTTCTTCTGCAACTACATAATCGGAGACCACTTTGAACTGGTTCTTTACCCCATATATAAAATTGTTGATCACATCGTGTCGGATTTCAATCTGTATCCGGTTTGGTCCAGTTAACTGTTGAATCTTTGCTTCAATACCATTCTGCTTAAACTCAGCCTGCAAATCTTCAAACGCTGCCTTCACTGTGCCCATCATAAACTCATCGACCGATTCACGGCTTTTGAATGAGACAATCTGCTGCAGGCGATCTTTCCAAAATTCACCCGACCAAGGTACTGTACTCACCGAAAAATCCCGTTCATAATAACTTCGGTCTATTGTCAATGCTTTAACCAAACTGACGCAAAAAAGCAGCATGATAATTGAGAATGGCAATGCTGTAATAAGTGTCATGGTTTGCAATGCCTGCAATCCGCCCGTATTCAATAACATGAGTGCTAAGATGGCCAGCAAAGCACCCCAAAATACCATTTGCCATTTTGGTGATTTTGCGGCATTCTTGGTTGCAATACTATTCATCACAAATATGCCCGAATCAGCTGAGGTCACAAAAAAGATGATAATAATAAGAATTACCAGATAGCTGACAATATCGGATAAAGGCAGGTAGTCTAAAAATCGAAACATCAAGGCATCTGGATTATCTGCTAAAGAACTCAAAGCACCTTTGGCAATATTGATATCAAACCACATGGCGCTATTGCCAAAGACAGACATCCAGATAAAATTAAATATGGTCGGAATAATGAGTACCGCAGCGATAAATTCACGGATGGTCCGCCCTTTGGAAATTTTAGCAATAAATAGCCCCACATAAGGAGACCACGATATCCACCAGGCCCAGTAAAGAATCGTCCAGTTATAAAACCAGGGCAAAGTAGCTTCGTCATATACATGTGTATCGAAAGTCAGACTAAAGAAATTGTTTACATAATTGCCTATTCCTTCTGTAAAGCTACCAATAAGATAAACCGTTGGCCCTAGAAAAAGTACAAATAATAACAGGATCACAACAGTGATTATATTGATATTACTCAATAACTTAACCCCCTTATCTACCCCGGAAGTAGCTGATAAAATAGCTAACAGCGTTAATACGCCAACGATAATGATCTGATAGGTAAAATTATTATCGGGTACCAGCCCCAAGGTTTGCAAGCCAGCATTTACCTGAACTACGCCGAATCCGAGCGTCGTGGTGATCCCGAAGAATGTACTACAGAGTGCAAATACATCAATGGCATTCCCCCATTTTCCATTAATTTTATTTTTCAATAAGGGATAGAAGCAACTTCGAAGTGACAACGGAAGTCGATAGCGGTACGCAAAATACGATAAAGCCAAGCCGACTACACCATAAATCGCCCAAGCATGTATACCCCAGTGAAAAAAGGTATACAGCTGCGCATTTTTAGCGCGATTAATATAGTGATGGCCAGCAAAAGCTTCGGTCGAAAAATGTTGCATCGGCTCAGCAACGCTGAAATACATCAATCCGATTCCCATGCCCGCAGCAAATAACATCGATATCCAGGAAAAGAACGTGTACTCGGGCTTACTGTCGTTGGACCCTAACTTAATATTGCCAAATTTGCTAAACATAAGGTAAATCAGGAAAATGACAAATAGCGTCACAGCCCAGACATATACCCAGTTGAGATTAACAAAAATAAACTGCTTTATTGTATTTAAAATACTTACCGTCAAGGTTGGAAGAAACACAGCTAGCAGACAAACTCCTATAATAAAGAGAAGGCTTGGAATAATGATTCCTTTGTTGAATGTCGATTTTGGCAAGATCACTTGAATTAAATTTTGTTTACAAAGTGGTCTTACGACCTATTATTTTTATATTATGCATTACTACGAATATGGATATCGCGTTGTGGAAATGGAATCTCAATACCAGCTTTATCCAATGCCTCTTTACAATTGATAATCAATTGCTCCTGCATGGTCCAGAAGTTTTCGTTTGAAGTCGTGACACGCACTGAAAGATTGATTGCGCTATCCCCTAGCTCTGTCACAACAACCTGTGGAGCAGGCTCTTTGAAAGCATATTCATTATTTTGAACGACCTCCAAAAGTATCTGTTTGGCCTGTTTTAAGTCAGCATTGTAGGCCACACCAATATCAAACCAAGTACGACGTGTCCCCAGCTGCGTATAATTGGTGATGCTGCTATTCGACAACACCCCATTGGGAACCACTACTTGCTGATTTTGTGGGGTATTTAACTTAGTATTGAAAATATCAATTTCGGTTACTGTTCCCGAGATATTTGCACTGGAAGTAATATAATCACCCACACGAAAAGGCTTCAATAACAGAATTAGTATTCCGCCCGCAAAATTGGATAAAGATCCCTGCAAGGCCAAACCTATGGCCAAACCAGCCGCACCAATGATGGCGACAAATGCTGAAGTCTGCACGCCGAGCTGTGTCACGACGACAATAAATAATAGAATATTTAAAATCCAACTGATTAGATTGCTTAGAAAACGTTGCAAGGAGACATCCATTTGTCTTCGCTCGAAAGCCTTATCGATCATACGCTTAACCAGCCGAATAATCCAAGATCCAATCAAATATATCAGTAAAGCTGAGATTACGGCAGTAATAATACGTGGGGCCCAGGCAATGGCAGAGGATATAAAATTATTCCAATGCTCCTGAACGTCGTTTAATTCTAAATTGTTCATATGCTAATATTTATTAAAAATGTAAGGCAAAGGGCTTAATATAGTTAAATATTGATATAATTACAAATAAATGCGTTATTGATTATAATCCCAACAATTAACCACCTTAATTGTTTCTAAAAAAACCAAATTAGCAATTTATCTTTTTAAAATTGAAAATCTATAGCTTATATACCACGCTTTGCCAAATAAGTAAATCGTATACTCCATAAGGTAGAGGATCTTTATTATATTCGCTTAAATCTAAGGCGAAAGTATATGAATAAAATTTTGAGCTTTTTCAATCTGCATCAGGGTGAAGAAAAAAAAGAAACGGTATTGGAAAACGTTATAGCCAACATTTCCTTTCGGGGTTCCAATGCTTGGATCTTAGCCTGCGCTATCGTCGTAGCATCTGTTGGCTTAAATGTTAACTCAACAGCAGTCATTATTGGAGCCATGTTGATTTCACCGCTTATGGGTCCTATCGTGGGAGCAGGATTTGCATTAGGAACATTTGATTTTCCCTTGCTTAAAAAATCCATTAAAAATCTGCTGATTGCGACAGTCATCAGTCTTGTCGTATCTTTCATTTATTTTCTGCTCAGTCCATTCAAAGAAGCTCAATCTGAGTTGCTTGCACGCACCTCTCCAAATATCTACGATGTAATGATTGCCATATTTGGGGGACTTGTAGGCGTTATAGCCATCACTCGGGTTGATAAAGGCAATCCAATCCCGGGCGTAGCCATTGCAACAGCCCTAATGCCCCCTTTATGTACAGCGGGCTATGGTCTTGCAATCGGCAATTTTGCCTATTTTGCAGGTGCATTGTTTTTGTATATTATCAACTGTGTATTTATCTGTATCGCGACCTTTATTATTGTTAAATATTTGCGCTATCCAAAAACTCATTATGTAGATCAGCAACGAGAAAAAAGGATTACTCAAAGTATAACCATTATCACCCTTGCGCTCGTCATACCCAGTATATACTTTGCCTACAATCTGCTGCAGGAAAAAAAATACACCAATAAAGTGAAGCAATTTGTACAGCAGGAATTAAGCAACAAAGGATATACTGTCATTTATGAAAAAATGCAGCTCAACAGTAAACCGAAAAAGCTAGAATTGGCCTTTTTAGCAAAAAAGTTCAGCCGTCAGGAGATAAAATCTTTGGAACAAACAATGCAGACATTCGGAATCGAAAACACCCAGCTCATTATTCATCAAGATAGCCTGGATTTAAAATCCAGTATCCTTAGTGAAATCGACAAACGTACCGCAGCGGTCAGTGAGAAAGACTTAACTATTCGCGCACTAAACAACGAACTCACAAAATACCAGGTCGTAAGTCCGGAACTCGATCATGATATTAAGGTTTTTTTCCCTGAATTAAATTCATATAGCATGGGAATGCAACAGCATTATGCAAAAACCGATAGCGTGGCAAATCTCATCGCATTTATTTATACCTCCCCTACCACACTTACACAAATCCAACAAGATAAATTACAAAAATGGCTAAAAAACCATTTTCCAAAAGATAGTGTCGAAATTATTAAAAGATAAAATTAAAGGAACGATTTGATATGATCGTTGTAACCATAAATCGCCAAAATATCTCCTTCTTGCAATCGCGTGTCCGGACGGGGAATACCATGGAGTACTGTTGTTACGACACTCTTTCCAAATGAAGTCTTTTTTTCCGTATTTTTCAATATCGTAAGCACTAATAGTTCATACTTTTCGCGGAAACCAATTTCCTGGATCGTTTGTCCCACATATTTTTTAGGGACGATTGCTTCTACAATGGAATAATTACTGTTAAGTTCAAAGGAATCGACAAATCCGGTCATACACAAACGTTTGGACCACCGTTCTGCAGACTCTTCCTCCGGGTGAGCAATCTCTGACACGCCGAGCGCGCCTAGTACTTTCTCGTGCAGTCTATTAACTGCCCTACTGATCAGGCGTTTTACATTGGCCTCTTTACATAAAGCGCTGACCATAATATTGGCACCTTCATCCTCACCAATAGCAACGACAAAAACATCCGTATTTTTTAAAGGCAAAGAGTGAAAAGCAGTTTCGTCTGTTGCATCTAAACAAATTGTATGTGTGATCTTCTCCTTCAAAGCAGTCACTTTTGCTAGCTGACGATCCACTCCAATCACTTCGTTACCCTGTGCGGAAAGTTTTTCTGCTAAAGATGCACCAAAATTCCCCAATCCAATTACGATAAATTTCATCCTTTTGATATTTACAAATTATATGTACCATCCACAGTCATTAACAAATGAAAGGACGGCCCTGATTTAATATATTGTCAATTCTTCTTCTGCATATCTGTAATGCGTATACCGCACCTTTTTGAAAAAAGCTATTAATACAGATAACATGGTAACACGCCCGATAAACATTAAAAGTATTAATATCATTTTACTACCTTCGGCCAAATCACCGGTAATGCCCAAGGAAAGCCCTACGGTACTATACGCAGAGAAACACTCAAAGGCGATCTCAAGCAAAGGCCGTTCGCGCTCAAAAAATGAAATTGCATATACTCCTATCCCTATGATTATAAGCGAGAGAAACATCGTCGCAAAAGCCCGCTGAATTGAGATCCCGGCTATTTCACGCCTAAAGATTTCAGTTCGGTCTTTCCCTTTAGCTAAGCTAATCACATTCAGTATCGCAAGTGCAAAAGTACTCGTCTTTATACCCCCACCTGTGGAGTTTGGCGATGCTCCTATCCACATTAACAGCATGATAAACAAAATACTTGAAAAGTGCAACTGAGCAAAATCAATACTATTGAAACCTGCAGTTCTCGGTGTTGTTGCTGTTGAAAAGGCTATCACCCATTTTCCAACACCGCTGTGGTCGGCAAAAACATGGTTATATTCTGAAATAAAAAGGACTACGGTTGCAAACACGGTAATACAGGAAGTCGTAATTAGGTTCAGCTTGCTGTTAATGGTCATTACCCAAGGGCGGTAATAATTTTCCTTCGTTGTCAATTTATGAAACAATCTATTGAACAGGTGTTTTATATATTTAAGTACGTTTATAACAATAGGAAATCCTAAACCGCCAAATATATAAATACTGGCTACGGCAAGTTGGAACTCATAATTATAGTATACCTCTTCATACATCAGGCCATTCGGCAAAGTCGAGAATCCAGCGTTACAGAACGAGGACACCGAATGAAATACGGCAACAAATATACGTTCGGCCGTACTGGCCCCGGCAAACTCTGTCATAGTCCAGTAAATGACGGCAGCACCAACAGCTTCAATTCCGAATGTAATTGCGATAGTCCGTTTGAGTAAAGTGAATACCTCACCCAAACGCTGCGTGTTAGAAAAATCCCGTATGGCGAGTTGATTTTCATAGCTGCTCCCCCCTTTTAAAAAGTAAGTAAAAAGGCTAGCAAAAGAAAGTATACCTATTCCGCCAGCCTGGATAAGCAATAAAATAAAAGCCTGCCCCCAGATGGTAAAATGGTTAGAGGTATCAACGACCACTAAACCGGTGACACAAACTGCACTTGTGGCTGTAAAGAGAGAATCCGTCCAAGAAATGGATTCATTGAGAGCGATGGGGAGCTTCAACAAAATAGTCCCAACAACAATTAATGCCAAGAAACTAAAGATGAACAGCTGGGCCGGATTATAGAAACGTTTTTTGATCAAAATATTTTAAGATATCCCGTAAAACTAAAAAAAATAAATTATCCAACATAGGTAGGCTGACTCCTAAAAAATTCTATCACAAATAGATCCCATTTGAACACAATAACGCCTGTTTATAAATAATATATATAACAGAAGAAAAACCGATAAACAAAATCTATTCAATATTTAGAAGAGCCTTGGCTGGTTTTCCCTACTTTTAGCCAGCCTAAGAATTCAACATGGAAGAATTAATCAATAGAATTTATAATATCATCTGGAGCGACGCACTTGTTTATCTCTGTCTGCTAACCGGTATTTACTTTACTATACGTTTCCGTTGCCCCCAGCTGATGCAGATTCGGGAAATGGTCCGTTTGCTTTTTAATGGAAACAGCTCTGACAAAGGTATTTCCTCTTTTCAGGCCTTTTCGCTCGCTATTTCAGGACGTGTGGGCACAGGCAATATCGCTGGTGTCGCCACAGCAATAGCCATGGGCGGTCCAGGGGCTATTTTTTGGATGTGGGTGATTGCATTTTTAGGTAGCGCTTCGGCCATTGTAGAAGCGACACTGGGCCAAATGTACAAAGAGGTGAACGATGGTGAATACCGGGGCGGGCCCGCATATTATATCCTTAAAGGATTAAAATCCAAAACCTTTGCCTGGACCTTTGCTATCGTCACCATCATCAGCACTGGATTTCTACTGCCCGGAGTACAGAGCAACAGCATCAGCGCGGCAGTCGAGTCTGCTTTTCAGCTCTCACCGAGTATCACCGGATTGGCAATAGCCGCCCTATTAGCTATTATTATCATAGGTGGGGTAAAGCGTATCAGTACGGTAGCCGAATATGTCGTTCCGTTTATGGCTGGAGCCTATATCCTTATGGCCTTAGTCATTATTGGCCTAAATTTTACGGAAATCCCTGCCGTTATCGCATTGATTGTAAAATCTGCCTTAAACATGGAGGCCACCTTTGGTGCAGTAGCAGGCATGGCCATTTCTTGGGGCGTCAAACGGGGTATTTATAGCAACGAGGCTGGTCAGGGTACTGCTCCGCATGCTGCCGCA
Organism: Sphingobacterium sp.; assembly: GCA_022712315.1. Taxonomy (GTDB): domain Bacteria; phylum Bacteroidota; class Bacteroidia; order Sphingobacteriales; family Sphingobacteriaceae; genus Sphingobacterium. The sequence goes on along the minus strand of JALAGS010000235.1, from coordinate 117,395 downwards.
GCAGCTGAAGTCTCACATCCGATCAAGCAAGGTTTGGTCCAAGGATTTTCGGTCTATGTCGACACCATGTTCGTATGTACCGCAACAGCCTTAATGATTCTCTTCACAGGCCAATACAATGTGGAAAATCCAACTGGCGGGTTTATTGTACAACACCTTCCGGCTACGGAAATGGGACCAGCCTTCACCCAACAGGCTGTCTCACATCACTTCCCTACAATTGGTAATGCTTTTGTCGCTTTGGCGCTAGCCTTTTTCGCATTTACAACCATTATGGCTTATTATTATATTGCTGAAACGAACATTAGCTTTGTTAGCCGAAAGAAACAGCACAAGACTGTACTTGTCTGGATCTTGCGGCTGCTGATCCTTATATCCACCTACGTAGGCTGTATCAGTACTGCCAAATCTGCCTGGACTTTGGGCGATATTGGAGTCGGACTCATGGCCTGGCTCAATCTGATCGCAATACTCCTGCTTCACAAAAAAGTGCTTTCCATTTACGCGGACTATCGTGAGCAGCAGAAGGCCAAAAAAGATCCCATATTTGACAGTAGTAAATTTCAATTTCCAAACCTGGAATTATGGTCCAGAAAAAATAGACAACAAAATGAGCCAATTGATTAATCTTACCGTATTCAAAAATTTTTTCAAATCAAGTAACGCTGGTGGTATTTTATTATTTATTTGTGTTATTCTATCCCTTATCATCGCCAATACCGCAGCAGGTACCATGCTGCAATCTTTGTTGGATACTCCTATTGGATTCGATTCAGAAAAAGTCCATTTAAAGTATAGCATTTTACTCTGGATCAACGATGGCTTAATGGCTATCTTTTTTCTGCTTGTCGGGCTGGAAATTAAGCGTGAAATTGTGGAAGGTGAACTCTCCTCGCCCAAGCAAGCATCCCTCCCAATACTTTGCGCTATTGGAGGTGCCATTGTTCCGGCCCTCATTTTTTTAGGGTTCAACTCAGGACGTGCAACAGCTGGCGGTTGGGGTATCCCTATGGCAACTGATATCGCCTTTGCATTGGCGGTAATAGGTATGTTAGGAAACCGGATTCCAGCAAGTTTAAAGGTATTTTTGGCTGCTCTGGCTATTGTTGACGATCTGATCGCTATTTTGGTGATTGCTTTTTTTTATTCTTCTGGCATAGAAACCACTTATTTACTTTATGCGGGGATTGGTATGATCATCCTATTTGTCATGAACCGAATGAATGTAAAAAATCCATATTTGTATCTCATACCAGGCGTATTTATATGGTACTTTATCCATCATTCGGGTATACATGCAACGATAGCAGGTGTTTTGGTCGCGATGACAATACCAACAAATGATACAGACATAGAATCACCTTTGGAACGTTTGGAGCATGCCCTTGTGAAACCTGTAAATTTTATCATTATTCCGCTATTTGCATTTGCCAACACCAATATTTCCATCGAAAGCGAGATGCTTACAGGACTTGTAGCTCCTATGGGATTGGGTATTAGCCTCGGCCTATTGCTGGGTAAACCGCTTGGAATTTTAACCATGACTTTTGTATGCTCTAAACTAGGCATTAGTAGCCTACCGGAAGGAAGCTCATTCAGGCATATCCTTGGTGTGGGCTTGTTAGCTGGAATTGGCTTTACGATGTCTATATTTATTTCGATCTTATCTTTCAGCGACCAGTTACATATTAATGAAGCGAAGTTAGCTATTCTACTGACCTCCTTGCTGGCAGGAATTTTAGGATATCTCGTGTTGTCTTTAGTAGGTCGGAGAAGAAGATAGTTTATAAGGTGGAGATGTAACAATAGGTTAGTATCAATGCTTGTTGGGGAGGCAGACGAACTAATTGCATGTAATAATGACTATATTGTCGCGCTTCATTTTATGGATGGAATGAAGCGCTGAATAATTCAAAATGGCAAATTTTAGAAAGACCTTTTACAGGAAAATAGACCAGATCAATCAGTGGCGCATGAAGAAAGTTTCTAACCGAAACTTTATCATTATCTTAGCCTTTTTGGTCGGTATTGTAGGCGGATTAATGGCATCCGTTTTAAAAAGACTGACTCATTTTATAGCGACCAGTATTCAGAACGATATCGACTGGAAAGTGAAATATTCTTTGTATCTGGTTTTTCCTTTAATCGGTATCCTGTTGAGTGTATTATTTGTCCGAAAATTTATCAAAGGCAAAAAGATTGAGCATGGCATAACGCCAATTATTTACGCTATCAGCCGAAAAGGAAGCCGATTGGATCCCAGTAATATTTATTCACAGGTGGTCACTTCGGCTATCACGGTGGGATTTGGAGGTTCATGTGGTCTAGAAGCTCCAGTGGCCTTGGGCGGATCTTCTATTGGTTCCAACATCGCGCGCTTTTTTGGATTACAATATAAGGAAATGACTATGCTGCTGGCCTGTGGTGCAGCTGCAGGTATCGCGGGAGCGTTTAATAGTCCGCTGGCGGGTATGATCTTTGCCATTGAAATTCTGCTGCCCGAATTTTCTATCCCTGTATTTATCCCATTGCTAATTTCCTCAGCCATGGCCTCTGTGGTTTCGCGTTTGCTGTACAGTGAGCCTCTTTTCACGAATTTTAATTCTTACTGGCAGGTTTCAGCTCTGCTCTTCTACCTCCTAATGGCGGTATTGATTGGCTTATATACTGTATATTTTGCACGCGTATCTGCTGTTGTCAACAAATGGTTTCGCAAAATCAAAAATCCTTATCACAAGGTATGGGTAAGCGGCACGGCACTGGGTCTGATGATGCTAGTGTTTCCTGCCCTATATGGTGAAGGATACTTGACCATACAGCAAATTCTCAACGGACAGTTCAATGCAATTGTCAAAAATAGTCTCTTCTCAGAATATCACAACATGGGTATCGTGGTTTTTGGCTATACCTTATTAACACTATTTGGGAAATCATTTGCGGCCCTTTTTACCCTAAATGGCGGTGGCAATGGTGGCGTGTTTGGACCAAGCCTAGTCATGGGTGGACTCTTGGGATTTGCATTCTCCTATGGGATCAACCTGACCGGGCTGGCGGAACTGAACGTTCCTAATTTTGTTGTAGCTGGTATGGCCGGTGCCCTCAGCGGTATTATGCATGCCCCTTTAACCGGCATGTTTCTGATTGCAGAAGTAACGGGCGGTTATACCTTAATGGTCCCGCTTATGCTTGTCTGCTCCATCTCCTATCTGATTAATAGAGCCATACTTAAGCACTCAATCTATACAAAGGTACTGGCCGAATCGGGAGACCTTATATCTTATGAAGATAAAGATCGTTCGGTATTGAGTATGATGCGGATCAAATACGTTTTGGAAACCAACTTTGTCATTTTACGTCCGGATGAAACACCTAAATCTAGGCAGCACGATATTATCCATAGCAAACGAAATATTTTTCCCATTGTCAGTCACGACGGCAAATTCATTGGGCTGGTCAACAGCGAATATCTATTCTCGATTCTCCTTGGCGAACTGGATGGTTTGGATACAGCCTTTGACAAATTAGCTCAAAAGCCTAATGACATCGTCATCATCCATGAAAGTATGGAATCCGTGATGTCAAAAATGAACAAAGAAGATACCTGGATCCTACCCGTGCTTGGACCTGAGCATAAATATATGGGCTTTGTATCCAAATCTAGTGTCTTCAATAAATATCGGGCACTGCTTATCCGCCAGGGACATTATCTCGAATAGCAGCTAATAACAGTCCATCTGTACTTAAAAATGGAGTGCGTTTATCTATTAAGTTCTAGCAGCAGAAACATAGTTTTCCTTTAGGACAGGTATAGTATTGTCTGAGGCAGGTAAAAAAAACCTCAATTTTAAAACTCACCATCCATCTTTTATGGAAATCAATAGCAAGACATATCCTATTAATAACAAAAGAAAGGGCCCAATTTTTAAATTGATTGAAACCAATTCGGGTCTTTGCATCGTATATTAGAAAACAAGAATGGAGAAACGCTATGAAACAGGTATTTTTATTATTATTGCTAGGGATAGGCTTATTTATGCTTAGCAAATTCGGATTTTCACAGAAAACAGATCATTCCAAAACGATTAAAAGACAATCGGTGGGCCATACAGGCAAAAAAGATCAGGTTATCTATTTTGCGGGGGGATGTTTTTGGGGAACCGAGCATTTTTTCAAACAGGTGCGCGGCGTTATTGCTACAGAAGTTGGCTATGCCAATGGCAATTTACAGCGTCCAAGCTATGAGCAGGTCTCTACGGGAAAAACGGGATTTGCAGAGACTGTCAAAGTCACTTACGATCCACAAGTCGTTGAGCTAAAACTGCTCGTAGATCTATTCCTAAAGACCATAGATCCTACCTCACTCAACAAACAAGGGAATGATATCGGCACGCAGTACCGTACTGGTATTTACTATACCGATAAATCAGCCATTCCGGTAATCAAGGAAAGTTTGACTGAACTAGCTAAAAAATATCCCGCAAAAATTGTCGTTGAACTGGAACCCCTACAGAATTACTACGATGCTGAGGCATACCATCAAAAATATCTCGACAAAAATCCAGGCGGCTACTGTCACATTGTTCCGGAATTATTCGAGCTGGCACGCGAGGCCAATCCTGCACCCAAAGATACAGCTGCGACACAAAATTATAAAAGAAAAGACCAGAGCACATTGAAGAAACAACTTACCCCGCTGCAATATGATGTAACACAGAATCAGGCAACCGAACGTGCGTTTGACAATGCATACAATGATGAGTTCAGAGATGGTATCTACGTGGATGTTACCACAGGAGAACCATTATTTGTTTCCACAGACAAGTTTGAGTCTGGCTGTGGATGGCCTAGCTTTTCCAAACCCATCAATCCCGACTTAGTCAAAGAATTATCGGATAATTCTCACGGCATGCGCCGCACGGAAGTCCGCAGTAAAACTGGTGACGCCCACCTGGGACATGTCTTTGATGATGGCCCAGCCGACAAAGGCGGGCTACGCTATTGCATCAATAGCGCATCTCTCCAATTTGTGCCCAAAGAAGAAATGAAAGCCAAGGGTTATGAAAAATATCTGCCCTTACTTGCCAAGAAGTAAAAACAATAGTTCAAGAGTCTTAGTTTACGGTGAGAATGGCCCTGGTTTGATCTTCAAGCCCGGGCTTTTTTCATGTCTTCATTATGCTGCAATTAGCAAGCAGCTGCTCGATTCATCTTCTTGCGAACCACCAACGCGATAATCCAGACGAGTAGCAATATGCCCAAAATAGCCCCGTTTTTAGCATTGATACCCGGAAAGAAATTGTTAAGGGAATGAAATGCACTGACAGCAATCAGCGAACCTGTCGTATCAGCAACTTTACCTATACCCCAACTTCCCAATACCAAAATAAGAAAAAAGAAAAGCTGTGTTGCGGTAAAATCAAAATTCAGATGCCATAAAAACCAGAGTAAAGAAACTAAGAGTATATTATATAGGGGCTTCAATGCTTTAAATTCCTGATAGAGAAAACCGCGCCATCCGATTTCTTCCAGCAGACCATAGATGAGTATGGAGCAAACAGCTAAATATGGAATCGTGCCTTTCGTCAGGTAAGAGACGGTACTGATCAAGATAACAGGGAACATCCAATAGAGAAAAATCGGAAAAATAATGCTTTTGTAATTTCCTTGAAGTGACAATATAGGTTTTATTTTGAAGACTAAAAATACGAAGGCAGCGCCAACAGCAGGTCCGGCTCCCGTAAGAACCGATTTTAAATATGGATTTTCGATAGCGTTAAGCAGCTCGGTTTTGTTGGTCAAATACCGACAGATTATCGCGATGACATAATAAATGACTACTGCCCAATAATTGATTTTTCTTTTCATCATGTTTGTATAGCTCTTTTTTGCAATGCCCAAAAATAGCTGCATTAAAGTCAAAAACACTTGACGAAAGTTAAGAAATCTTTTTTCTTATTCTGCTCAGGCTCTCCGGAGCAATACCCAAATACGATGCGATGATTTTAAGTGGAGTCCGCTGGAAAATTTTCGGCCGTTCTCTGATCAATTTCATATATCTTTCAGTTGGCGATAAAGTCAGGAGGTCTATTTGTTCAGACTGTTTGGCCGTAAACATGATATCTGAAATTGCTTTACCGATGAGCAGCGAGCGGTCGGATTTTCCGTAAAGCTCCTGCAGATTCTGAAAACTTACCGACCAGAGTTCTGTATCTTCTATACATTCGGTTTTGATGACCGTTGGCTTTTGCGTTACAAAAGATAGGTAATCGCTGAAAATCTGGTTTTCGTAATACAGATTGATGCAAATGTCCTTATGCTCATAAGGAACAAAATGACCTACAGAACCAGAAGCCAGAATATTGATAAACTTTTCGGTCTTGTCATACGCTTTGACGACTTCATTTCTGGCGAAAGTCCGGCATTCCACCACTTTTGAAAATTCCACCCAAAATTTAATGTCAACGGGATAATAGACATCAAATATCTGCTTGATTTTTTCTGGACTTGGAGTGTTCATCGTTTGTAGGTAATTTCATCCCGCTGCTCAGTAAGACTGCCGATTCAAAATCTGTGATCCGCCCGCTCATCGTGTTAAGTCAACGAAGATAACAATATGGCTAAAATAATCATAGCTTGCCGCAGGAAAAACATTTCCTTATAGGCGGCATAGCATCACTCTACCTATTTGATTTCCATCGAGAAACGCGAGCATATGGCGTTTGTCAAGCTGAATCAGGCGCTATTTAAACACTTTCGGTCGCCGATATAAACGACGCTTTAAATCCTCTAAGGGCCAATAGATTAATAACAACACCTTCATCACGACGTAAGGTCCGGATGGTGATTGTGCATAATTTATCCTGAAGGTCGGCCGAAATGTATTTCAGATCCGCAATATGCCGGCTAAGATAATTCATCAGTTCAGTGCGTTTGGTCAGCACCTGAACCGAAACAGAAAAGGTAAGCAAGTAATATTTCATATTCCATGTAATTTTTGGGTAATTGCGTATTTCGAACTTAACCCGCTTATTAAAATCATCCAGGAAATGTCCGTTAACGACTGTAAATATAAAACTTCTGACCATTATACACTAATAGTCAGAAGTTAAAAAACATTAATTTTCCATAACTACTTAAAATCAAGGAATTGAATTGCTAACAACAGCTAGTTTCCGTCATCTTCACTGTGGGCTGCTCACCTATTTGCCGCTTTCTTCCAACAGTGCATTGATACACCACATGTAGGCCGCCTGCCCATGATAATCACCAGTATGGCGAGGGCGGTCATAGTAATACTGTTTATCTTTCTTTTTATTGGTGCCCACGCAGATTTCCGATACAGCCCCCTGATCGTCCACATATTTTGCGAGCGCCAGCCAAGCTTTGCGGGCAACGGGACCATACCGTCTGTCACTTAGCCAGCCCTGCTTTACACCCGATATGATCGCATAGGTAAACATCGCCGAACCGGAGGTTTCTGCCCAGCAGTCTGCCTCGTCTATCAACTGATTCCACATACCGCTCTTGCGCTGCTGTTTTTTCAGGCTCTTCATCATCGTCAGGTAGCCCTTTAATATACGGGGTCGACTGGGATGGTCCTTCGGAAGCATACGCAACAATTCAGTCATACCCGCGGCCATCCAGCCATTGCCTCGCCCCCAGTAGTAAGGGACGTCGGGTGCATGGTAGAACAGTCCGTTTGGACGCTGCAGCTTATCCAGATAAAGTACCATTTCCCGGGCTGCACGGTCCAGGTATTCGGCTTTGCCAGTTGCTTTAAAAGCAGCGGCCTGCACGATGGTGATCATGTACATATCGTCGATCCAGAGACGGGTCTGCCAGGAGTATCCTTTTTCCGCCCAGTCCTTCGCTTCCTGACTGGCATTTTGCGGAAGTTCCCATTGCGTATCGGCGTAGGGCAAGCCCAGGTCGAGATAGCTTTTCTCTTTGGTCAGCTGATAAAGCCGCAAAGGCAGGCTGCCAAACATATTCAAATCGACATGGTTTTTAATAGGCAACAGCTGCGGCTCACTTGCTGTTAATTTGGTGAATCGGTCCTTCATAGCCTGCATCACCTGCTGATCGCCCGTTAAATGGGCGTAATTAATGGCTCCCGTCCAATAGAAGGTCTCGGGATAACTGATCCATTTCCCGGCATGCAGCATATGTTTGCCTGCGATAAAGCGGTGTGCGATGCGATGGCCGACCTCCTTGGGATCTGCCTCAGCAGGAAAATTTGCCAGATCTGTCTGTGCACTTAAAAATTGAACCGGGAGAAACAATAAAAACAAAAAGATTTTCTTGATCATACAAACTGGTTTTTATGTAATTACGAACTGGTTTTATGTTATAAAATACGATGTTCAAAGAAATCCTGAACCGATCTTCTCTAATAAATATCGGTTCGGGACCTATCAAACTGATTATTCTGCTTTGGCTTCATCCGCTACGGCATCCTCCCATTTATCCCATACTGGAGTAGCAGGATTATAACCGTCGTAGCCGTAATTTTGCTTTAGCTGCCCCTTAATATTGGAGGTAATCGCGACATTAGGAATCGGCCAGTACATATTCTTTTTATCCATCGTGTATTTGATATCGCTTAGCCCAGTGGCATTGACATGAATGACACCTTTGTTGTAGAGGCTATAATGCATAATACGCTGGTACCAGTAACTCCCGCCACTGGCATCTGTGCCGCTCTGTTTATCAAAATTGTCCAGATTGTACGCGTTTCCCCATTCATCCGGTTTACCACTACGTGCCAGGCAGAGGGACACCCGTTTCAATTCGACATTGCGCCACTCCTCCCAGTAGAGCTCACGGGCCCTTTCGTTCATAATATCCCCGATGCTTACCGCTCCCTGGTAGAGCTCCGTACATTTTGCCCGCTGGCGGACAGCATTTAAATCATCTTTTATCGTCCCATCACTCGGATTGATATAATATTTCGCTTCAGCGCGCAGGAGGTAAGCCTCCGCCAGGCGATACAGGTACCAGTCGGCGATCCCCCCATTGGTAGCACCCCGTGAACCGTCTGAACCGCTGATATTGGATTCACTTACGGGATCATCTAGGAAAAATTTATAGTGGGGCACATCGTACCAACGGCGAATGGTATCGCTGCAAAGGAGTTTGCCCGTTGCGGGATCTTTCAGTGTGACCGGTTTCCCAAAATCTTTGGAAGCCTTATTGTTCACTTTGTAATCTTCCATCCGTACCCAGTTACCCATCTTTGAACTGTGGCGCAGGTCGCCTTCATCCGGCTTGCCATTGACAGACCATACGCCCTGCGTCTGGAATGATGTAGGGCGGAACGTTGCTATCCCGCGGCCAAAGGCGCGCATATAATCATATTTTGCATTGTAATCGCCGCTGTTGCGTTTGATGTTCAACAAAGCCTGTTTACCATCCGTTGTCTGTATCCGGCTGTCAAAGACAAAGGGATATAAGATTCTCATGGTCAGCATTTTAACGAAAGACTCCGCATCGGCGCCACGGTTGGGCATCCCCATGATCACCTCGCGGTTGCTGGCGATCAGTTTGTTTTCGGGGCGGTGCATATCCCAGATCACGTTACGTGTGATGGGCCAGGTCTGCGCTTCCCCTCCATCGTTAAAGGTTCCGAAGCTTTCGGTCATCAGAGCATAGCCCGACTGGTCAATCAGGATATCCGTCTGCTCTTTGGCTTTCTGATACTCCCCTATGGCGAGGTAACATTTTGCCAAAAGCATGCGGCAGGCCCCCTTGTTGATCAAGCCGATCAGGTTCATATTTTTCTGATCAGGCACCCATTGTACAGCAAACTCCATATCCTTGGTAATCATCTGCAGAATGGCATCACGCTTGGTGCTCCGGTAATTTTGTTTGGGTACGTCAATGATGGTCGTCACCAAAGGTACATCGCCGTATTCAAAGACCAAGGCCATATAGCGGAAAGCCCGATGGAAATACGCCCGTCCTTTGTAGGCATTCCTATCCTGCTCGCTCAAGGTCTGTACCTGGTCTACATATTTGATAATGGTATTGGCATAGCTGATCCCCTTGTAGGTTTCGTCCCACAGATACCAGAGGCTATTGGAGCGGTCGAGGTTTTGATGCGTAGAGTTGTCACTTGTCGGGGTCAGCATGTTGGCGACATCCGCCAGCATGCTGCGTTTGTCGGTATTACTGGCCACCATCAGTTCGGAAAAGATATACTCTGTGCCTAGCGTCAGCATCTCGTTATGATCTGTGGCCCAATACCCCTTGAGGTGGCGGTCACAGATGGCCATGGCCGAAAGCAGGCCCGATTCGGTGTTAAAAGTTTCGTTAGGGATATAGATCGACAGCGGATCGGGCTGCAGAAATTCCTTCGAGCAGCTGCTTATCGCTAGCGTAGCGGCGAGCAAAAAGGCGATGCTTCTGCCGGCGGATCTGGATTTTTTTAGTGTATTGTTCATATACATCACAATTAATCAGGTTATAAAGATAAGTTCACACCGAAAGTAAAGACCCTTGAGGCCCATCCACTCGGGTTGTTGTCGGGATGGAAAGTCTCCGGATCGCCGTATTCCCATTCTTTGGTCCAGGTGGCCACATTGCGCACCGTCCCATACAGCTTCACCCGATTGAGGTTATACTTGGAGGTCAAGGCTGTTGGTAACGTATAGCCTACCGAAATATTGTCGAGCCGGATAAACGAGCGGTCATACAGCCGCGCAGCGCCCTCCGCGCCGATCGGTCCCTTAGCCTCGATACGGCCATAGCGGTCCGTTGGATTATCTGGCGTCCAGTATTCCTTTGCTGGCAGATTGGCCAGCCCATAAGCCATGCGCCCGCCATCATCGTCGTTGTTCAGGTAATTGCCCGACAAGCTTTTGTGCCCCATGTATGAATAAATATTAAACGAAAAGCTTAGATCCTTCCATAGCGTAAACTCATTGCGCATCGACCAGCGGAAACGCGGATCCGTCTGTCCCAGAAAGACCTTATCGTTATTATTATACACAGGCTTTCTGCTATCCCCATTCACGGCATCATCTGCTGTATATACATTGGCCACTTTCGGATCACCAGGAGCCTGCCCATATTTAGCGGCTTCTGCAGCTTCATTGGCCTGCCAGATGCCCGTAACCTGGTAATTCCAGATCGCGCCGATAGGCTGCCCGATAAACCAGCCATTCGAAATTTCGTCCATTTCTTTGCGGCCAACCACATTTCCATTGGCATCCAGTACATCCTGGTAGTTCTTATAGAGATGTACAATCTGATTCTTATTGTACGCAAAATTAAAGGTGGTAGACCATTGCAGATTTTCCTTTTTCAAGTTGACGGTATTTAAGGTCAATTCAATCCCCTTATTATCCACTTGCCCCAGGTTGGTGGTGATGCTGCTGAATCCTGTAAAATTGGGCAGCTTTTGCTCCATGATCATGTCGTGGGTCTGCATCAGGTAATATTCGAGGGTACCCGAAATACGGTTTTTTAGGAAACCAAAATCCAGCCCAAAGTTCCATGCTGTAGTTTTTTCCCATTGCAAGTTCGGGTTAGCCAGACGGTCTACCATCAGGTAGCGGTATTGGACCAGTTCACCCGCCGAGTTGAGGTAGCCATGCATCTTGCCACTACCCGAATACAGGTTGGCGAGCGCCAGATTAGGATCTGCCAGCTGCCGATTTCCATTTTTACCGTAGGAAACACGCAGCTTGCCATAATCCATTACATCCGTCCATTTGAAGAATTTCTCTTTGGTAAAATTCCAGGCCAGCGCCACAGAGGGGAAAGTCGCATAAGGATTGGACGTTCCAAAAGCCGAATAGCCATCCCGGCGGATCGAAGTCGTCAGCATATAACGGTCATCGTAGGAATAAAATAAACGGGCCAGCAAGGCATCCGCTGTCTGATGGGTATCGTAACTATCAAAGGAGCTGTTTTCCTTCGAACCATTTTTGGTATTGTGAAAGCCAAGTGCATCCGAAGGTAAAATATTGCGTGCTTCAATGCGGTCTTTCCAGGACTGCTGTTCCTCCGCCTCCTGTACCAAGGTTACCATCAGGCGATGCTTGTCCGCAAAGGTCTGTTCCCAGCTGATGGTGTTGTTGAGCGACCAGTCGAAACGTTTGGTCTGCTCGCGGTTCGCACCCCGGTCGGCAGGATTAGAACCTGGCAGTTCGGCCGACATAAAGTAACGGTCGTGGAAATACTGCAGGCGCGGTGAAGCGTTAAAGGAATAAGTAATGTTAAAGGGTAGTTTTATTTTCGCATTGAAAATAGAATTGAAGACCGTATAGCCCTTGTCCAGCTCCAGGTATTTCCGCTGAAAATCATAATTATACCCCCGTTGGCTAAACTGCTCACTGAGCGGATATTGTAAAGGATTGCCACTGGCATCGGCATAATCGGCGTAAGGGCTGTTGCGCAATGTCTGGTCGATATCAATGTCCATATTGCCGTCGGAGCGATCCTGAAAATTCACATTGGCACCCAATTCTAGCCAGTTGGTCACATGCGCATTGATCTTCATGTTTGCCCGCACAGCCTTGTAGGTATCGCTGACAACAGTTCCCTCATTTTTGAGGTAGCCCATGGACAAGTAATAATTGACGCGGTCGCTCGCGCCGCTGATGCTCGCGTTGTAATCCTGGTTAAAGCCCGTGCGGAAGGTATGATCGCCCCAGTCGACCGTCTTTCCATCCAAAAAATTCTGCAGGGCATTTCCCTGTAGCCCCAAGCGGCGGCCCCAAATGCTGCGATCGGACTCCCCGTCCTCGTTGGTCGACTGCGCGCGCCAGGAATCCAGCGATAAAGACGAAGGCAGCTGTCCCGGGTTGAAGTAAAAGCCATAAGGCACGGTGAGATTGCCGTTATCGTCCCGTGTCTGGTAAGCCTCATATAGACCTGTTGTCGGATTGACGCCATAGGTATTTTTGGTATACCAGTCCTCGCGGTGCTGCAAGTAAGCTTCTGGGCTGAATCTTTTGCGGTATTCGCTCAGTTGCGTTGCGCCGGCATTCATGGTCATATTGATCGTCGGTTTCCCCTGTTTCCCTTTTTTTGTGCTAATGATAATCACGCCACTAGCCGCTTTCGAACCGTAGATAGCCGCAGCCGAAGCATCTTTTAGCACATCAATCTGCTCGATGTCATCCGGATTGATTTCAGAAAGCTCACCGTAGAAAATCATGCCATCGAGTACCAGCAAGGGGTTGTTGTGCCCGCTGTTGCTATCGTAGACCGAGCGTTTACCCCGCACTTCGATGGAGCCGCCCCCTTTTGCCGAGGCATCGTAACCGATATTCAGTCCTGCCGATCCGCGGAGGATATCCTGTACGGTTTTGGGGTTTTCATTGGCAATACGGTCTGGATGGATCTGCGTCACGGAACCTGTCAGATCCTTTTTGCGCATAGTACCGTAGCCCACCACTACTACTTCGTCCAGCTCATCGGCCGACGAACTGAGGACGACATTAACGACCTTGGATGGGGTAAGGTCGACTTCCTGGCTCTTGTAGCCCAACAGTTTGAACACCAGTTTTTTTGCTTCGAGCGGCACCGAAATGGTATACGTACCATCAGCTTTTGAGGCCGTGCTTACCTTGCTGCCCAGCACACTGACCGTAACGGAGGCCAGGGGCTGCCCATTGCCATCCGATATTTTACCTGTGATTTCGCGGTTCTGTACCGTCCCGTTTGCCGTCGAAATCAGGGGTACATTGGCTTTTGATGCAGCGGCAGGACTAGCCAGAGCGACCAGACAAAGCAGGCAGGAACAGGGTATCCATTTGCCAGTGCCGAAGCCATAAAAGCGGCTTTGTTTTAGTTTACAATTGTTTCTCATAAAGAAATATTCACTATGGGTGATTTAGTAATTTTATAATTGGCTCCCTTTGATAAAGGAATTTTAACTGTAAAAGTGAAGATTAGCAATAAGAAAAACAGAACTAGATCGTATCAAAAAAGTGTTATTTTGTCTCAATAACACGATTTTCGATATAAAAAATTAACAATGGGGTGATGTTGGCGATGGAGTTGCTACAAAATCTCCTAAAAATCACAGGAGCCAAAATTTAACTACAACGTTTTCGTAATTTAACTATAACGTTTTCGTATTTTTTATATTACAGAAATGCCTCCTCTTTCGTGAACGATATATAGTGGATCAAAGCGTCCACTTTATCCCGGCTCCAGTTGGCAATGGCTCATCAAATACGCTCTGTGCCGAATCAAACATTTAGCAGGCTTTTCTACTATCTAAATTAAAAGGGCGCAAAAAAAAGAAGCACAGTCATCTCTGTGCTTCCTTTATACTGGACTGCCGAAGTTCTTTAGTTCGTATAGCTACCCTATAAACTTCCGAATGCTCATCATATAGCCTAGATGAAGTCCTTCATGAAAATTGTTCCACTCGAAGGCGTCGTATATCGAAGTGAGATGAAATCCTGTCCCGGTGGTCCGTTCCTGATAGCTGACAAATTTTTTGTTATTAAAATCACGGATCGTCGGTTCTATTTGCTCAATAAGCAAGCTTTTCAACAAGTCGGCCTCCTGTTGGGATACGGGGACTGTCGGCCTCGTTCCCGACTGATACCGGTTAAAGATTTCATCGGGAATATGCCCTTTTGCCTCAGATCCGATATAAATCAATTTATGCTGCGTGGCAATGATGTGCCCGATATTCCATATCAGATTGTTGCTGAAACCTTTTGGGATATAATTGAGCTGCTCCAATGAATAGTTTTCAAAAAACCTGAGGTAAGCCATTCTGCTCGTTTTCCATGCGCTAAAGAGTGATTCCATGTATTGAAGTTTATTTATTATAAACAGTTTTGCAAGAAAACTGTATCAGTGATCAAGAAAACCATGTCAGTCAAAAATAATGAACTTTCAATAAACTTCTACACCATTCAAATTAACAGCCATTTTTAGCAAGCACAAAATAAGCTTCATAAATTTTTTAACCCATTTTTCCAATTACTGGAATTTTCCCGCTCATGCCTTTAACAAAGGCTACGGCTCTATTATCACCAAAAGTCTATTAATTTAATATTAAATCACATAAAATTTGATTTAGCAAGAAAACAAAACTTACACTGGACTGAGCAATGGGCACCTCAAAAAAGCAGAACCTTTTAAATTCATGGGGCTGTGATTAAGCGGTCGTCGTAATTTCCGAAGTTGCTGTCATCACTTTACCTTATGACGATCGATTTATAAAAAGCTATTTCTGGCACCTATGCCAGAAATAGCTGATTTGTTTTTTGTTGAACTTTTTTGAGGGGAACTTTGTTCAATTCTTAAAAAAGAAGAAATGAAAGCACAAATCGGACTCGTTATCACGGCAGTTGCTGGAGCAGCACTGCTCGTATATAGACGCTGGAAACAACGTTCTGTACAAGAATCAACTGAACAGACAGATCGCAAAAACACGGGCAGCCTCACAAACCCACCTTCTTGGTACCGCCCGCTTAAGATGCCCGAAATCGACACCACTGATATTGTATCGCTGCAGTATGCTCCCGCAATGGCATCACCCGATAGAAATGATGCACAGCAAGGAATCAACAAAAATATTTCTTATTACCATAAAGGCAACAGACATCAATGAGGTAGTGATGCAAAACCTCATTGATACACTAAGATAAATAGCTCCAGGACAGCAGCCATCTGCGCTGCTTTTTTTATTCCTTTACCTGCATCAGGCGCAGGTGAGCTGACTGCTGTTAAAAACAGCGCATTACTGTTCCAATTCCTTTAGGTATTCGATCATGGCATCGAGGCTCTGCAGCAGCTTTTCACCTTCAAAGCCCACCTTTCGAAAACGTATATTTCCTTTTTTGTCTAGGATCAATGTCGTCGGAATTGAAGTTATTTCCAGCTTGCTGCTGAGCTTTTTATCTTGGTTGTAATAAAATGGAAAGTCAAACTCCGTATTATCCTGAGCCCATTTGTAGGCATCGTCCCAACTATTTCCACTTCCCGAATTGAGCACAACAAATTTCACCTGAGGGTCGCTCGCATATTTTTTGTACACCTGATGTAAATAAGGAAAAGAAGCAATACAAGGTTTGCACCAAGTAGCCCAAAAATCAATGATGACAACCTTGTCTATGAGTTCCGCCTGAACTAATGGTTTCTTGCCCATATCCACTATACTCAAGTCCTTTGGAAATGGCGCATTCCCTATTATTTTCTGGAACTCCTGGTAATATTCCTGTTTCCATTGCCTGTCAAGTTTGCTAAAATAGGCATGTCTTTCCGCGACGTTGTCAATACCTCTTTTCTCGATCGTGCTGTCCAGTAGCTGTCTGATTTGAGGGTCAAAAGGGGCATAACGATAGGCTGCTTCCAATACCGGTATCGCACTGTCTATATCATTCCACCGCTGATACTGCATGGCAATGGCCCTTAGTAGTGCCGCCGATCTGAGTGTAGGGATGCTTTTGGAAAACCATTCTCGGGCATCTTCGGGCCGATTTAACTGCGCGCTTATCAGTCCCTGATTGGCCATAATTTCAGCTTTTATCGCAGTAAGCTTATCGGCCCTGGCCGGATCATGGGCAACCAGATAACCTGTTTCCGGGAAATAGCGGATTAAACTTACGGGGTATGCCGCCACGCTGTCGAGCAGATATAAATTGAGTTTGGATGCATCGTGGAGCATCAGCTTATGATCCAGTAGCAGCTCCACATACTGATTGTAAGCGCGCCATTTGTAGGGATCTTGTTCCCAACGCGTAATCAGGGGAAGATACTTCTGAGCCTGTATACTGTCGCGGTGCCGCACATAGTAGGTAAAAAGGTATTCGTAAGCGCTGCCGTAAGCTGCCTCATTATCGGCTGTTTTGAGGGAAAGAAGCTCCCCGATCTTCGCGACCACAGCGGTGGAGTCCGGCTCACGGAACAACTTATTGAGCCGATACGATATCCCGATCTTCTTGTCGGGGAACTCGTTGATCACGACTTGGCGGATGGAATCCACCTTTTGGTTCTGGCCGAGTATCAGATAGCCCATGGTCACCTTGTTGAGATTCCCTTCAAAAAGCGGATTGCTTCTGAATTTTTTCTCCACCACCGCTAAGCCTTTGTTCAACAGCTGCGCTTGACGGGCCGGACTGCTATTTTTCATCTGCAGGACGATCAGACGGAGTTGTGCCTCATAGTTGTCGGGGTACAAGCTCAGTTCTTTTTTGAGATAATATTCCTGTATTGCAACGATATGATCTGAGTTTTTATGCTGGACGGGTACGCTGTAGGATTTTCCCAGGTAATTACCGGCAATCAGTTTCCCCTGCTTGTAGACATAGATCTCATACTGACTGCTATCGCTTGCCTGCTGTACAAATTTTTTGTCCTTGTCGGCGATCGTAAAACAGGAAAAGTTGGCATAGGCAGGCAGTTTAAACCGTACACGCCACAGTCCACCTTCCAGCTCCATGGGCATCCGGCTCGGAAATTCATAAAAATTTGAATAATTGAAATCCACGAAAAATGGTCCTGTACTAGTAACAGTCCCAGATTTACTTGGATCAAAACTGATGGTCACGGTATCACCAGCCGCTGCTTTTTTCGGGAGGATGCTGACTTGCGCCTGCAATATAAAGGCTGCCTGTAGCAATAGAAGCAGCAACACGTGTTTGAATAGCTTAATCATTCTGTTCGAGGTTAGCATTTGTTATTAAAATAGCACTCGCAATCGGTATTTTGACGTCACTTTCAGTAAAGTCTGTTTTGACCTTTGAAAGTACAGGCAGTGCTCTGTTCGTGCGGACCAGATCAAACCAACGGTGGCCCCATTCTCCGAGCAGTTCCAGCTGGCGTTCTTTTTCAAGCGCGAGGGCAATACCCGCTTTGTCCATCGTTTGTGGCAGCGCAGCGAGACCAGCACGCTCACGGATCTGATTGATATCCTGCAGTGCTGCCTGCAATTTATTTTGGTTCAGCCGCGCTTCGGCACGGATCAGATACTGCTCGGCAAGGCGCAGTACAGTATTATATTCGGTAACAGCTGTACCCGTGCGCACCTTGTACTTATACGGCATATAAAGTGTCTTATTACTTACTGTATAAGGCTTTAACCACATTGTTTTACGTAAGTCATTCTCTTCATAGGCCGCCACTGTACTATCATATACCTGATAATAACTCCGTGCCGTAGCAACTGCCGGAACGATGCTGAACCCTTCCCAGGTGTTGACCCCGGCAGTAGAAAGATTAACGGTCTGTAATTGCCAGATCGCTTCTTTACTCGTTTTCAAAAAAACAGTATTTAGATCACGCGACAGTTCATAGCGATTGTCGGCGATGACTTTGTCAGCCATCTCTTCGGCATTGGCCCAGTCCGCATGATAAAGATATACCCTGGCCAATAGCGCATCAACCGCTTTTCTGTTTGGACGGGTACGCTCATTGCCCTGATAGTTATCAGAAATATCGGTGGCAGCTTTCTTTAGATCCGCCACCATAAAGGCGTAAAGTTCGTCTTGGGAGGCCGGCCCCTTTTTATTGTTGGCATCCAGATCTTTTGTATCCGTTATCAAGGGCACTTTATGGAAGAGGTTGCTCAGGTAAAAATAATTGAACACCCGTGTAAAACGGGCTTCTGCCGATAGCTGCGCTTTTACCGTGCTGCTAAGTGCCGAAGCTTCAACTCCCTCAATAATCTTATTGCTGTGATTGATATAGCTATAAGGTTGCGACCAGAGCCGATCGAGATAAGAGGTCGCGGGACTCAGTTTATTGTACTTATACTCATCGTAACTTGTAAATGCCGAGTTGTAGTCGTCGGCCAGGCTTGACAGTACAATGGTCATCAGTCCACTGGCGAACTGGTTATTGTAGTTATTCATGCTGGTATAGAGTCCGCCCACGGTTGCTGTGGCAGTCTTTTCGTCGCTGAAGGCCGACTCTGCCGCAACTTCTGTTTTGGGTGGGTCCACCGCCAGAAATTTATTGCAGGATATGTTTATCAATGGTGTCGCAAAAAGGCCGTAGATGATATATTTGTTCATGGAATAAGTCTTTAGTCGTTTTATGATCATTAAAAAGTAAGCTGAACAGCAAAAGTGTAGGTGCGCATCGATGGCGTGGCGCTGTTCCGCACCGAACCAAAAGGATTGACATCCGAGAGATACGTGCGGTCAAAACCGGGCATCTCGGGATCCATACCCCTGAAGTTTGTCCAGGTAATGAGGTTCTGGGCATTGAACTGTATTAGCGCCCGGCTGATATTGATCTTTTGGGTCCATTTGGAGATGTCGTAGCTGAGCGATACATTTTTTAAGCGGATGAAAGAAGCATCGTCCCACACAGCCGATGAATAGCGGTAATAATTGCGATAAGCCACGTTGGCATCGTTGGCGCTATTAGCGGTAGCGCGTGGCACATCCGTCACATCCCCAAGCTGTTGCCAGCGGTCTAATACAGATTCATCTAGATTGGCCAATCCGCCAATGGTCGTTGCCTGTGGGCCATACCCAATGGATGGTCCCTCCTGTTTGACAAACTGAAAGAGGAATCCAAGGCTCAGGTTACCATAACTTAGATTATTGCCGATACCACCATAATACTTGGGCAGCAGTGAGCCCAAGGTCACATAATCATTGAAATCACTGATCTTCCCGTCGCCATCCACATCGCGGAATTGAGCGATCCCGGTCTGCGGATCCACTCCGGTAAACTGAAATCCACGAACGATACGTGTGGACTCGCCAATGACGTATCGCCTCGCATCACTGCTACTCCCAAGCCCGGGATATTCCAGTAGGGTATTTGATGGAAACGTAATATTAAAATTGGTTTTCCAGCTGAACTTTTCTTTCTGGATATTCAGACTGCTCAGCTCAATCTCCCAGCCCTTATTTTCGATCAGTGCGGGGGTATTCCCAAAATAGGAATTATAGCCCGTCTGCGGCGCGAGCACGATATTGATCAACTGATTATCCGATCTATTGTTGTAATAGTTGGCTGTCAGGAAAATACGGTCCCTGAAAAATCCAAGGTCAAGTCCCAGTTCTTTCTTTTTAATTTCTTCCCATCCAAAATTGGGATTAAACACCCGTGTCGGATAAAGCCCGGTGATGCCCTGGTAGGCAAAACCCGTTCCCCAGGTATCCAGGTACTGGTAATCTCCGATCTGGTCGTTACCCGTCACCCCCCAGCTGGCCCGTAACTTCCCGAAGCTGAGGATAGACTGATCCTTTAAAAATTCTTCGCTGCTGAACACCCAGGCTGCACCGATCGACCCAAAATTCCCGTATTTATTGTTGGGGCCGAAGCGGGACGAGCCATCCCTTCGGTAGCTAACATTCACAAGGTACCTGTCGTCGTAGGCATAATTGATACGACCAAATGCAGACTGGTAGCGGTAGTCCGCATACTGATTGTTGCGGATCGCTATGACACCCGCGGCAGCAAGGTTTCCTAACTGGGAATCACTTGGATAACTGCTGCCATCTAAATATTTACCTTCGCTGACCCTTTGCTGCCATGTACCGCCCAAAAGGAACTTGAAATCATGTTTACCGAAGGTCTTGCTATAATTTAACTGTGGCTCAACGATGTAGGACTGATAATCTGAATTCCCGTAAGAGGCCGTTGACCCTGCACTGGTCAATGGATTAAATCCGGCATTGGGCAGCAGGCGTGTCTGGTCCATACTTTTGAGGTTATAACCCACGCTAATTTTAGCGACCAATTCAGGTAAGATTGCGTACTCAGCAGACAGGTTGGCCAGCAGGGATTTGGATTTGGAGATGCTCGATCGCTCCATGTAGGCAGCAGGATTCTGCAAGCTCTGCTGAAACCAATAATAGTCTCCCTTTTCATCGTATAAAGGATAATTGGGCGCTAGGTTATAAAACTGAGCAATATCGGTCGGCACCGTATTGTTGCGGTCCAGATTGAGGTTGAAACTGCTGTTGAGTTTAAATCGCTGATCTTTGGATTGCGTAGAAAGATTCAACAGCGCACCGCCACGCTGATAATTTTGATTGCCGGGCAAGGGATCACCCTGGCGATTGAAATTGGCACTGGCCAGGTATTGGGTATATTCGTTTCCACCGGAAAATGATAGCTGATATGTTGAAAAAGGAGCACTTGCACCATAAAATTCTTTCTGCCAGTCACTGTAAGCGGACTGATCCCAGGTCAGTAGGTCGGGCGCATTATCTGCCGTCGCTGTCCAATTATCGTTTTTAAATCCTTCCTTCCGAATTTCCAAATATTGAGCAGTATTGAGCATCTTCAGGTTCCGAATGGCTTTGCCAGAACCAATATTGGTATTAAAATCAATTTTAAGCCCGCTTTTATTGCCCTTTTTCGTTGTGATCAGGATCACTCCATTCCCACCCCGGGAGCCGTAAATGGCTGTGGCATCGGCATCCTTAAGCACGTCGATACGTTCGATATCCCTGGGATTGATCAGGCTTAGCGGACTTTGGTTCCCATTGGCCGAGGTAAACTGATTCATGCTTTCGTCCGAAAATGGAATGCCGTCGATAATATACAGCGGGCTACTGCCATTGCTCAGCGAATTGACACCACGCAGTTGCACCTGAAAAGAGCTGCCCGGCAAGCCCGAATTGGAGGCTATATTCAAGCCGGCCACGCGGCCCTGCAGTGCAGCCAATGGATCCAGCACCGGCTGCGTCTCTATTTCCTTGCCGGTAACGCTGGATACGGATCCCGTATTTTTGCGTATCGAAGAGGTGCCGTAACCGATGACGACCACTTCATCCAGGTTGCCTGGATCTATCTCAAGGTTTATGTCAATGATGCCGCCGCCCGCGACTTTAACTTCCTTGCTGCGGTAGCCCACATAACTCAACAACAAAACATCGTCCTGCTGCAGCCCATTTAAACTAAAACGTCCACTGGCATCGGTAACTGTGCTGGCTACCTTGCTCTTAACATGTATACTTACCCCTTCAAGCGCCGAACCGGCAGCATTGGTAACCCGGCCACTGATGGTCGTCTGCTGGGGCTTGCCATTGGCTTTCCCCTGGAGCACGATGGTATTTTTAACAATTTGATAGCGGATGCCTTTGCCCGAAAATGCCTGTTTAAGCAGTTCGGGGATATTGGCATTGGTTAAATTGACATCGACACGCAGATCGGGATTAATTTCATGGGGATCATAAACAAAGCGATAATCGCTACGCTGTTCGATGGATTTAACGAGCTGTTTAAACTGAACATGGTCGGACGGCTTGTCTCCCTGCTGGCTAAAGGCATAGCCATTGACATGCATGAGCATAAATAGCAGTGTTTTTACGGACTGTTTCATAGGGTATTTAGATTGAATATTCGTTTGTTTCGAGTTAGGTTAGGGAACAAGTATGAGTCGGTCTTTGTCGATTGTATAATTTATACCGGCGAACCGTAAGATCTTAAGCACTTCCTCAAAAGACTCTTTTTTGCTGATTTTTCCACTAAGGACTTTATTTTTATAGGCGGGCGACAGGCTATAGGTAAAATTGTACCAACGGCCCAGATCGGCCAAAATATCAGGAAGCGGTGTCTGGTCAAATTCAAAGTAACCGTCTTTCCAGTTGGCAGCATCCTGCTGTTTGTTTTCCTGCTGCAACTGGAAGGCCCCATTCAGCACATTCAGTTGGATCATCTGCCCTGGTAGCAGAATCTCCTGCAGACCGGCATTGCTGACACGTATTTTTCCCTCGTCAAGCTGTGTCGTGAGGAGCTGGCTATCCATTGCGTATAACTTTACGTTAAAAGCTGTTCCCAAAGCTTCAATGCTCGTCGTGCCGACATGGACAATAAAGGGCTTGGCTTTGTTTTTAGCCACTTTAAAATAAGCTTCCCCTTGCAAGAATACCGAACGCTCCTGTAGATTGTATCCCTGCCCTATTTCCAGCTTGCTGTCAGCATTTAACCACACCGTTGTACCATCCGGAAGTTCCATCTTGAATTCTTGTCCCTTTTTGGTCTTGATCGCCACTCTGCTTCCTTTGTGTTGATCCAGCCATGCGGGGCTGAACGGCTTTTTTTCATCCAGGCTGACCACTTCATTTCCGATGAGCAGATCAGCTTGGAACTGGCCGACAGTAAAAGGAAGTTTTTGTGGGGATGGCTGGCGTTCGGAAAAGAAGTAAATAGCTACTCCTGCCATGAAGAAGAATACAATACTGGCCGCAACCTTCAGATAGGCATTCTTTTGACGATGAGCCCTCCATTCGGATCCGAAAATATGCTGTTGGAAATACCGGTCTTCGGTGGCCAGATCAAGTTCTGGTATCTCTTTTTCGTTATTTTTCCTGCTGAGTTGATTGTACCAACTTTCGACAAACACCTTTTCCTCGGCGCTGCACATACCCTGCTGATACTTTTGCAGTAATTGTTTCGATAATCGGTGCTTCATAGGTCGTATCCTGTTTACTGCTTAGAAGACAGGATAGCGCCCACTTAGTGGTAGAAAAAAATGAAAATAGTTCTTATTTTTTTTCTAAGCACTGTCAAAGCATTGTATATCTGCTTTTTGACAGTCTGTTCAGAGATATCAAGTTCCTCGGCGATCTCCCGATAACTACGTTGCTCGAAGCGACTTTTTTTGAAGATCAAGGCCATTTTGCGGGGCAGCTTTTCAATCGCTTTATCGATCTGCTCTGCTAATTCTTTCTCCCGCAGCAACTCGTCGGGCATAATTTCAACTGTTGGAGCTGCATGCTCCAGGTAGTTTTCATATTTCCGCCCCACATCTTGGCTTGCGATACGGTTGATCACCAAATTACGGGCCGAACGAAAAAGATAAGCCTGATAAGAGTGCTCAATTTCCAGTCGCTCCATCCGGCTCCAGAGATTCGCAAAAATCTCCTGCACAATATCACGGGCCTCGTCACGATCATTTAACATCCGGAAAACATGCACATACAGCTTGACCCAATTTTCTTCGTAAAGCTGGGTAAACAATTGCCTGACATGTGTTACATTCATCCCGGTGGTTTAGTTATTGTTGATGACTCAAAATTAGGCTTTATTTTTAGGAAAGTCAATTTATGATGGATTTCTAATAAAACCTGTAAAATAATGCAGCAATAACCTCTTTTCTTCACTGTGTGCATATCAGCATTGAGAAGAAAAAGCAATTTAACATAGATATAAGGTATTTGAATATAAGTCAGTTCATCTTCATGAACAATCTTTTATTCGGCTACGAGGGTATTTTCCATTTTTAACCTATATTTGTGCAATCGACAATTATTAACACTTCTGATGATACAAATGAACAGACGCGTCCTATTTTTATGCCTATTGGTAAGTTTGCCTATTTTAAATTTCGCCCAAAACTGCAATTGCGAATCCAATTTTTTGTGGGTAAAAAAAACGTTTGAAGAGAATGATGCCGGTTTTCAATACATCATCAACAAGAAGGGCCGGGATGCCTATGAGTTGCACAATAAGATGTATCTCGAAAAAGTAAAACAATTGCCCAATAATCAGGAATGTGCTAAATTGCTCAATCAATGGATCCGTTTCTTTCGTAATGGACATATCGGCGTAAATTATATTGGAAAAACAAAGAAAGTCGAAAAGGTTACCGAACAAAATAAGCAGCCTATCGAAAAGGACCTAAATCCATTAAACGCCACAAAGCCATTTTTCGAGAAAATAAATGAAAACACTGTTTACCTCCGCATTCCTGATTTTGAAATAACAGAAAAGAAAGGGATTGACAGCATTGTATCAGCCAACCGAGCAACTATCTTATCGACCGAAAATCTTATTATTGACGTTAGAAATAATCCAGGCGGAAGTGATGCTAGCTACAGTAGCCTTATCCCGTTCTTATACACGCAACCGATTAGAACCGTAGGTGCATTATTTTATTCGACTGATTTAAATAATCAACGCATGCTGGAACTGAGTCAAAACCCCGATTTTGACGAGGAGTCTAAAAAGACGTTCAAAAACTACTACGAAAAATTGGAGGCCAATAAAGGTGAGTATGTAGATCTATTCAATAAAAAAGTGAATATAACCAAGCTGGACACCATTCAGCCTTACCCAAAAAATATAGGGATCGTTATCAATGAAAATAACGGCAGTACGACAGAGCAATTTATATTGACTGCCATGCAAAGTAAAAAAGTAAAATTGTACGGTCGAACAACCAAAGGCATGCTCGATATTTCTAATGTAAATATCGTTACATCACCATGTGGCGATATTGAACTGTATTATGGATTATCTAAAAGTTTTCGTATTCCAGACTTTCCTGTAGATGACATCGGATTACAACCTGACATATTTATTGATAAAACCATTGATCCTTCGAATTGGCTAAATTTTGTGCGCGACCACCTCAATGGAAAATAAGATCAGGATAAAAAAGTAGTGTCCTATGACACTACTTTTTTACCGCTGCCAACACTTTATCGAGCAATTCGTTCAGTTTATTTAAATCATCTTCCGTCAAGCTTTTAGAGGCTTCTTTCGCTACTGTTTCCCTGAAATTCTCCGAATTATCGATAATGAACCGGCCTTTATCCGTGACACGCAAGTTGAAAATCCGGCGGTCACTGGCAGACTGTTGCTGTTCAACAAGATCATGTACAATCAAAAATTTGAGTTGTTTGGAAACTGCAGGCGGACTGATGTTAAACGCTTGAGCAATCTGCTTGACGATACACTGATCGTGGCGGTAAATATATTCGATGATATTATAGTGCGTGGCAGTTACCCCGTTAATGTCACCCCTATTCATATTCGCCAAGATGAAGCATTGCAAATCCGTAAACACCTCATAAAATTTCCGTTCAGTTTTGTTCATCGCCTAAAAATAGTTAACTTAGTTAATAATTTCCAAAGTTAATGAATATGGAGCATATTAACGTCATCCACGCCAGGCAAAATAATCTGAAGAATATTTCTGTTCAGATCGAAAAGAAAAAGATTACGGTTTTTACCGGTGTCTCCGGATCGGGCAAATCGTCTTTGGTCTTTGAAACGATAGGCGCTGAAGCACAAAGGCAGTTCAGCGAAACACAGGGGAGTTTTATCAGAAACCGTCTGCAGCACATTGGTGTTCCAGATGTGGACAAAATAGACAACCTGAATGTGCCTATTATTATCAATCAAAAAAGATTGGGTGGCAATGCCAGGTCGACCGTCGGAACAGCCACCGATGTGTATGCTTCTTTGCGGTTGCTTTTCTCGCGCATGGGGACACCTTTTGTGGGTTATTCAAACGTGTTTTCATTCAATAATCCTTTGGGCATGTGCAAGGAGTGTGAAGGACTGGGCATTGTGCAGACGGTCAATGTCGATACGCTCATAGACAAGCAAAAATCGTTGAACGAAGGAGCGGTACAATTTCCGACCTTTCAACCAGGCGGCTGGCGTTTGACACGCTATACCCTATCGGGCTATTTTGACAACGATAAAAAATTGAAGGATTATACGCCACAAGAATGGGACCTGCTTCTGCATGCAGCAGAACATAAACCAAAGCACCCGAATCAGGAATGGGGAAAAACGGTCAGATACGAGGGTATCATCCCGCGTATTGAAAAAGCATTCCTCAAGAAACAGTCCAAGGAAATCATTACCCGAAAAGAGGCTTTAAACCATATTATCATCACCAAGACTTGTCCTGTATGCGACGGAAAAAGATTAGATGATAAGATTTTGTCCTGTAAGATAAACGGCAAAAGCATTGCCGACTGTACCGCCCTTTCGATCGATGAACTGTTGGAATTTGTTGGTTCTCTACCATCCAGTGCTTTTGATGTCATTCTTGCTGAACTGAAAAAGAAACTTCAACATATCGTCAACATCGGTTTACAGTATCTGACCTTGGATAGAAGAACGGACACGCTGTCGGGCGGTGAAAGTCAGCGCATCAAAATGGTCCGAAACCTGGGGAGCAGCCTCACGGATTTACTCTATATTTTTGACGAGCCAAGCATAGGCCTTCATCCAAAGGATTTACAAAATATAGCTGCGATCATTAAGCAGATACGCGATAAGGGCAATACCGTTTTACTTGTGGAGCACGACCCCGATTTGATCCGCATAGCAGACCGGGTCATCGATATGGGGCCGCAATCGGGAAAGAACGGTGGAGAGATTGTCTATGAAGGCACGGTTGAGGGACTGAAAACATCCACAGGAAAAACAGGCTTGTACTTTGCCAAAGCACCCCAAATTAACAAGAAGCCAAGATCCGCAGGCGGATATCTGGAAATCAGGCATGCCAATCTGCATAATCTTAAAGACATTGATGTCAGCATTCCCCAAAAGGTGATGACGGTAGTTACCGGAGTTGCAGGCTCGGGCAAGAGCACACTGATCAACAAAGTGCTTCCCCAATTTTATCCTGAAACCACCATCATTGACCAGTCTTTATTTTCCACGGGCATGCGTTCGAATCTGTTGACCTACCTCGGTTTATCCGATGCGATACGAAAAACTGTTTGCAACAGCAAACCATGTATCCGATAAACTTTTTAGCCGGAATAGCCTGGGCGCCTGCGAGAACTGTAAAGGTATCGGTGTGGAGAAAATTGATTTGGCCTTTATGGATGATATTGAACAAGCCTGCGAAGTCTGCGGTGGCTCTGGTTTTAAACCGGCGGTTTTAAAATATCGTTACAACTCCAAAAATATTGTTGAGGTGATGGATATGACCGTCGAGGAAGCCTATGATTTTTTCCCTGATAAGCTCTATCGCCAGTCGTTTGATATGTTACTCCAACTCGGCCTGGGCTATCTCACTTTGGGGCAGCGATCAGACAGTTTTTCGGGTGGGGAAAGACAACGTCTGAAATTGACCAAAGAGCTGAAGCACTCCAACAAGATTATCGTCCTTGATGAACCAAGCACAGGCTTACATCCAAATGATACCGAAAAGCTCTTAAACTTTATCAATAATCTTGTGGACAACCACAATACGCTGATCGTTATCGAGCATAACCTCGATGTCATAGCGCAAGCCGACTGGATTATCGATATTGGGCCTGGAGCGGGCAAATATGGCGGAAATGTGGTGTTTACAGGTACTGTTGCTGATTTACTAAAAGATACGGTCTCGCTAACCGCGGCCTGTTTACGGCAACATCTGCGTAACGAAGGCACTCATCCGAAAAAAGATGCCTCCTGATAAGAGACGTCTTCAACAAGCTGACTGAGGTTCTCCCCAGTCCCACTGCTATTTGATAGCTATCATGTGAAGCATAAATTAAAGTTTACTGTGTTCTTTCGCAATTTGCTTATCGCCCCATTGTCTCAAATAATCAATAAATGGAATTAATTCTTTCCCTGTTTCAGTCAGCGCATATTCAACTTTCGGAGGAACTTCATGATATACCTTTCGGCTAACTAAACCGTCATCCTCCAATTCGCGCAAAGTCTGGGTCAGCATCTTTGGCGTAATATCGTGGAGCGTTTTCCGTAGTTCACCATAGCGCAGAATCGTATTACTATGAAGATACCACAAAATCCGACCCTTATACTTTCCACCAATTCGCCGGAAAGCATAATCGACGGCGCAGGATGGCTCATTTTTTAAATATTTTTTCATTTTTATCACTTTTTATTAAGCTGATAATCAACAATAGTATGTTTTTAGTATGTAGCATACTAAAAAGTGCATACTTGCTACTAATATACTATTAAATTACTTTCGTTTAGTAATTCTAAATATTTAAAAAATGAAAGCTATTATTCTAAAAGAGGCAGGAAGTGTGGAAAACCTTCAATTTGCAGAAATAGAAAAGCCAACCCTGCAAAGCGATGAAGTATTGCTAAAAGTAGCGTCCATCGGCATTAATCCTGTAGATGTTAAAGCAAGGGCTTATGAGGGCGTTTTAGGCTGGATATTCGGAGAAGAGCGCCCTGTAATATTGGGTTGGGATATTTCCGGAGAAATCGTAGAAAAAGGCAATGAGGTGACCGACCTTAAAATCGGAGACGAAGTATTCGGAATGGTTAATTTTTTTGGAAACGGAAAGGGCTATGCCGAATATGTTGCTTCGCCGGCAAAGCATTTGGCCTTGAAACCCAAAGACACTACATACCAACATGCAGCAGCTTCTACTATGGCCGCTTCTACGGCCTATCAGGCTCTTGTAGACATCGCCAAAATAAAAAAAGGAGATAAAATATTGATTCACGGTGCTTCTGGCGGTGTCGGACACTTTGCTATCCAGATTGCTAAACATTTCGGTGCTTACGTTATCGGTACATCTTCTGCCAAAAACAGAGATTTTATTTTGTCGTTGGGCGCTGATGAACACGTTGATTATACGAAGGACAATTTTGCAAAAATAGTTCAGGATGCGGAGATTGTTTTGGACACCATCCAGGGGGAAACATTGCTCCGTTCTGTGGATACCGTCCGTCCGGGAGGAATTATCGTAACACTTCCCAGCCCCGAAATTCCACCGGAAGTAATAGAAAAGGCTAAAACAAAACAGATAAACATTGAGTTTATGATGGTCGCATCCAAAAACGAAACTATTACGGCCATTGCGCAACTACTAGACCAAGGTGTATTAAAGCCTCATATTCACAAAATATTTCCATTTGAAGAAATAGCAAAAGCACATTTAGAAGTTGAAACTAACCGAGTGGTAGGCAAAGTTGTTGTGAATATCTGAAACAAAAGCAATAGAAGGAAAAGATAAGCCTATCTTCTCCTGGAGGGATAGGCTTAATTATCCAATTTGAGCAATTGTATGCAACGCTTGGGCTATAAATTGTAGCTTATTAGCCAGGTATTCGTTAATGGAGACGCCTACCGTTACAGATGTGCGCAGAACCAGCCTACCGCTGCATTTGATGTAATATCAAAATGTTGAAGATAAGGGGAAAAATGTCCGTCGGCAATCGTTTTCAGCCCTTTTGGCTGTAGCGTTTTTTCATAAGCTTCTAAACATAGGTCAGTTGGGGTAACTGTATCGTTCAGTGCGACAATGTACAACACCGGTGTCGGACTAATCTGTGAAGCATAAATACCGGGTTCATACATACGGCTATATTCTGTACTTCGTAATGTCACCTCGTTGCGAAATGTGCCAGATAAATTGTGTGCGCCCATATAGTATTCCTTCGCATCGCTCGTTGGGTAGATCGGATTATCGGAGACTTCTCCAACAAGCTTTTTCACCATCGGTTCCTCGTTATTCAATCGGTTCAGTCTGTCTTGATGGACACTCTTTAAATATGCAGGTATTTTATCAGCAGGCATTCTTCTTAACCCTGATCTGAAACCACTAATGGTGGGGACTTGAGCAACAACACATTTAACTCTTCTGTCTGTTGCAGCCACGACAAGTGCATGACCGCCAGAGTAACTCGTTCCCCAGATTCCTATTTTCGTCGGATCTACTTGATCCAAAGTAATGGCAAAGGTGATACTGTTTTTATAATCGTCTATCTGCAGAAAAGGATTGACCTCCTGTCTCGGGTGCCCCTCGCTTTCACCAAGGTTCCTATAATCAAAAAGGATAACCACAAAGCCATTCTCAGCAAATTTTTCTGCGTATTTATCTATGTAGGCTTCTTTTGTCAATCCAAAACCATGTGCCATTACGATGGCGGGGCATCTCCCTACTTTTTGCGGAATGTATAGTAGCGCTGAAAGCTTACTTCCCTCACTCAGGTAACTCGTTTTCTCAACTTGATAAGTGTACATCATATTATCATTTAATGTACAGCAAAATTACAGCGCTGCCAGGAGAAGATATTGTTAGAAAGGCCCAATGTTTTGCCGATTTAGCTCAGCCGGGCTTGCCCTAAAAGCGGATGGTGTCGTTTTGAAAAAACGTTTAAATGCCTTATCAAATTGGGACAAGGTTTCAAAGCCACTTTCAAACGCAATTTCGGACATACTCTTATCTGAGTTGACCAAAAGAACACAAGCATCCGAAAGTCTACGGGAAAGAATCCATTTAGCCGGAGAACTTTGAAAAACTCGGCCAAAATCTCGCTTAAATGCTGATAAACTACGGTTTGAAATTTGTGCGAGCTTATCCATCGTATAGTTCTCTCTATACAGCCTCTCCATTAATATCCGCAAATCGTTCGGTTGATTGAGAATAGCGTGAAAAAAATACTTGGAATGGGGATGCTTATTCAGCAGCAGATAGATTAGTTCTTCAACTTTTAATTTAAGTATGTTACGGTCGTTTGTACTTTCTTCGATGTAGCTGCAATATTGATTGATAAAACTGTCGATAATCTTGTTTCTATCAAGCAAGAGCACCTCCTGGTTTGAATAATGGGCTTGATCTTCACCCAATTGATCAACTAATCTCAAATGCTCGATAAATGCATTGCCGAAATAAATCACAATGGCTTCAAAAGTTCCATCTTCTGCAAGATATTCTGTCATGCAGTGGATCCCCTTTTTCAGGACCAGAAGCTGTTGGGTACCTACCTTTATTATTTGCTCACCCTGATAAAGTAGCTTCTTGCCTTTCACAACAAAGACAAATGCATTTTCCTGCATAAGAACAAACTCACGGGAAGATACCGTGTTTGTTTTCCATTTGGCAAATAGTAGTTTATCGTCCTGTAGAATCTTCTCTCGCGGAAATATCTTCATTTTAGCAAATTATGACTACAAAAGTAATCATCCTACACCATTCAGGATAAATTATAATTACTTCGTTAAGGTCCATGTCCAATCTTACCGGAAAAAGACCTCATTAAAGTATACTCCTTTCACAACCTGTATTCACCGTTTCCGTATACCCAATTTTACCAGTAGTTTTTTTAACCTATATTTGTGCGATCGGACAACTATCAACCTAAAAAAATAGCTTGTATTGGATATGTTTCATTTATGCACAGAAGAAGAAATCTTAGATAGATTGGAAAGAAAAGAGCGGTCGATCACACATTTGGATAAATTATCCTATTTAAATGCCTTCTACCTTCTTTTTTTGGCCAACTATGAAGGAGTAGAGATCACACCTGATATCGCTATTTTTGGGTATGAAGAAGCCCTTAAGGAAAATCGTTATTTGGCAGACCTCTTTCCCGATATTTCCGCAGAACTGTGGAAAATCGGAAGCACAGGACAGGGAGACGAATGGTTTATGCATAAAGAAGATGGGAATATGCTATTTTATAATCATGATGAGGGTGAATATGCAAGCACTACAAGTTTTCAAAATCTGAATATATCTTTTCTTAACTTCCTGCAAATGGCATTTTTATATCAGGATCTGGAAAACCTGCTAAGTGAAAATGATGATGAAATTGAAGAAAGCGATAAGGCGGATTTTAAAGAAAAAATCAATTCTATTCAACCCGGCCTTTATCAGCTATATCCATTCCAATATTTCTGATGAGTTTTAAGTTCTTTATAAAGCCATAGCACGCTAGCTTGCTACACTATTCGTGCTATGGTTTACGCTGCCCTAATTTATCGTCCTCGACGTCTTAGTCTTCGGATCACTTGCCTGGTCAAAAAATTGACGATGGTACCCAGCGCAGCTGTCAATACCGTCTGCGCTACATCGCCAAGCGAGAAGCTTACTCAGATGGAACAGAGCGTACCATCCAGCGCTTTTGATGTCATTGTTACTGAACTCCAAAAGAAACTTCAACATATCCAACATCGGTTTGCAGTATCTGACCTTAGACAGAAGGACAGACACGCTATCGGGCGGGGAAAGACAACGTCTGAAACCGACCAAACAACTGAAGCAGTCCAACAAGATTATCGTCCTTGATGAACCAAGCATAGGCTTACATCCAAACGATACCGAAAAGCTCTTAAACTTTATCAATAATCTTGTGGACAACCACAATACGCTGATTGTTATCGAGCATAACCTCGATGTCATTGCCCAAGCCGACTGGATCATAGATATTGGGCTTGGAGCGGGCAAATATGGCGGAAATGTGGTGTTTACAGGTACGGTTGCTGATTTGCTAAACGATACGGTCTCGCTAACAGCAGCCTATCTACGGCAGCATTTCCGCAATGGAGGTATGCACGCGAAAAAAGACGTCTCCTGATTTTAGGAGTACTTTGTCCTCCATCTTCTTGCTTATTTTTGCTTGTTTCGCCTTTCCATTCAATACGAGCGAGGGCGCCGCCTTCGAAATATTCAAAGCTGCAGCAATATCTGATACCGTCAATTTATTGTTCATTTTTATGGTTTGAGGTCTATCTCATCTGTATCAAAATGGATATAATGTTAAACATACAATACATCAAGGATCTTGGTCCCAATGGAAAATCAGCATGACAATAGGTGCTATATTTATATTGTACGTTACCCTCAATATCCATTTGTGTCCGAAGCAATAGATCAACCTCTTCTAGTCAGGTTTGATAGTTATATTTGACGTTAGGCCTGAGATGGTTCAGTTCCTAATCGCGCTTACAGGTACCAAAGCTCCATTTTAAATGTCTAAACAATACTTATTAGCTTAAAAAATGTCAATCGCTTAAAACTGATTATATACATCGTGACTGCTTTTGTTTACACCTTTATGTAATCGAAAAGAAAAATAAATTAAACACATTTAGTTTATCTGAGGATTCAGTGTAAATTGATAGATCTAAATCACAAAAGCGCATCATAAGATGCGCTTTTGGTTTGTCTGTCGTTTTT
Organism: Sphingobacterium sp.; assembly: GCA_022712315.1. Taxonomy (GTDB): domain Bacteria; phylum Bacteroidota; class Bacteroidia; order Sphingobacteriales; family Sphingobacteriaceae; genus Sphingobacterium. The sequence goes on along the minus strand of JALAGS010000235.1, from coordinate 83,826 downwards.
TAAGTCGCCTTGTATTCTTCATTTCATCCTTGATTTAATTTTTAGCAACCAAAATCACTCCTAATCGATCACTTAAAAATAAACACCTGTTTTTTTACTGAACAGCTTTAGATCTTCCGCTGCAGGATGACCTTTGAATGGAATGTAATAATGATTCGGTTTATCTTTTTCATAGGCGTTTCGCCAGAATAACAACCAGGCCAATCCTTTTCCGTATACCAAAGGGTAAACCACTTGCGTAAAATAAGCCGGATCTTTAACACTTTCAAGGCCTGTTTCTCCAATTGTTGGAATTTTTCCTGATTTACCCGCATAGGCCGTTATGATGTCAATATTTTTTGCCATGGCAATTTTATATTTTTCAATATCTTCGGGCGTACCATCTCCGGGCACATAGCAGTCGAATGCAACCAGGTCCACATATGCATCGCCAGGATATCTTTCTAAAAACGCAGCTTCATTTTCGGTTTCAGATGGTGAGTAACAATACAACAAATGATGAATACCATGTTTTTGTTGAAAATAATCTACAGTCATTTTCCAGAGATCTTTATATTCCTGTGGCGTACTCTGTTTAGCCCCCCACCAAAACCATGATCCGGTATGTTCGTGATAAGGCCTTAACACAACGGGAATGAAATTTCCACGACTATCCTTTAGACTCAAGAGAAACGCAGCTGTTCGGTCTAACCATTGGAGGTATTTTTGGTGGTTACTTCCGGCCGGTAAAATGGAACGAACGACAGTATCCTGCGCACAATCCCAAGCGTTTTTGCCTGACACGATGTTATTGGCATGCCAACTCAAGGTTGTTATACCGCCCCGCTTGTGTGTATCCACAATGTAGCGTCGCATGTCGTCAAAATACACCGAGTCCAAATTATACGGTTTGCCAAGTTCAATGTCCCCTATTTCCCAACCAATAACATTGGGGTATTTACCAGCCACATCTTTCAGGTCACTACGCCCTTTTTCTTTATACCAACCATGACCATAGGCCAGCGCATCCTGATGTCCTAAAGAAATCCCTTTCGCACGTCTTGACTGGATTGTTTGATATAACTCTTTGGTTTCTTTGGTTGCATGAAGGTCTGCTGGCTGCTGTGCAAAGAGGTTCAGTAACCCTGTAGTAAATGTACCACATAGGACTAGCTTGCTTACATATCTTTTTATCTTGCTTCTCATTTTAATGCTGAATTATAAATAAGTTTACTGTTGTTTAAAAGAATGATATCCGCTGATTGGCAAAACTGCTTAAAGTCTGCTGCTGCCGGATGCTCTTTGGTAGGTACATAATAATGTGTCGGAATATCGTCGGCGTTACGCCAAAGCATGCAGTATGCCAGCGGCCACTTCCTTAAGATGGGTTGTAAAACCTGTGTAAACCAGTTTGGATCAGTAATCCGTTCGAGCCCGGTCTCGGTCAATGCCGCAATCTTATTTTTTTCCGCCGCTACAGCCGAAACGATTCCCATCTTGACCATCGCTGCTGCCGGATCGTTAGCACCATCGGGACGAAAATCCCAATAATTGTCCATACCGAAAATATCGACATAATCGTCACCTGGAAATTGCGCAAGATATTCCTCGCGGTTCTGAAACTTACAGTCGGGAGAGAAGGCATAGAGCAACTGGTGAACGCCCAGATCTTTCCGCAGATAGTTAACGGTGTAGCGCCATAACTCCACAAATTCTTCCGGAGAAGTATGTCCTTTTCCCCACCAAAACCAATCGCCGTCAAACTCATGAAAGGGTCTGAAAATAATCGGAATAGATTCACCCTTTGCCCCTTTACATTGTGTTAAGAAATCCCGAATCCTATGAAGATAAGTTTGATATACACCATTTGATTTACCCCCTGGCAAAATTTCGCCCACTGCTAACTGCGGATTATTTTTCCATTCATAAGAGCCACCGTTTACAGGATTCGACATATGCCAGGAAAAGGTGATTATACCCCCTCGACGATACATGTCCTTAACCACTTTGACCAACCTTTTGGTTTCACTTTCCCGATAAACCTTATCCGTATGTGTCAGTGGTTGAAGGTCGAGCCCCAGCAATACCGGGTGGCTCCCAGTTACCTCTTTGATATCGCTGCGGTCGCGGTCATTTTTCCAATACCGACCATAACAAAGTGCATCCTGTTGGCCGAGCAAGACTTTTCTTTGCGATTGGACTGATTTTAAGTATGTATGCAATGCTACCGTTTCGCTTGTAGCCATGGGATCAAGCGGTCCATTGGTCTGCGCCGAAAGAACATTATTCAAAAGCATTGCTAAAAAAACGAAGTGGAAAACAACTTTATTTTTCATCTTATTATTATTTTTCATCTTATTATTCCAAAATTTTCGATCATTTCCAAGCACATGCGCCCATTATGATAAGGGCACTTCCAGAATCCCGCCTTATCTTCCCTTCTATTGACTTCACCATTTTCAAGCCTGCTCCAATACCACTCTCCTTCCACTCTATCGATCAGATTTGACTGGATATAGGTCCATATATGTTCTGCCTTTTCTTTATAAAACCAGTCATCCAGTACCTTACCTAGGTATGAAAAACCGACTACAGCTTCGGCTTGTACCCACCAATGGCGCTCGCGATCCCAACGCCCATTTTTTCTTTCATAAGCAAGACTAGCGTCTGGCAAGAGCCCTTCTGATGCTGCCTTGCCAATGCAGGGAACGATATTCTTCACTTTTTGTGTCAACTCGGGATCCCCCAGTACCTCGGCAGCTTCCAACAGTAGCCAAACGGCTTCGATGTCGTGGCCGAATGATTGCGCTTCGCCTTTTACCTGCCACTGCTCATCGAAAAAAAGCTGCAAATGCCCTGTTGACGCATTATATATTCGATCTGTAAATAAAGCGATCAAGTCACTTTGCGCCTTCACAAGCCGCTCATCGACCCATACACGCAACAAATTGGTATAAGGCTCCAAAATATGCAAATGCGTATTCATCGTCTTTGCTTCGTTTTCATCTTTCTCGCTCAGACGCATATCAGCAATGGGTTGCCAATCTTCGGTAAATGCCTCCCAATAGCCACCTAATTCATTATCTTTACAGCGTTCGATCTGATAAAATTGTTTTTTTGCATAGTCCAGGGCCTCAGTACAGCCGGTTGCACGATAATATTCCGAAAACGCATAGAGTGCAAAGCCCTGTGCGTAGGTTTGTTTTTTACGGTTAACGGGCAGGCCTTGAAAATCAATTTCCCAAAATACGCCGCCATATTGTTTATCCACAAAGTAATCCCTAAGGTAGCAGTAGGCTCTCTCTGCCATCTGACGGTAGGCACTCCGCCCCAAAACACGATAGGAAGCAGCAAATGTCCAGAGTATCCTAGCATGCATGACGACCCCTTTATTGGCGGTCTTATCCAGCTTATTGTCACCGTCAATACGTCCATAAAAACCACCATGATCCGTATCAACCATATATTCCATCCAATAGCGAAGGATATTATTTTCAAGTTCTTCTTTAAATCCTTTCATCATTCCTTTTCTTTTGTTTTCGTATCAACTGCGACGCTCGTCGAGCTCAGCAGTAATCTCTTGTATCCTTCTTTCTGTTAATGGATAAAAACTGATAAACAGTATCGATAACAGCGTACCTATCGCCGGAAATAGACTGAGAAACATTTTTATACCACCAAGTGTCTCATCTGATTGCAACTGGTTGGCCTGAAAACCAAAATAACCCAGTAGCCAACCCGTTACAGCAGTTCCGAGTGCCCAGCCCAATTTTTGACTCATCGAAGAGGAGCTAAAGATCAATCCTGTCGCCCGATTGCCTGTCTTTAATTCAGAGTAATCTGCACAATCCGCGTACATGGACCACAGCAATGGAAATACAGCGCCTGCACATATACTGATGATCACCTGTAGACCAAAAATGCCCCACAATTGACTTTTGTCTAACCAGTAAAAGAGGATGCTACCCACCGTTGCCAAAAGCATCGTTACGATAAAAGTATTTTTCTTGCCAATACTGTTGCTTAATGGAGCCGCCAATACCACACCAATAATATTGGCCGCCTGCCCCAATGCGAGGTAAAGACCGCTCAATACAAATGGAATATTTAGCAGTACAATCCGGCCATAATTTTCTTCGTGCACGTAATATTTGAAGTAATACAGCGCTGCACCATCCCGAATCGAGTTGAATACCAAAGTAGAAATACCTGCCCCCAGTAAGATCCACCAGGGGCTATTGTTCATTAAATCTTTTACATCCTGTTTCAAACTACTTTTTTGCTCCACTACGGGCTGCACCCGTTCACGAGTCCAAGCAAAGCAGAGCATAAATAGAATCACACAGCACACAGCGATGACGGCCACAGCCATTACCCACCCCTGTTGCTGTGCTTCGATATCACTATCTCCCCCGCTAAAAAAATTGACCAGTGGATTGAAAAGCAATAATGTTACGAAGCTTCCTAAATAAGCAAAGCTCATTCGGAAGGTTGCCAGCACACTTCTCGTTTTAGGAGATGAACTTATCACCCCTAACAAAGATGCGTAAGGCACATTAATAGCCGAATAGACCATCATCATGACCGAATAGGTCAGATAAGCATATACAATCTTTCCTCCAGCAGTGATTGCTGGGGTATAGAATGTAAATACACCAATCACACCGAATGGCAGTGCGACATATAACAGATAGGGTCTAAATTTACCCCACTTCGACTGCGTACGATCAGCCAACACGCCTATGATCGGATCAAACAAAGAATCCCAGACCCGAGTGACCAAAAACATTGTTCCCACCACTTTCGCTTCTAACCCGAATATATCGGTATAGAAAAACATGAGGTACATGCCAAACAATTTCCAGAACATGGAAGAAGCAGCATCGCCAAGTCCGTAGCCTATTTTTTCTTTGAGTGTGATATGTTCAGTTTTACTCATTATTCTCGTCTTGCAATAAAATTAGTGATTATCGTTTCAAATTTTTCGAAATAATCCTCGCCAGGGTGTCAACGGAAGTTTTCGATCGCATACCATCCGCCGCTGTCGAGAGGCAATAGTCTAGCAGTTTTTCCACTGATGACACCGCCACGTGCATACGTGTATCGCTTGATGCGTAATACAGGTATACTGTGCCATCATCATCGGCGATCCAGCCGTTACTAAAGAGCACATTGGAGACATCACCGATACGTTCTTCTCCCATTGGGGCCATAAGATGACCTGCGGGTTCAGCAATCAGTTTTTCTGGAGCATCCAGATCCGTCAGGTAGACATACAAAACATACCGAAGCCCTGCGGCACAGGCACGGACGCCATGCGCGAGATGAAGCCAGCCTTTATCGGTTTTGATCGGCGCAGGTCCTTCCCCATTTTTCAGCTCTTTGATGGTATGATAATACCGATGATTGATGATTTTTTCCTCCTGCACTACGGCATTCTCCATGGTGTCTACTACCCCCCATCCGATTCCACCGCCACTTCCAGTATCGATAAAGCCATCCTGGGGGCGGGTATACAAAGCATACTTTCCGTTGACAAATTCGGGATGCAGGACAACGTTACGCTGCTGGCTTTTTGAAATCAGATCGGGTAACCTTTCCCAATGTTTCAGATCTTTTGTGCGCACAATGCCTGCGGTGGCTATCGCCGAAGAAAGATCTCCTGCGGCCGCAGTTGGATCTTTACGTTCAGCACAGAAAATGCCGTAAATCCAGCCGTCTTCATGTGCCGTCAAACGCATATCATAAACATTCGTATCGGGATTACTGGTTTCGGGTAGATCGATCGGGAAATCCCAGAATTTAAAGTTGTCAACCCCATTGGGACTTTCGGCTATTGCGAAAAAGGACTTCCGGTCGTTCCCCTCGACCCGTACCACCAACAGGTATTTATCATTCCATTTGATAGCACCGGCATTAAAGGTTCCATTAATGCCAAAGCGCTCCATCAAAAATGGGTTGCTTTGTTCATTTAAATCATACCGCCAGAAAATCGGGGTATGAGCTGCTGTCACGACAGGGTATTCATAGCGTTGGTAAATGCCATTGTTTTCCTTAACCGGATGATTTTTTCTTTCTAATAAGGCAAAGTGATCTGCTTCAACATCTTTTAGACGTTGTTCAAATAATGTACTCATGATTCGAATTAAATATAAAGTAAGTTCTTGTGTATGTTTTATTTATTGTGGTTGTTCAACATGCAGGACGCGCCGAAACAGATCCAATCCTGCCACATGAAACGCATTACCTGTACTATGTCCGTAGGTCGGGAATGCCATCCATGACTTTTCACTCTTGACCCGGTTATAAGCCGCAAAATTGATATGTGGCGGACATACATTATCCTGTACCCCTATCCCCATGACCAATGGCACGCGGATACGGCTGGCCAAATTTTTAATATCAAAATAGGAAAGCGTATTGTATACCTGTTTCCAGCTTACTTCGGGATGTTGTTTGATGTAATTGTCTACATCCGATTTTGGCCAGGGTGCGATTTTGAAATAATCCTCAAAATCAGACAAAAAGGGAATACCGATAGCCAGCGCCTTTACCCGAGGATCCAATGAAGCGGCAGCGACCGACAATGCGCCCCCCTGACTTGATCCACGCACAACGATTCGTTCGCCATCTATTTCATCCCGTGAGCTGACAAAATCCAGCGCACGCAGTACATCCATAAAAGCACCACGGTAATAATAATTATCTTTATTATCTATACCGTAGGTAAACCAGGTACCAAAATGATTGGACTTTTCATTCAATGCCTGTCCCCGGATAGAAAGCACAAAATAGGCAAAGCCATCCCAGGACTGATTTGGGAAATAAGGCTTAGATCCGTAGCCCATATATTCTACAATAACGGGATGCTTTCCTGCCTTTTTAGGTTTAGCATAATACCCCATGATAAGTTCATTGTCTAGCGAACGCATGGACACATGGTACATCTCATAATCGAGTTTGGACTGCTCCGGAATCAGCATCAACTGATAATCTGGCTGTACGCGATCAAGCTGCGCTTTATTCGCTTTCCAGAATTTGTCAAAATCTGCTGCTTCATCGTTTGGCGAAGCAATCTTTTCAGGCTCATAGCCTATATTGACCTGCTCTTCCAGTTTTTGTCCTCCGTCGATCTCCACAGAGACCTTATAGCGGTAAAATCCCGGTTCGGCATTTTTTAATCCAAAGGTGCCCAAAGGAGCTGTTGCATGCGCAGGAATAACAACCTTCAATTCCTGTGATTTGATCGGTTTATAGGCATCCGTCATCAACGAAATTTTCAAGGTTGCCTTCAGTGATTTTTTGCCCTTATTTTCAATGGTCGGCGCAATTGCGATACGATCACTTCCTAGGAAAATATAATCCTCATCTTGGACGTTGACTTTAAGTTTAAGCTTATCCACTGTAGATGCCGGCACGACCTTCATCACAGCTGCATTCAGGAAGCCGCCAGCGGAACTCCAGCCATCAAAAAATTTGATAGCAATCAGGTTTTCGCCCTTCAGGTCAAGCGCTTCGAGTGGTACAAAATACTTGCGCTCATGATCAAAATAGCCTGCAAAATTCTGCGGAAATTCTCCGGTTTTACCGACTAACATTCCATTGACGTAAACCTCCTCACAGGCTGCAAACTGACCGAGGTCAATTGTGACACCTTCAGCCGCAGCAATTTTTTGCTGCATCTGAGCAGGAAAGGTCAATTTCTTACGATACCAGCCAAAACCCTGATCCAATTTTTGTCCCTGCTCTTTGAGTAGTTTATTGGATACCACGTTTGCCCAATGATTATCCTGATAATCCGTTGTGCTCCAACTACTGTCCCTGCCTTCACCAGCATGAAATTTCCAATCCACACCAAAATCGTTTACCAAACTATTATTAGGCTGCTTCTGCGCATACCCCTGTAGACATGCAGACCCACATAACGTCATCAATAGTACAGTTTTTATATACTTCTTCATTTATTGATCGTTTTTAAATCTTGCCGCACCATTTTTCCCCAGGATTTAAGCTGGCTGTCAGACCAGCCACTTGCAGGTACCTGCTGATCTTTAATCATAGAACAGCTTTCATTTTTGTCTGCAATAGACCAAGCTACCCAGCTGAGTTTATGTACCGCCATCCATTCCTTCCAGGTTTGCCATTCGGCCCCATCGACCGGCCCATCACCATCGGCATTCATCCCTGCACATTCCGACACAAAAATTGGGATATCTTTGCCAAGTGCATATTCCGCGCGTTCGCGAAGAAACTGCTTGTGGGTGCCTGCATAGAAATGTACCGTATACATCAGGTTGCTAAACCCCACTAGTGGCTTATCAGCCACAAGGTGTATATCCTGATCCCAATTGGGGCACCCGACCAAAATGATATTATCCGGGTCGATCGCACGAATGGCGGGGATCACCTCTTGTGCATAGGCCTGAATTTCAGTCCAGCTGGTATCCATGGGCTCATTAAAAATCTCATAAATGACATTCGGATACGTTCCGTACTTCTGTGCCACAAGGCGAAAAAATTCCTTTGCCTGCTGCGGATGTAGTTGGTGTGCGTGCCAGTCCACAATAACGTATATTCCCGCTGCTATTGCTGCATCGACCACGGCATATAAGTTTTTTAGCGCTGCTTCTGGATTTTGTAAGTAGCCTTTATCAGGCTCTACACCAATAGCAGCTCGGACAACCCGGATATTCCAGTCTTTTGTAAGCCAGTCAATGGTCTGCGCATTATAAAAGCGCGGCCACCAGTTGTGCCAGCCCAGGCTTACACCATGGAGGGCCACAGTATCGGAGCGCGCATCAACTAGTGCCGTGCCCAGCACGCGGAGCTGACCATGTCGAGCTACGACAGTGCTGGCGTCAGGTTTTGGACTGGTCAATTTTGTTCGACAGGATGCAGATAGCACCAAGGCCAATAGGATCAAACTGCTATATAAATACCTTTTCAACTGTAACCTCCTATTTTTTGACAATCCGGAAATTGCACACGCTAAAGTCGTCATCGACATCTACAATAGGCTGGTAAGAAAATACGAAAGCATTCCATCCTGCTTTCAGATACGTCCCATTGCTCTGAGAGGCATCTTTATAAAATTCGGTCAAATCTATCCGCATAGTCTTCCATTGACCATAAGTATTCAGCGCGCCATTCTCGGCCGGATTGTAACGTGTCTCCTGTCTATCGCCACCAAGGATAAAGTTTCCCTGACTAATGGAAGCCGTACTTTTGGTGTTGATTTCAAATTTGACGTAATAATCTTTGGGATTGGCCAATATCGCAGCATCATTCAGGTCAAAGCCTGACCAAAAAATACCATTCCAGGACCAAGCTCCAAAAGATTGACGGACGCGTAAAAAACGATCAAAGCCAGGCAATATAGCCGGATCGCCACTTGCTTTTCCATCTGTCACGTACGCCGATAGGGATTTGATATCGAGCATGGAGATTCCTTTATCCCGAAATTTCACCTGTTTTGGAACCTCTATCAAAGGACTTGAAAACGATAGCGTAGCACCGTCCGCCGTCCCAGGGGGAACAATAAAATAGACTGAGTCTGCGACACTGCGGAGGGGCTTTAATTCGGTATTATTAAGCAAAAATTTCCCTTCCAAGGTATCCAATTTATAGAGATCCAAATATTTACCGACGAGAATAGCCGTATCTCCAGCAGCAATAAACTCATTATATAGCCCCTCGATGACCAGATTCGGAATTTTTACTTCAAAAGGGAAGTCCGTACTTCCTTTTGCCGTTTCAACAGTCACCTTATTGGTAACCGTGGAGGGCACGATACGGGGTATAGGTAATGTAATACGGGATCTTACGGCGTATACCGTCGCCAGGTCTACCTCTACATCATTGATTTTGATAGACTTCATCTCGGCAAGATTATTACCCTGTATGACAATCATATCGGTCAATGCTGCACTGGTAATTCCCGCGTTTAGATCGGCCGCTGTGGAGACTTTTTCGATAACGGGAGGCCCGTTTGAAGTCAACTGGTCGTCGTATCCATCGTTGTAGTTAACAATATCTTTCTGGCAGGAGATTACACCCATGGAAAGGCATCCTGACAACAAAGTAAATACTATGGATTGATTAAATAATTTCATGATTTTTCAAATTTAGGTTTACGTTAGTTCCAACCGGGATTATTTGATGTGATCGTCGTGTTGACGCCCACTTCCGAATTAGGTATAGGGTAAAGCAAATGTTTGTCTGTCCGTATTTTCACGACGCCAACTTCATCCGTACCACCAATTTTATTCATCACATCAAGGTAAATACCCCAACGGATCAAATCCCACCGGCGGTCCCCTTCAAGCGCAAATTCCATGGCTCGCTCTTCCAACACTGCCGAGCGGAATGCGCTTTGATTATCGATATTACCGTCTCCCGTAAGTCGGCGAGGTGTCGCATGGCTTCTTTCGCGCACCTGATTGAGTTTTGCCAAAGCCAATGTACGTGCCGCCGTGCTGTTGTCAGCCTCATTGGCAGCCTCCGCATAGATGAGTAACACATCAGCAAAGCGTAGGAAATACCAAGGTGCATCTGTTCGTTCCAGTTTATTGTTGCTGACATCACTATATTTTGTAAGGTAAGCTAAAAAGGCGGGTGATTTTTCGCTACGGTATTGTGCTCCATCGTTAAATGGTGCTACCGGCGGTACCCAATTGCCTTGGTCGTCGGTATAACCCTTTGCTTTCTTCGTATACTCTTCGTTATTAGGATAATATGATCCGCCCCCCCAGCTGGAATCATCCCCTTGCCTTATCCAGCGGTGCATCACCCCTTTCACAATGCGTAAGTCTTTACTTTCAAACAGTTTGTACCAATGGTCGCGCATACCCCACCATAGTCCGGTCTGTATATTACCTTGGTCATTGACCGTTCCATTATACCCTTGTGAAAAGGTGACGCCATACTTTTCATCAGCCGACATTGACTGTAAGGTCCATATATGTTCGGTTTTATTCTTGTTTGCCCGCGACCATAGATTATCGTAGCTCAAGAGGCCATAATTGCCGTACTCGCCATTGATGACCTGCAATGCTTTATCGCGTGCTTTTCCGAAATACTCCTTTGCATTAAACCCTTCATAACCGGCCACCTGTTTTTTGCTGACCACGAAAGATACAGGATTGGTGTACACCTTTTCACTACCATTCATGGTGTAGGGCTGTCCCCCTCTGACGGTTACGTTGCCTGAGGCCAACGATCCCGATGCCATCGTGACATACACTTTCGCCAATAAAGACGCTGCCGCTCCCGCCGATACACGGCCTTCCTGAAATCTACTATCTGTATTTTTATAGAGCAATCCCTCAGCCTTGGTTAACAATTCAATGATATGCTCATACACTTTACTGATCGGCTGACGTGGCTGGTTGAGGTCGGCACCCGAATTGACAGAAGCGTTCCGGATGGGCACCTCGCCGAATGCACGCACCAAGAGAAAGTAAGAATAAGCTTTTAGGAAATAGAGTTCACCAATCCCATTATTCTTTGCTGCTTCCGAAGCTTTGGTCATGGGTTCAATATTCTCAAGGGCTAGGTTGGCCCGATGAATAATCGCATAAGGTTTTTCCCACATGCCCGAAGTGTATTCATTGTTCTGAAAATTTCCGGCGCCCAGGGAACCAAAAGACCAGTCGGGCCCCGTCATATAATCGCAGTCGAACTCAAGGGCCGGCGGAAATAAGCTCCAGCGAAACATATCGTCCAGAAGCTTGCTATAGGTACCTACTACCCATTGATTCACCCCTTCATCCGAATCTGGAATATCCTGTGGGTCTATAAAATCGAACTTCTTTTCTTCCAGCATTTTCTCACAGGAACTTAAACCTGTCATTCCTATCGAAGCCAATAAGGCATATTTTATATATAATTTATAATTTTTAGTACGCATGACAATCATCATTAGATTTGGTTAAAAATCGGCTTTAAACCCAAGCGAAAACGTTTTGCTGCTCGGATATGAATAAATATCGACACCTTTACGGGAGGCGTCACCACCAAATGCATTTACATCTGGATCAAACCAGCTGTAATCTGTTATGGTCAAAAGATTGGTTGCACTGGCATAAATGTAAAGTGCATTCAGGCCCTTAAAAGGCGTTTTGAATGTATAACCAACATTGACGTTCTTGAGGCGAACGTAAGAGCCATCCTCGACATAGCGGTCCGAGGTGAGCATCGTCCGGTTATAGGTGGATACTGCCTTGGGCCAGCGTGCATGCTGCTTATTCTCTTCTGTCCAACGACTGTCATAGATATCCTGACTGATATTACCAATATTCGCCATCTTCATATCGATCAAGTTGCCGTTGAAAATATCGTTGCCAATAGATCCCTGCCAAAAAAAGCCCAGCGTGAAATCTTTGTATTTGAAATTATTGGTCAGACCGAAAACAAAATCGGGATTTGTGTTACCGATTATTGTGCGGTCGCTGGCTGTTATTTGGCCGTCGCCATTGAGGTCGCGGTATTTAATTTCTCCCAGTTTGGAGCGCACCACGGCATTGCTAGCATGGGCATAGGTCTGATCCGCCCGCACTTCGGCTTCATTATCGTAAAACCCATCCTCTACATATCCAAACATAGAACCTATTGGCATGCCATTGCGCTGGATAAAGATATTATCCGCGTTGTACCATAATCTTTCTGCAAAGCGGTCGGCGGCAAGCCCACCGATTGCATTGCGATTGAAGGAGATATTTGCATCGATATTCCATTTAAAGCTATCGCGGTCAATAGCATTGAATTTCCCTGTTAACTCAAGCCCTTTATTGGTGACATAACCCGAATTGACCCACTGTGTACGCATTCCATTGCTCGAGGCAATATTCACATTCTGCAACAGGTCATTGGTCTTTTTGTAATAGGCGTCGATGGTAAACTGGATACGATTATTTAAAAAAGCCATGTCCAACCCAAGATTATATTGATCGGTCGTTTCCCATTTCAAATTCTTGTTCAGTGCACCACGCCAGTCTACCTCGGCAAAGCCACTACTTAATGCCCCTCCTAAAGGATAGTTGGCTACAGCCAGGTAAGCTCTAGTCTGGTAGGCGTTTACGCCCTGGTTGCCTGTGCGTCCATAACTTGCTCGCAATTTTAAGTCATTGAAAACACCAAGATTTTTCACAAATTGTTCCTCCGAAATTCGCCAGGCCAGTGCTCCGGAAAGAAAATTGGCAAACTTCTGTCCTTCGGTCAGTCGGCTCGAACCATCCCGACGAAAGGATGCAGTCGCAATATATTTACCTTTATAGGAATAGTTTGCCCTAGCCAATACAGAAGCCAGTTGGGTGCGACCACGACTGCTGACCAATGGCCCCGGATTTAAACCGGCGGCCATATCAAACTCGCCTGTGATATCATTTGGGAAATTGGTAGCCGTCATGGATTTGGCCGAGTAATTTGCCTGCTCATAGGTGAAACCTGCTACCGCATTTAGGCTGTGAACTTGCTGAAAAGTTTTATCAAAAGACAGCAAGGATTCACTCGTTAGGCTCTGATACCAATTGTCACTCTGTCCAGCACTTCCATTTTTCGGTGTTCTCCCCTCCTGTGTATTTCGATTATAATAGGTATTCCGATTATTATTGGAGTACGAAAATCCAAGATTCTGGCGGAAGGTCAAAAATGGCAATAGCTTAACACTAGCGTAAGACGAACTGAATACGTTGTTAGCACGGAGCTGATCTTTGGCCGTATTGACATAAACACCTGGATTGGAAGCCAGCCAGTTGAGCTGATCAGACTCAATGGTACTCATATCCGGTCCATAGGTCACCGGAAATATCAATGCAGAGCGGATAATACCATAATCGTAGGCATTTGATTTTGCAAAATTGGTGAGTCCATTGGTATAGTTAATATTCGCGCCTAGTTCAAGCCATGACCGCACTTTTCGTCCGATATTAGTCCGGAGGGCAACACGTTGGTAATCCGATTTTTTGATCGTGCCGCCTTGATTCAAAAAATTTCCTGAAAACATATGCCAGCCTTTTTCACTGCCACCTGATACGCTGAGATTATATTCTTGTGAAAACCCTTTTTGGTATATTTCATCCTGCCAGTCAGCTCCCTGAACCAAGGTTTGATTACCATACTGATCGGTTCGTAGTCCCTGATTTAAAAAATCTTCTGGGGAAGGCTGGTATTTTCCCGATGTTGTCACCGGCTTGCCGTTGATGGTCGGATAAGACCAAGTACCTGGATAAGGTAAGATCTGATAGTCTACACCTTCATAATTTTTACTGTTGACAGCCTGTTCATTGATATAAGTGGCATAGTCAAAAGGACCGAGCATCTTGACTTTTCGGCCTAGTGTAGCGAGCCCAAAATTAGCATTCAATTCTACCTTCTCATTTCCATTTTCACCTCTTTTTGTTGTAATCAAAACCACCCCATTTGCTCCTCTGGAACCATAGATGGCCGTTGCCGAAGCATCTTTTAGCACTTCGATCGATTCGATATCGTTGGGATTGATAGATGCCAGTGCATTCGCCGTTTGGTTATTATTTTCGTTGGCACTGCTCGTTGGGGTAGATGCCATATCAAAAGGAATACCATCGACAATATAAAGTGGCTGAGAATTTGTTGAGAAGGAATTCGTTCCCCTGATGGTGATGGATACACCCGCCCCCGGGGCACCGTCATTCTGGTTGACTGTCACGCCCGCCATACGTCCCTGTAGTGCCTGATTGATGCTCGGAGCAGGATTACCCGCCAAAATATCAGCAGCCTTTACCTGACTCACAGCCCCCGATAGATCTCTCTTTTTTACCTTGCCATAGCCGACAACTACAACCTCATCTAAAACATCCGATTTTGGAATCAGGTACACTTTGATTGAATTCCGGTTGTCAATCTTGAGGGTGCGTGTTTCCATACCAAGAAACGAAATATAGAGGTTGTCGCCTACACTGACCTCAAGTTTGTATTGCCCGTTTTTATCTGTCAAAGTCGTTTGCCCTGCGCCACTGCGTACCGTAGCACCGGCTATTGGCAGATTAGACTGTTGGTTAATTACCTGTCCCGATAGCTGCATTTTCTGGGCGAAAGTGAGCATCGGCGAAAGACTAGCAACCATACAAGCATAAAAGATTTTTTTGATCATTTTTGAGTTCCCTTAAAATTGGTTATTTAAATTGCTTTAACTAATTCCAAAACTAAGGAGAATGCACACTTACAGATAATACTTTTTTATCTTCTTCTTATGCAATTTAAACCAATAAAGGCTTTAATAACTTTTTAAATTGAGATGTGACCTATATTTTTTTAGCCGCTTGTATGCTCTTCCATCACAAATAAAATTTTGAATTTCGATATTTATTCCGGAATTCCGTTGGGGTTGCACTTTTTTTCTTCATAAAGATTCGATTGAAATTGGATAGATTATTAAACCCCGACAGCAATGCAATTTCGGCGATGCTATGTGTTGTATCGACAAGCATACGGCTGGCATGTCCGAGACGAATATCATTAAGGGTATCAATAAAAGTCCTGCCCGTGCGCTGTTTTAGGAACCTACTTAAAGAGACATCTGTCATTCCAATCAGATCAGCTGCTTCACCTAGAGACACCTCTTTCTGATAATTTTTGGAAAGATACCGTAATACCTTTTCGACCCGGCGACTATCATGCCGGCCGATGCTACTATGAAAGGAACGGCTACAGAGTTCGCGCATATGTTCATCTTGGGACAACTTAAATAGAATATCATACAAACCTACGACGGAATAAAAACCGTCTTTTTCATAGGACAGCTTTTTGATAGCTTCCTGAACCGTCCGAATCGTTTGGATACTGAACGTCACACCATAGGCGGCTTTCTCAAACAGTTGTTTAATTGAACGAAATTGATTTCTATTAAGAAGGGTATCACCCAATAAATCTGGCTGGAACTGTATGGTTATTTCCGAAATATTTTTAGATTGACACTTATGATCAAACCAACCGTGCTCCAAATTGGCATTTGCAATAAGTGTTAATTCAAGATCGTCTATGTCTTCGATGCTATCTCCAACGATACGTTGTGCCCCAGAAGCGTTTGCGATATAATTCAGTTCAAATTCCGAATGTACATGTATGGGAAAATCAAAACGTGATTTTTCCCTGGCAAACACCATGAAACAATCTTTTTCAGATAGCGGAGTAACTTCTCGTAATATCATAGACGGAATTGAAAGGTAAATTGGACATAAATAATAAATGTCCAAATGTCGTTTATTTTTTTTTAAAAAAAAATAGCTAGATAAACAACAAGAGTCAAAGCTTCATTCCCGCCGTTTAACCAATTACCCAGCGCAAGCCCCACTTACCTGATCAATCTCTCACAGTCGTTGCAAGATGTTAGTTGATGTTTGTTTTTCGCATACTGTCCTTGACCTTTTTCCTGTGCTGGCCCCCCCATCTGTCCAGCTCCCTTAAAACATTTTTTAGTGTCCGGCTGTATTCAGTCGCCTCATACACAATGCTTATAGTTGTTGACTCGATCACATGTCTTGTGATAAATCCGTTCAGTTCAAGATCCTTGAGTTCATTTGTTAGTACTTTGGGTGATATCCGCCCAAGATCACGCTGTATCTCACCAAAGCGTTTAGAAGACTGTATCAATGATAGAATAAGAGCTAGCTTCCATTTACCACTCAGCACATACAATGCATCGAGGACATTTCTGAGTGAGCCTTCACATTGCTCTTTGTCTGGCAGGGATGTTTCATTGTTATCTTTCATAATGCAAAGATACGTTGTTACCTGGAAGTAAGTACTTTCCTTGAGGTAAGGACCTACTTTTTGCCTCTAGACTCCATTAACTTTGTCCTATACTTCCTGGCTCCTTGAACCTCATATATGACATATCGAGGCGAGCCGGGACATACATTTAAAGTTCAACATCATAAACAACAATCTAATGAAACGCATTTTGCATTTAATGTCCAGTTTACAAGGTAAGGATTCGTATAGCATCAAACTGGGCACAGCCATTGTCGAGAGAATCCATGAAAAATATCCGGGCAGTATGCTGGAGGAATTAAACCTCGTTGATCCGGAGATTCCACATCTGAGTCCTGCGGTACTTCGTACGTTTTTTAGTCCGCTCGATCAGCTTTCGGAAGAAGATAAAAAAGCTATCAGTCTGTCCAATTCACTCGTTCAACAGCTTTTAGCAGCGGATATTGTCGTTATCGGTGCTCCACTTATCAACTTTACGATTCATTCTGCGCTCAAGGCCTGGATCGACCATATAACAAGGGCGGGAATAACTTTTGGTTACACCGAGGCTGGCCCAGTTGGCAGGCTCACAGGAAAAAAAGTATATATCGCGATGTCCTCCGGAGGAGTTTATTCCGAAGGGCCCGGCCAAGCCAACGATTTCGTGGCGCCCTATCTCCAAGCTTTCCTTGGCTTCCTAGGAATGACCGACATCTCGGTGTTCCGTGCGGAAGGGCTAAAAGTGCCCGGAGTAAAGGAATATGCCATGGAAAAAGCAATAGAAAGCATCTACATTGATTAGCTTTTGGACTGACAAAATAAGCCTATCTTCTCCTGGAGGGATAGGCTTACTATGTCAGAATAAATTATAATTACTTCATTAAGGTCCATGTCCAATCTTACCGGAAAAAGACCTCATTACATTAACCTTCGGATCAGCTGGCTAGTCACAAAACTGACCAGCGTACCTAGCGCAGCCGTCAATACCGTCTGCAGTACATCGCCCAGCGAGAAGCTGGCCCAGATGGAGCACAACGTACCACCTAGGGCTGAGATACGAATATCATTCCACTGCATTGACGTCACTACCACTACTTTTTTAATAGCCTGGTAAAATAGCCCGTAAATACGTGGCTTACCGTATAAGTCCGCTATCCGCAAAATTTGCAAACGAATGCGTCAGCACATACCTTCCTTTGGTAAGTGTCTTTGAGCGGGCACTAGCTTTTTTGATATTTAAAAAATTTGAAATTATGCTTGCAATGAATTATAGGGGGCCCTATCGCGTACGCGCGGATAAAAATGTCCCATTGCCAGAAATCCTCCATCCACAGGATGCCATAGTCCGGGTACTGCGTTCGTGCATCTGCGGATCCGACTTGCATCTCTATCATGGACTGGTACCCGACACGCGGGTAGGCTCTACTTTTGGTCATGAGTTTATTGGTGAAGTGGTTGAGGTGGGAACGGCCATAGAAAATTTAAAAGTGGGTGACCGGGTGATGGTTCCATTTAATATTGCCTGTGGCAAATGTGCCTTTTGCCGGCAGGAATTATACGGCAACTGCCATGAGTCCAATCCCGAAGCCACTGCAATTGGTGGGATCTTTGGCTATTCCCATACCGCGGGAGGCTATGCTGGCGGTCAGGCCGAGTATGTGCGCGTGCCCTATGCAGATGTAGGTCCCGTCGTTATCCCCGACTGGATGGATCCAGATGACGCTGTCCTGTTGACCGATGTGGTACCGACGGGTTATCAGGCAGCCGAAATGGCTGGGATACAGCCCGGCGATACCGTGGTGGTATTTGGTGCTGGCCCTATCGGTATTATGGCAGCCAAATGCTCCTGGCTTTTTGGTGCGGCACGCGTCATTATTATCGATCAGGTTGATTATCGGCTCGAATTTGCTGAGCGCTACGCGCAGTGTGAGGCGGTGAATTTTCGTTCCATCGGTGATCCGGTTGTCTTTATAAAGACAATTACCGATTCCCTCGGAGCTGATGTTTGCATTGACGCGGTAGGCTGTGAAGCTGCCGGCAATTCGATAAATACGCTATTAGGAAGATATATGATGCTGCAAGGAGGTTCTACTACGGCGCTTCATTGGGCGATTAACAGCGTAAAAAAAGGTGGTATCGTGTCGATAGTGGGTGTATATGGGCCTACCAACAGTCTGGTACCCATTGGTAATGTCCTCAATAAAGGAATCACGATACGGGCTAACCAAGCCTCGGTAAAACGCCTGCTGCCCAAACTGATCCAACATGTAAAAGACGGTGTGATCAATCCCAAAGAACTGATTACGCACCGGGTTCCACTGGAAGAAGTGGGCGATGCCTATCATCTTTTCTCTTCCAAATTGGATAACTGCATCAAAACCGTATTAATTCCACCATTGGCTTTATCTTAAGATATTTTATTATGATGACAGATCAAACGACACCCGAAGATTTTATCAATGAAAGACAAGGACAATATACTCATATTAAGGGCTGGGGCATAGATTTTGACCCAAAGAATGATCCGACCTTTCCCATTAAGAAACGAAATAATGAAGAACACCAGGGCTATGCCTGGCAACGGCCTCCATTACAGGAAGAAACGGTGGAAATACTCAAGTCTGTTGAAAGGCCGAACCTGACAGCAGTATATGGAACGGGCAATCCACCCCAAGGGCTAAGTGGCGCGATTCGGCGCATCGCTTTCAAATATAGCGAATCAAGCTATGGCCGATGGCTCCCACTGGTACTTGCAGACCGTATCAATATGCTGGAAGGCGTTGCACAGGATATCGCAAAAGGCCATCTACCCAACATCGCCAAAGAACTGGGACTCGGCACCGAATGGAAGTATAATAAAAAGTCCTTTATCAGCAAATCTGTTGTGGCCGGACTGGTCATTGGATTGGTGGCCTATCACTGTTGCTCGAAAAGAAAAATGAAGTGATCGATCCTATCCTAGCGGTGTTGGCGCTGAAACGCTCTAATCCAACTGCTCAAAAAACTGAGCGAGTGATACGGATCGTCCAAATTTCTTCAAAATAATAAGCAGGATCAAAATTATTTGGCCCTGCTTATTATTTAAACCTGTAATTGTACTATTTAAAACTGATCACTGGCTGAATTAAAGTCCGATCTGTATACCTAGATTTACGACACGTTGATTCTGATACGCATCTCCCGCACTGTTAGACGTCACCTCAGGATCCTGCTGATACAAGGAATAATTCGTCCAGGTCAAAAGATTATATCCACTCAGATATAAACGTGCATTGTTAATCCTAAATGGCAGCCATTTATTGGGCAATTGATACCCCAGTTCTATTGTCTTCAAACGTAAATAGGTCGCATCAATAAGCCAGAAGTCAGACATATAGGTTGACGGGCTATTAATCGTTGTCGGATTAGTCGTTAAGCGTGGAAATTTAGCTGTAGAGGCCGTTTCCGCAGTCCATCGCTCTTGATGGATCGGTTGAAACTGGCTCTGGAAGGGCTCAATACCGCTTCCCTGAACGCTAAAACTGTACCCGGTAGTCCCCTGTAGCAGCACATTGAAACTAAATCCTTTGTAACTTCCCCCCAAGGTAAGTCCAAAGCTGGTATTCGGTATATTGGGTTTACCGATCACAGTCCGATCATAGTCATCAATCACACCGTCGTTATTGAGGTCCTTATACCGCAGATCGCCGGGCTGCACCTCATACCCTCCCGATGGTTTTGGGCTTGCAGCGATATTTTCTTCCGTATAAAAACCATCGTACAGATAACCCAATGGTTGATTGATCTGCTGCCCTGTCAGCCGCAACCAAGGATAAGCTGGTGCCGGTTCATCCTGAAACAAAATCTTATTTTTGAAATACGTCAATACACCTTTAATATTATAATTAAATGCACCGATATTGTTGTTAACATTCAGTTCCAACTCCACACCCCTGTTCCGTACCTTCGCAATATTTGATGGTGAAACCCCTACACCGATGTGCTGGAAAAGTGACTGTGAAGTGACAAGCTGATCGTACCGCAGGTTATTAAAATAGTCAAAGGTCATGGAAAATTTGTTTTTCCATAGATTGACATCAAGCCCTACATCAAATGACTTTTGTTTTTCCCAAGTGACATTGTTATTTCCCAGATTTCCTTCCGTGATGATGAGTGAAGGCTGATGGGTTTCACCAAAAGAATAGCTTCCACCCTCGTTGTATACCTGCTGGTAAAGATAACGGTCACCGGCGACCTTGTCAGAACCCACGATTCCATAGGAAGCCCGCAATTTGAATAACTCTACAAAGTTAAATGCTTCTTTGAAAAACGATTCCTTTGCTAGATTGTATCCTGCCGACACCGCCGGAAAAAGGCCATAGCGCTGTGCCGCCTGAAAACGATCCGAGCCATTGTATGCTGCTGTTGCATCCAATAAGAACTTTTCTTTAAAGTTGTACCCTGCGCGAAAGGTATAGCCCTCAAAATTCTGTGGAATCCAGTTGGTTTTCTTATCCCCCTTTGTTTTATAGGATTCCCGATTATACAGCAGGAGTGCTGTCACCCCATGATCCCCAAAAGTTCGTGCATAATTGAAATTGGCCTGTACATTCACCCGACTGTTGTAATCCCCCTGGTAGGCCCGCAAGGTATAATTGCCCAGCACATAAGGTGCCCCACCTTTCAGCTGGTAACCGTTCGAACTCGGGTCATAACGATACACAGGTATCTCATCGCGGGCCTGCTCTCGACCATTCGACTCCACGCTGGCATAGGCTACACGGGTAGAAAATGAAAGCCCCTTCAACCAAGCATTCAGTTCCTGAGTCCCGCCAAATAAAATATTGATATCGTTACGTCGATCCAAGCTATATCCAGACGCTGCCAGGCGTGCATTGATCGTCGGTAGCAACTCCTGCGTATCACTGGCATAGGCGAACGAACCATCTGGGTTTATAAAAGGTGCCGACCATGGTCTTATCTTATTAAAATTGAACACCTCACCAACGACATTTCCCGCCCGCGGTGAATTGATACGATTGAAGTTCGCCCGGAAATCCAATCGTAATTTGAGCGTCTTCGTTGCTTGTACATCTAGATTTGATCGCAAGTTGAAACGACGATAATAATAGTTATTGTTGACCTTGTCACCTTCATTCTCAAAATTGTAAAGATTTCCATTTTGGGAGAAAGCCCCACCTGATACAAAATATTTAATACTTTCGCCGCCACCAGTGATATCAATATTTGTATTGTACTGTTGGCTCGACGGTTTAAAGATCCGGTCATACCAATTGATATCCGGATGGCCATAAGGATCATCCCCGGAACGAAAATGTGCTAAATCTGCTTCACTAAAAGGTTGGTTGGAATTGTCGCCCAGCGTATTTGCTATCGCTTCATTCCATAAGAGCGCACTTTCATAGGCATTCAAAAACTTCAATTTTGTGACTGGGCTCTGCATACCTGACTCGATACGCGCATTGATCTTTGGCCGCCCCGATTCACCCCGCCGCGTTTTGACAACTAATACACCATTTGCCCCCTTGATACCGAAAACAGCCGTCGTCGATGCATCCTTTAAGATCGAAATACTTTCGATT
The DNA here is from genome assembly GCA_022712315.1 of Sphingobacterium sp. Lineage (GTDB taxonomy): Bacteria > Bacteroidota > Bacteroidia > Sphingobacteriales > Sphingobacteriaceae > Sphingobacterium. The sequence continues at coordinate 61,540 of JALAGS010000235.1, read as the reverse complement.
TCATTGACGTTGATCTGCGAAAGTTGTTCATATGTATATTCAATATCATCAACAATAATCAGGGGCTGGTTTCCTTCTGGATTCAATGAACTGACACCGCGGATATAAAAATCCGAAGCATCTTTGCCGGGTTGTCCGGAGCGTTGTACCGAAACAAATCCCGGTAATCTTCCAGCCAATGCATTCTGTACGCTCGACGTTGGCACCTGACGGATATCCGCCCCTTTTATTGAACTGACTGCACCTGTACTTGTAAGTTTTCTGGTCGTACCAAACCCCACCACCACCACTTCATCAATATCCTGGCTACTTGATTGCATAATCACTTCGATATTTTCCCCCTGCTTTACATCACGTTGCTGGGTATTATATCCTATACTTGTAAATACCAAAACCTTAGTACCACGTAAGGCCAATTTAAATCGTCCATTTTGATCTGTTTGTGTGGCTCCACCGCCTTTCTCCTGCACTGATACCCCCAACAAGGGACCCGAACTATTTTTGACAATACCATTCACCATGGATTGCGCCAATAGTATAAATGGCGTCAAAACCATTATTGTTAACAGATATATGCTATTTTTCATCCGTTTATATTTATTTATTCATGATTAAAGCCATTCACACTGCCCGCTTCGGTTTGCGTAAATAGACTAATTACCAGCCTGGATTTTGTACCATTTTTGGGTTTTTGATCACTTCCGAGAATGGAATTGGAGCCAGATACATTTTTGCTTCAAATGTCATTTTCAGAATAGGAACTGATTGCCTGATCACCCCGGTTCCCGTTTGATAAATGACGGTGGCATGAAGCTCCTTGTTAAATTCCTCTTCCGCTATTTTCCATCGTCGAACATCATAAAAGCGATGCTCTTCAAAAGCCAGTTCTTTTCTCCGTTCGAGGTGGATCAGTTTCCGCATTTCTGCTTTGGACAATGCTTCAGGAAGCAGATATGGATTTAGTCCTGCTCGTTGTCGTATTTGTTCAACAGCACGATAAACATTGACATCAGGTCTGTCCAGACGTTCATTTCGTGCCTCAGCATAATTCAACAATATTTCAGCATAACGGAATAGAATAAAGTCATGGTTTACATTACTATAATTTGCCAGGGATTCAAAATTCCCCATAAATTTACGGAGGTAATAGCCCGTTTTTGTTTGCTGTTTGGATCCGCCCGGTTTATCGGATCCACCCTCAAAGGTTTGTACAGCCCGGTTTAACCAAGGTGCCCCATTATAAAAAACAGTTGCGTAGAAGCGGCTGTCCCGTCCAGCATAAGGATCATTTGGATCATAGCCAGAATTTTCGTCCGTAATTTTCAGTCCGTTGCTCATTCCAAAGGCGTCTGCAAGTTCCTGGGTGGGACTAGTTCGGCCATTGTTCACCCCGTTGGCATAGCCCACGGGACCATTGTTATTTTCAAAGCTGGTGTTATTGCCACCTTGCTTCGCAAAGATCCGTTCATTGTTGCGTGTGATAAAGACATCTTTAAACAGTGGTTCAAGCTTAAAGAGATTGAGGTCCATCAGATCTTTGGCCGCATTCTCCGCCAACTGCCACCGCACAGCTGAAAATGCGGTATACCCAGAGAGATCATTCTGCCCATTGCTATTTCCACCGTTGAACAATGGACTGGCAGCATACAGGAGCACCCGGGATTTTAATGCCATGGCAGCCGCCTTGGTCGGCCTTCCATAAAATGCAAGATTAAATGGATCGATGCGTAGGCTATCTTTTATTGCATCACATTCTCCTACGATATAGTTGACACATTCTTCGAAACTTGCCCGCGGCAACTCAATATCATCGTTCAGCTGGTATACCTTATCACCCATCAGCGGCACTCCGCCATAACGTTTGACCAATTCAAAATAAAATAAGGCACGCATAAATTTTGCTTCTGCTTTCCATACCCGCGGCATAGGCGTACCATTTTCGAGTTGTCCCTTTACCGGTACACGATCGATATTCTGGATAAAAATGCTTGTCTTTCGAATCCCCTGATACCAAGATGCCCAAAGGTTGTCCTGATAATTATCCGAAGTATAAGAACCTGTTGCCAACTGCTGTACCGATGTGTTGGTCGGATTGGAGGAAACAGCATCATCCGTGGCTGCGTCCAGGAAATCTCCACCGACCCGGTTCCCTAGGCTGGGCAGATAACGGTAGCAATCGGTCAGAAACCGGTTTGCATTTACACCGGCCGAATCCCGTCTGTCAAACACTTGGTCCAGTGTCTGCAGCTCGATAGGCTCTTGCTCTAGGTCGCTTTTACAGGAGAAGATCCCGATCGAAACTCCGACTACAAGCAACCATTTTAACTGATCATATTTCATACGAATGATTGATAATTTAAAGGCCATGCGGAAGCCCAGGTCCATTTTAGATATAGGTTTTATTTCAGACGATCTGCATGATACTTCGCGCTCCTCAGCATGTATGTGGTTTGAATAGGAATATTTCATCATTGTCGATTTCTAAGGTTTATAATTTCACGTTTACACCAAAGCTTATGATCCGCTGTGCTGGATAGGCTGTACCTGATGAGATTTCTGGATCCAAGCGGCCATAGGGGGTAAAAGTGAACAGGTTTTGTGCGTTTGCAAAGACGCGTACCGAAGATAGCTTTGCGCGCTTTGTCCAATTGAAGGGCAATGTATAGCCGACATCCAGATTCCTTACCCGAAGATATTCGCCGGAACGGGTCCAGTAGCTCGAAATATTTTGTGTATTGGTCGGATCGGGTCCCAGCGTCAGCCTTGGATAAGTTGCAGCAGTACCGGTCTCCGGTGTCCAACGTCCCAGCATATAATCAAATCCCTGTCCGTCGCCAGTATTCCCAAAGGAATAATCCGTTTGTTGGTAACTACGGTTTAATACCCCCTGAAGCAATACACTAAAATCAAAGCCTGCGACATTGAATCCTAAGGTAGTGCCAAAATATACGAGTGGTTTTGTATTGCCAATGGCCGTTTGATCGTACTGGTTGATAATACCGTCTCCATTCAGGTCCACCAGTTTTACATCACCAGGATACACCTTATTTCCCGATAACAAAGGTGCATTATCGGCTTCTTCCTGCGTTTGGATTAGCCCATCCGCACGGTAACCAAATGTCTGGCCTATGGGCATCCCCGTGCGCCTGTTCCAATTATATTGCTGAAAGACCTCGTTCATATACAGCACTTGGGTCTTCATCCGTGAGGCATTGGCGGTAATGAAATAGTTAAACTCACCGAAATTATTTTGATAGGTCAAAGTGATTTCCTGCCCCTCATAACGGTTTTTACCAATATTTTCATTCGGATACCCAATACCGATCAAGTCAATGGTCGATCCGCGCTGTTGCAATAAGTCAAAATAAGTATCTCTAAAATAGTCGGCTGTCAATTTCAGTCTTGAATGCCAAAAGGCAGCATCCAAACCGATGTTAAATTTATTTCCCTTTTCCCAGGTTCCTTCAATGTTGGCAAGCCCTTTTTCGATCAGGCTATTGGTGTAAGCATATTCTGAGCCGAAATCATAGCCGTTCGCTCCGTCTTGTCCATAAGAAGCTCGCCAGCTGTAATAACCTAGGGCGGCTTCGTTGGTATTTCCCGTCCGCCCAAATGTAGCGCGCCATTTCAGTTGAGAAAGCCAATCCGCTTTTTCCTTTAGAAAGTCTTCCTGCAGCATATCCCAGCCCAACCCAAAAGCATAAAACAGGCCATATTGGTTTCCCGGCATAAAACGATTGAATCCTGAATAATTTAAGGCTACTTCAGCAAAGTACTTATCCTGATAGACATAGTTTGCTGTCGCCGCAAAGTTGGTGTAGATCGCAGGTAAGTCAAACTGATAATTGGCCGTTTGCCTGTCCATAAACAGTTTGGCGCCGACACGATGTTTCCCACTCAGTTGTCTATCATACCCCAGTGCCCCCTGGAAATAGAAAAAATTTGCTGTCGATGTGGTCGCAAATGAATTAGGCTGGTCGGCTATCGTTCCATACCGTACATACACGAGCTCTTTTTGCTCGTTATAGCTTAAGTCATACACCGGCTGTTGGCGATTGCGGTCAATGAGGCTCGACGAGGTTGATGAAACATTTAGCTTACCCTTTGCGTACAGTCCGGGAACAAATTTGTCAAGCTTGTAATTAAAATCCAGATTAGCCAGCAGGTCCCTCGTATTGTCCAACAGATAACCTGATCCCGTCGCAAGCTGGTACAAATTGCTCCGGTACACGGAGGAACCACCATAAGATTGGTCGGGATTAAAAATTGGATACGCGTTATTCGGTGTATTGTACAAGGTCGATAAGATCGTTCCTGTTTTTGCCCCCGGCTGTCTGCCATCCTGTATCTTTCCAAAAAACTGTAGTCCAATTGTTAAGTCATCAGTTACATCCACATCAATGGCACTATTGATGAGATAACGTTTATGCTGTACATTGGTCTCATAGTCAAATTTATCATCCGATTTAAATAGACCAGATTGGTTCAGGTAGCTTAGCGAAAGCGCATAACGTGCATTTTTGATTCCGCCCTTCACACCCAGGTTATATTTGGTGATCGGGTTATTGTCCCGCACGACAGCATCATACCAATTGACATCAGGGAAAAACAAGGAATTGGTTCCATCTCTAAAGGCCTTAAAATCGTCCGAACTATACACAGGTTGGCGCCCTGCATTGAGCAATGCTTCGTTATAGAGATACGCATACTGATAGGCGTTCAATGGCTGTGGCATTTTAAGCGATTGCTGAATTCCTGTTTGTGCTGTAAAGCTGATCCTTGGTGGTCCTGCCTGTCCCTTTTTCGTCGTTACCTGCAATATCCCTCTGGAACTCCGTTGTCCCAATAAAATGCTGGAAAGTGCATCTTTGACCACGGTCACCGATTCGATATTTTCGGGATCAATGGAATAGATATCCCGCTGTACACCGTCGATCATAGTCACCGGACTTTGTCCCCTTAAGTTGAAGCCGATTTCAGTATTATCACCGATGCTGGAACGGTATTTCACGGCATCCGAGGGAAGAGATCCCGCCAGATCATTAGCGGTAATTGCGGTCATGCTCGGTGACCGAAATCCGCTGACTTCCTGCGTAAACAGCCCCGGCAACCGGCCTGTGAGCGCATTCAAATACAAGGGTGTTGGAACATCTTTGATCTGACTGTTGTAGACTACCGAAACGGCTCCAAGGAGCTCCGAACTTTTCTTTTTGTCATAGCCAATATGCAAGGAGTCTGCGTGCTGGAGTACGGCCGGCACCAGCGACACCGATTTTTCGGCGCCTCCCTTTATCCTCCTTCTATAATATCCCGGATATTCCACCCACAGGGCTTCATGTATCGCATTGTCTGTCAAAGATAAAACTCCATTTTCATCAGTCTCACCGACAAGCTGCCGCCCGGCGTCATAGACCTTAGCACCTGAAATCGGCTTACCATATTCATCCACAATTTTCGGAAATTTCCCTATCGCCCGCTCCTCATTCCCTGAGGCTGTCTCGCGGAGCCGTGGATACCAGCTGGCCTGCGCGGTCTGTTTATCGGCAATCACCAACAATACACCGACAACACTTAATTTTATATAATGGTTAAACATTTGTCATTCGTTTATTAGGTTAGCAATCACTCACAGCGGAAGGTATATTTAAAAGGCGCATCTGTATTGCCATAACCGACACTTTTGGTTCCCGTAATGTCCGTATAGAAATATTCCAGCCGGGCGATATGTACATCTTTATCGACCTTAAAAAATCCACGTGGCCAGATATCAATAAGGTACTTTTTACCACCAACGTCCGTCAGTTTGGTATCTGCTGTCTGTTTCCTGATTTCAGCAATAAGCTTTCCTGACTCATCCATTGCCCTGACATGTAGATAGATGGCAGGCTCATGATCCAGCACCGTATTGGTAACCCCACCATCAAAAGTCAATGTAATGATATCGTTGTCCAGACTTTTGACCGGTTGTACCGTACCCAACTGTGGGTTGATAAAATCGATCAGATCGCCCTCACCATCGGTTACCTCGAAAGCATTTGAGAATGTAAACTTTTTATAATCTGTATCCTCCGGACGCAGATTTTCGATGGAAGAACCGATATAGAATCCCAAAGACAGCAACATATTTTCGGCTCCCACGTTACATTCGGCCTTCACCGTAAAATCGATATCTTCGTTATTGACAAAGGAATAGGCCTGTGTACTTCTAAAAACAATCCATTCCATATCATCCACCAGATTGGGGCCTATACCGAACATTTTCTTGGCGGCCTGATGCCAGCTCAGTCCCGATACAGGTTCGAGTTCGCTGTCCGGAATAATACGCATGGTGCCATCTCCCTTTGGACTGGTAAAGGACATGGTCAGGTTTTTACGCGCATTCCATCCCTTGGGTACCATGATACCCGCGACTAGCTGGGTGCTATAATTACCTCCCCCCTGGATACGGGGCTCGGCCCCGCACTTCATCGTGAACGTCACCCTTTCATTTGCTTTTGCAGATGTAGGCACAGCTACTGAGATGGCTTTAAGACCGCATTGAGCTAAGAATATGGCCAAAAATAGCCCCATTGCCCAGTAGATATATGTCGAATAATGTGTGTTCTTTTTCATATATAAAAAATTTGTTCTTTAAAGGCCACATGGAATATCCATATTAATTCGTCGGTGCTTGTGTTTTCCAACCCTGGATATCTCATATTTCTCCGTTTAAACGTTCACAATCATATTGATAGGTGTTGCTGCTGCAACCCAGGCTCATCACTATGCTGAGCTGGCGTTTGCCCTTGACTACAGGGAATTGGAATTTGAGGACCACCTCCTCTTTACCCTCGGTTGGGCTAAGCACAACACTAAAGGGATACTGTGGATCATCCAGACGGTACTTTCCCGAGCCGCTGACCACAAAAGGTAGATTATCAGCTATGGTATAGGTTCCATCGGCATTGAAATCGATCTTAAAATCTTCCAATTTCAAACGCTTACTCAGGTCTTCCCCGTTTCGAGTCAGCTGAGTTACTTGCCATTTTCCGGTAATATCTTTTTCGGCCTCTTCAGTGGGGATATTGCCCAGCTCATCCTTACAGGAATTTATTCCCATACATAGGGCCAGCATCAAGGACCATGAGCGTATCTTGTATATTTTCATCCGTTTAGTTTTTTTAATATCCTGGATTTTGAATCAAGTCTAAGGACTTCGCTACTTCAGATTGCGGGATGGGCCAAAGGTACATGCGTTTGTCAAAGACACGTTTTCGTACGTTGATGGTATTGTAGATTGTTCCCGCTGTTGTACGAACGGGTTCAGTCCCATGCAGCTGTTTATTTTCCAATGATTCAGCCAACTTCCAACGGCGTACGTCAAAAAAACGATGTCCTTCAAAGGCCAGTTCTTTTTGTCGCTCATTTCGGATTATCTCACGCATGGCGACCTTGTTTAGGCCAGTCGGCAATACAAAAGGATCCAACCCTGCCCTTTCTCGGATAGCCTCCACGGCTGTATAGACCTTCTGATCTGGGATTCCGAGCGATTCGTTGCGTGCTTCAGCATAGTTCAACAAAATTTCCGCATATCGGATAATCGGCAGACAGCGCGGCGTGTAGGTATTGAACCAATCCGCGGCTACATCCCGATTGACCATCTTATAGGTATAATACCCCGTGGGCGTGCCCCGGTAAATGGCATCCTGCCCCGAAGTCACATTGTTTGGATTGGTCTTATCGATATAGATATTGACCGGCCTCCGGGCCAATCCATCCCGGTGGAAGACCAGAGACTGATCCCTGGTTACGGTATTCGCTAAGCGGGGATCCCGGTTTTTATAGGGGTTTTTCGGATCGTATCCAGCATTGGGATCGTTAATAGGCAAACCATTACGCATCCCAAAAGCATCCACCGTTTCCAGATACGGATAAGCGCCGGGGTTGCTTACGCCAAAAGTGGGCGGATTCCAGATACCTTCAAGATCCCGGTTGGAATCTTGCATTCTGGCGAGTATATATTCTGAGTTTTTGCGCAATTGAAACAGCTGATAGAAGCCATACCCAGGTTCGGGATCGTTATTGACATACAAACTGTAATGTCCCGATTCAATGACCTGCGCTGCCGCCGCTTCGGCACGCTGCCAGCGTGTTTCATCCACAACGGGATAGGCAACAACATCCTTCAAGGCTCCCGCTGTTGTCACTGGGCTTCCATTGAACAGCGGGCTCGCAGCATAAAGCAGTAAGCGAGATTTCAACCCATAACAGGCTGCTTTACTGATACGTCCATAGTCTTCGCCGGCATGTTCCCATGGGAGATCCTGCGCGGCAGCATCGCATTCAGCTGCAATATAGCTCACACACTCATCGAAAGTATTACGCTTAGCTGGGATAACATCACTTGCTGCGTAAACACTGTCTCCCATCAGTGGCACACCACCATAATGTTCCAATAAAATAAAGTAATAATAAGCTCTTAAAAATCGTGTTTCAGCCTTCACCCGCACCCTTATATTATTACCAAAGCGTGCCCTATGCAGGTTTTTAAGCATAATATTTGCCCTACGAATATTAGTATAGGGTGTTGCCCAGGCATCATTGGTGATAATATTGGAGTTGACGGTACCCGTGGCAAACTGGATGAAGGTATTGATACTGCCGAGTCCAGCGCCTTCCGCTTCATCTGTACTGGCATCAAGCCCACCCCCACCAAAGCGCTTGGGCCAAGTCGCAAACCCGATATCACCATATATTCCCGACAGGAAGTTGATGGTATAGGTACTATCCGAAAAGACGACCTCTTCATTCAGGTCTGATGATTGCGTCTGATCTAAAAATCCCTGTTTACTACAAGCCGCAAAGGCCAGGAAGGCCAGTGCGCAAAATGTCAATTGGCTTTTGTTCATAATTTTTTGTAAAACAGTAAAATAATTGGTTATGCTATCATGATGTCAGCGAGCCTAGCCCGCTGACATTAATTTTTTCAAAAGATCTAATCGATCGAACTCAGGGAAAATGGCCTCGAAGCCGTAGAAATCCCCCTTTCATAATTGGGTTTATCCCCCATGACAAAATGAAGCTCGCCCCCTTTCAGCAGATCTTCATAACGAATAAAATTTTTGTCGTAGGCTGCTCCATTGAGTGTAGCTGATTGAATATAGACGTGTTCCAGACTATTGTTATCCGCCTTGATGGTAAATGTTTTCCCATTATCGAGACTGATGGTCACTTTTTTGAATACTGGACTCCCAAACACATATTCATCGGTACCGGGACAGACGCTATAGATCCCCATAGCACTCAGAACATACCAGGAAGACATCTGCCCTTGGTCCTCATCACCCGGATACCCCTTTTCCGTCGCATTATAAAGGCGCGATGTCACCATACGAGCATATTTTTGTGCTTTCCAGGGTTGACCGCTGAAATTATACAAATACGGGACGTGCTGCGTCGGCTGGTTGCCATGCGCATACTGCCCCATTTTTGACAACAACATTTCACGCATTTCATGGATTTCCTGCTTATAGCTACCGTAGTTGACACGTTGCTCCATGGTGAAGAACGTATCCAGTTTTGCATTAAACTTATCCACCCCACCGATCAGGTTGATCAAGCCATTCACATCGTGCATCACCGACCAGGTATATTGCCAGGCATTTGCTTCTGTGAAAGGACCGCCCCATTCTACAGGATCAAAGGGTTCACGCCATTGCCCATTGTCCAGTCGGCCACGCATAAAGTTTACAGCAGGATCAAATACATTCCTATAGTTATACATCTGTCGGGCAAAGATATTTTCATAAAATTTGTTGCCCGTAGCCTTTGCCAGCTGATAAGCACAAAAGTCATCGTAGGCATATTCCAATGTCTTTGCCGTACTTTCGTGGATATCCCCATAAGGAACATACCCTTTGGTAAAATACGCTTTCCACCCTTCGCGTCCATTTGATCCACCCCACATTCCCTTATTGGTTGCTTCATGATAATAGGCAGCCAGAGCACTGTCCGCATCGAAGGTTCGGATCCCTTTCACCCATGCATCTGCCAATAGCGAGATAGCATGGTTGCCGATCATCACGCCCGACATCCCAGGATTGGACCAGGTCGGAAAAAATCCGGCCTGCTTTTGCGCATCCAGCAAGGACTGCATATAACGCCCCTGCATGACCGGATGCAAAAGATTACTCAAGGGGAATTGTCCACGAAAAGTATCCCAAAAACCATTATCCGTAAACATGTACCCTTTATGAATCTTACCATCATAAGGGCTGAAATAATAGGGATTGCCCTCCGGATCCATTTCATAGAACTTACGTGAAAATAAATTGGCCCTGAACATGCAGGAATAAAATGTTGCCATCTCCGCTTCCGTTCCCCCTTCTACGCGCACGCGGTTCAGCAATGCATTCCAGGTATCAAAAGCTTTCTTTTTACTCACCTCAAAAGTATTGTGTCCGCCCAGTTCGCGTTTAAAATTAAGATCTGCCTGCTGCGGACTGATATAGGATGAACCAATCTTCACTTCCACTTTTGCCCCAGGGCGGAATTCCAGATATCCACCTTTGCCTTTCCCGGCATCATAGTGCTGTCCCGCCTGGATTGCGCCCTTGACATTTTCCCAGGTGCCGTAAGCTTTAAAATCCTGATCGAAGGTCAGCACAAAATAATTTTTCATATGCCCGGGCACAAAACGCCCATTATGCACATACCCGACAATCTTGCGTTCTTCAGGAATTATCTTAATCTCGCTATCGCCCAAAAAGCCATCCAACAGCAAGAACGCTTTTTCCTTTTTCGGGAAGCTAAAGCGCATATGCGCCCCTCTTTCCACTGGACTCAGTTCCGCCTTGATGCCGTTATCAAAATTCACGGCATAATAATGCGGCTTAGCGATCTCATTTTCATGTTTAAAGGATAACGCGCGACGTTCCTCATTGACCTCCAGCTTTCCAATGCCCGGCATCAACGAAAAAACCATATAATCGCCCATCCAGGGACTGCATTGGTGAACCTGCTGAAATCCGCGTATGCTGTTTGCTTTGTATTGATATTTCCAGCCATCTCCATTTTTCCCCGTTTGTGCCGAAAAGAAATGCACCGCAAAAGGCAGTCCCACTGTTGGGTAGGTGTTTCCATAGGACAGACTCCATTCAGAATCCGTTCCCTGAAGCGTATTCACATACTTTACCAGGTCTGCCTGCTGCGCTTCCGCCTGGCTTAGCATCGCAAAAATCACTGTCAGATAAATACATAATCTTTGTTTCATAATCAGTTATTTAAATTTTCTATCATCTTAGAAGAATGTTCTTTAGTTCCAATGTTTCCTTTTCAGCATAACCATATTGCTTCCATAAGAGCTTTGCATTTTTTAATTGCTGTGCATGGGATTCCGTAAGCCGAACATGCTTTTCCTCGCCCGGCATCAGGGTAAAATAATTATCCGAAATCATGAGCGGCAAAATGCGTTCATTAGTTGCTGCATCCACCAGGCGTAAGCGATTACCAAATGATACTGACTTTCCACGGTTAACAATGCGAAGCATAATACCTTCGCTCCCCGCTACATTTTTATAGTCAAATTCAAGCTTGGCTTTCGGCAAACTCGCCAGGCTGGTATAATCCAGCTCTTTGCGGCCATTTCGCCAATAGAAATTTTCAGATAGCAAAACGCCCTTTCTATCCTTTAGGGTAAGTTTGATGAAGTGTACATCGGACAAGGCTGTAGCTCCTAGTTCGCCATCAAAATTTAGCCGAAAAACTTCCATCGCCACATTTGACTGTACAGTAGCGCTGGTTTGCAGGCCATATTTTTTGATCTCCTGGCCATCCATGTCAAAGATCTGCGCCGAAACCCTTACTGAATCCAGGCTCTTTAAGCTTGTATTGATGACCTTGACACTATTGTTGGATGCATTCCATTGTATATGTAACGGTTCGCAGGCTTTTTTCGCCCCCCAGTAAGCGCCCGTTGCATCGTAATAGTAATCATAGGTCTGCCATACAAATGAAGGGTAGGCCGATTGGCTCATCCAGATCAGCATGCCTGCTGCGTCGTCCCAGAGCTTGTCGTTCCAGGCCTCATACATGCCCTTCATGACTTCGAGGTTAAGGTATTGCGCCTTTTCAGCAAATGCAGATAGGTCCATCGATTCGCCATACTGTTTATTGACCGCATCTTTATACTGGATAGGACTGGCGTTAGCAGCTTCCTTACCAAAAAAATGCCTATTCCAAACATTGTCATCTTCCGATTTGAGCTGTTCGTCCGTAGGTAGTGGCCAGAGCTTGTCCTTTGGGATAAACTTCACGATACTTTCATAATTGGGAAAAGTAGCCGTTCCGATTTCCGTACGTAGGCCATAACCGTAGTCGCTGCTATAAGGGTAAGGCGGATCGTTCCAGGCTAGGTTGCTTCCCGAAGTTTCAAAATGGTGCCGCGGTGGCTGGTTGCCCCACCATCCGCTTCCCGAAAGACCATCCTGATTGGAACTGGACTTATACAGCCGATCATTGTGGTCTTCCGACGCCACAATAGCACGCAGGTAATTATCCAATTCAGGTTTTGGACGCGTTTCATTGGCGCCGCACCAGATCGCGATGCTGGCATGATTTCGCAACCGTTTTACTTTATCGAGCGCATTTGCTTTAAAATCATCATCATTGGCTACATCGTTATACGCCACATAAAGCCAAAAATCGTCCCATACCATCATCCCGTAACGATCGCAATAATCATAGAAAGCATCGTCCGTGATCGAGCCCGTCCACAAACGGATCATATTATAGTTCATATCCTTATGTAACTTGATCTTGAGACCGTACTCTTCCCCTTGGCAGCGGAGCAAGTATTCGCTCATTCCCCAATTCCCACCTTTGAGATAGATCTTTTTTCCGTTGATATAGAAATTCAGCACTGGCCATCCCGCTTTATTGCGCACATAATGGTACTCATATTTACGGATTCCAAACTGAAACTCCTTCTGATCCGAGATCTCATCAGCAATTTTGACGGTAAGTGCACAACGATATAAATTCGGCTCCCCATAACCATTTGGCCACCATAGTAGCGGTTGTTTGATGAGAAATTCCTTTACCTCATTGCGGGTGATATATACCTTTTGGGTGCTGTTTGCAGCAACCTTCACTTTTTTAGAAAATCGGATATCCCCAGGCATAACGATTCCTTCGAGCGTTATTTCTTTGGCCTGATCGCCTGCATTTTTTAGATCGGTCGAAAAGTCCAGGTAGGCAAACTCGTTGCTTTCTAAGTCGGACCGCATCCAAGGATCTTCCATACTGACGTCGCCAGCAAAGTGCAGCGATACATTGCCAGTAATCCCAGCCAAACGTCCCGGCACATAAGGCATCCAGTCCCAGCCAGCCGCAGCCAAGTACGTGGGGCTTGACGTTACGCCAAAAGGTTCTTTTGCCGTACGTGTTTTCTTCTGGTCGGCATCGGTAATCAACACCGCGATTGCATTTTCCTGCCCCACACGCACGAGATCTGTGATATCAAATTTGCTGCGCAACATATGGCCACTGACATCTTTGGTAGAACCAGCTGTACCCGATAATTTCACGCCATTGCAGAAAAAATCGGCATAACGGTTGGTATTGTCAAAATGAATCCACACACGTTGCCCTTTTTTATAGTCTGCAGGCAGGCGAAAGCAAGTACGGTACCAGAACGGACGGTTGAATAACTGTTCATCCACGCGGTAGATGTTGTCTGAAAAATTGGGATCTGGTACCAGTCCTTGGTCCACATAAGCTGTGAAGACGACCCCCGGAACAATACCGCGCACAGGGTCTTTCATCCGAAAATTGGGTTGTGCTATTTCCTGCCCTGAATAAGGCAGATCCGACTGGGGCTTTATTTCCCAACGAATCGTAGGATTATCACTATTGAGCGAAATCTCGCGTACTTGACCATAGCCAACAAGAGCAAGCTGTAGGAATAGCAGTATATATACTAGTCTTTTTTTCATTTGATCCCCCAGTCTTTGTTTGGATTAGGCCCCATATAGAGTTCCAAAGTTGCCCCAGCCACCATATCTTTAAAGTCAATATAATTTCTAGCATAAGGCTTTCCGTTTAGGACTGCCCGCTGGATATATATATTATCCGCCGAATTATCGTGAGCGACAATGCGAAACCTTTTACCCGAGAAATAATTAGGATCCAGCTGAAAAGACAATTCCTGGAATATGGGACTTGTTATTTCAAAGCGTGTTGACCCCGGACAAGAGGGATGTATCCCCGAGGCGGCCAGCACATACCAGGCCGACATCTGTCCTACATCCTCATTTCCCACAATTCCCTCTACGGTATTACTATACGCTTTATCGCAGATGTAACGGGTCCATTTTTGGGTAAGGTAAGGCGCATCCAGATGATTGAACAAAAACGGAACTAAATGCACGGGCTCATTGGCGTGATTATAATAATCGTTCCAGCGCATATTTTCAGGTGTCTTCTCGAAAAAATCCGTTAGATCAGCTAAGGTCTTTTCTTTACCGCCCATCAACTGAATCATGCCTGGAATATCATGTGGCACAAACCAACCCTGCTGGTATGGGTTACTTTCAATCGTACCATACCATTCTTTGGTTCGCGCATTTTCGGGCCACTCTTCCCATGATCCATCATTTTTCCTTGGTCTGAACCAGCCTTTTTCCGGATCGAATATCTTCCGATAAGCTTGACTTTTGGCCAAATAAACGTGTTCTGTTTCCGTCTTGTTCAATCCTTTTGCCAGTTGTGCTATGCACCAGTCGGTGTATGCATATTCCAGCGTATTTGAGATGCTTAATGCTCCGGGGCTGTAACCTAAAGAATCATTGCCAAATCTTTTGGAGGTATTGATTGCAAAAGTTAATGCTTTTTGTGCGTCGTAATTGCGTATTCCTTTCGCATGGGCATCTGCCAGTACCGATAGCGCAGGATTACCGATCATGCAGCCTGAATACGCATTTAATAATTCCCAGCGTTCAAAATAACCCTTTCCAGATTCATCAGCCAGACTGATCAATGAATTGAGCTCATCATTTACTAAGCTGGGGTTAATCAATGTTTGCAACGGAAATTGTGACCGAAAAACATCCCATCCACTAAAAATTGTCCGTTTTGTAAATCCCTCATTACGGTGTATTCTGTTGTCACCACCCGTATAACGTCCGTCTACGTCCGTAAAGATGCGCGGATCAATCATGGTATGGTACAATGAGGTATAAAAGATCGTTTTCTGGTCTTCGGTACCGCCTTTAAGCGCAATTTTGGACAGCTGAGTATTCCACATTGCTCTGGCTTCATGACGGACTTGATCGAAATTCTTGCCTGCGATTTCCTTTTTAAAATTATTTTCGGCGCCCTGCATATCGACGAAAGAAATGCCGACCTGTAGATTGACCTGCTCGCCCTGTCGGGTTTCAAATTCGGAGAAAACGCCAAGGTGTTTGCCTTCCATTTCGTTTTTTCCGGGCCATACCTTCGCTTCGGCTATCTGATTTTGGTAGTGTATGGATTGTACATCCTCACGCTTACGCGTCCAGTTGTCGGGGATCTCTGCCGACCAAATACCATATTTTTTTAAGGGTTTATCAAAGCGTGCATAAAAGTAAACGGTATAATCTGCCTTACCGTCGCCATCGCCCCAGCCACCGCCCTCCGGCGTACAGTGCATCCATCCCTGAATACTATAGTCATCGACTTTCCGGACATATTGCTGTATTGCAGTGCCGCCAACGCGACGTGCCAGGTCGATCTGGATACGTGATTCCTTATTTTGCGGAAAGGTAAAACGAAGCATACCGCTATGTGGGGCAGCGGTAGCCTCCACCCGTATGTTATACCGTTCAAGATCAACAGCGTAGTATCCAGCTTGAGCAACCTCACTGGATTTGTCGTAGGATGAGCGGTAACCAGTCAACGTACCATCCTCCTTTCCGGCGATGGTATTCAACCTACCCGTGGTAGGCATCACCAGAAAATTTCCGAGATCGCCATACCAACCCACTCCACTCATCTGCGTGAAAGCAAAACCTTCCATACTGCGATGCTCGTAACTATATCCTGGGCTGTTATCACCGCCTGTAATCGTGTTAGGGCTCACCTGTACCATGCCATAGGGTGTCGTCGCCCCCGGAAAAGTCTTTCCCAAACCATGATACGTGCCTGCGGCGCCCACACTTGTACTCGCACCAATAAATGGATTGACATAGTCTGCTAAACTGGGAACAGGATGATATCGGCGACTAGCACACGATGTCGAAGACAGGATTAGCGCGATAACAAAACAAGATAGCAGTCCATATAATTTGTTCATATTGATTTATCGTTTCTTAGGTTCTATTTATTAATCTGAAAGGTTCTGATTCCGAATTTTGGCAGCTGCACCACAAAAGCCTTCCTCTTGTCATCTATCCTACTCAGGGGAATATTCCCCTTTTGCTCACCATTTAGCAGAACTTCCTGCAGCGAAGCCGCAGGAGAGTTTATGGCGACAGATGATGTGGCCTGTTTATTGCCCGTATTAAAGAGGCGTAAGCTAAGTTGTCCATGGTCCAGCTGCAAGGCCGAGATTTCCAGGTTATTATCCGAGATTGTGATCAGCTGACGATCGCTGAGTTCCAAATGGGCATGATAGCATGCCAGCAAGGGTTCGTTCCAGGCATTGCTTCGGTCTGCGATACGCGCTGTATTCCAGTTATTTTCATGTGGTATCAATGCATAGTGCATGTGTAATGGTTCAGTGATCTTATAATCCATCCCCCACAATCCCAAACCCGAGTATTGTGCCGTCAGACTCAATGGATACGCTTTACCATGGACGTATGATCCCGTATGGTCGGTCAGTATGGCGAGTCCATATTGGCTATTTTCATCATAGAGATCTACCCAGTTCAACACAACGTTGTTCTTAATCTGATCCCACTGGCCAAAAAAAGTATCCTCTAAGCGACTTTCGGTGACGTCAAAAGGTGCATTTTTGGCTATTTTCCCCTGTTTCAAAGTTGAAGGAAACATGACTTTCAACTTATAGCGATCGTCTGTAAAAGCACGTCTATTATCAGTCCATTTCTTTTGTTGCTTATATTCACCGATTCCCACATTCCCTTTCCAATCGATGGTCAGGTCCATATCGATGCGTTGTTGACCTGCCACTAAAGACAGCAACTGAACAAAAGGATGCCCATTGATATTCCCTTTTACCTCCACCGTTGTTTTCAGCCCATCATCCTGTACGATAGTAAACACTACAGGGCTTTCCTTGGAAGAATAAAATTTCTCCTGCTCATAAAAATGCCCTTCGATTTCTCCCATCCGATATCCCCCATCTTGTGCAGCGAATTCCTTATGATTTGCATATTTGGCAATCAGACTCTTGATTGTTCCACCCTGCTTTTTGTCCAGCACAATCTTGTACAATTCATTTTCGAGGATACAATTGCCTTCGTTATCAAAGCGGACGATTTTTCGTCGTTCACGCGATTTAGATTGTCCCGGCTTAATGGGTTGAGCGGGCTTAAGCTGATAGGTAGCATAGCCGAAGCCATTCACCTCTGCTTCAAATTCCACGACCTTACCCTGATCCGTTTGACGGCACTTCACAGGCAATACCTGCTGTTTTCCTGTCCACACGGTGACATCATCCACATCTGCAGGTAAGCGCACCTGTACCCATTCCTTTCGGTGCCGGGCTAGCGTATTATAAACCCGGATATAGCCCAATTCCGAAATGGTACTCCGCGTGGAAGTGGCATAAGAAGCATTTGCCTGCTGGATCAATTGGTCCGCAATGTTCAGGGTATTGTTTGTCCACTTCTCGATCGCCTGCGCCCAAGTCTGGTCCTGATGCAACTTATTGTAAGGCACAATCCACGAGTCGTGGTGCTGGGCCATCATCAAGGTTCGCCAAGCTTCGTCAAGGCGTTTATGATCTGGTACAAAACCATGATCCATAAAAGCCATGGCACCGATTTTTTCAGCTTGCAGTATGCTGTTTTCTGCTTTGCGCACCTGTTGTGCAATACGTTGCAGCACTTGGCTCCCCCACATTAAGTTAACCAAAATATCCTCCTGCCCCATTTTCCAGCTGGGCACAGCTCGTCCGGCGGGGACCGACCGAAAATATTCCGTCCAGGTGGTGTAACGCACCTGATTTTTCACCTGTTCGCCCGTTCCCATCCACGGACCATTTTTCCAACCTGCATCCTGGTAGCACATACCGACAGGATTCATAATTGCAGCATCATAACAACTCTTCCAATAGTCCGCAGTATTGGCCCAAGCCGTAGTCTGCCAGGTGGAGTTTTTTTCAAAAGCCTCATTTGCATAACGGGGTACTGTAAGGATTGCCGTACCATCGGGCCCTTCCCAATTCAGAAATTGACCACCATGTGCCCTGATGTAGCCTCCCCAGCAGGTATTTGGCGTTTTAAGTACCGCATATTGAAATCCGAATTGCCGAAGGATCTGGGGTAGACTGCTTGTAAAACAAGGTTCTTCCGCAGCATAAGTTGTAAAGTTGATTTCTGGAAAATGCGAGTGATATTTAGCCATGCCATAAGCAAATTGACGGATGATACTTTCACCAGAGATATTATACAGATAAGGTTGCGCATAGGTCGGATTTGTGAAATCCAGACGTGAATCCTTCGCCCATTCCTTCATGCGTGCATAGCCAGCAGGATCCTTAACCTTGACCGTATCCCAGGTCTCTGGCTCGATCTCAAGTCCAATTCGCCAGCTTGGTGATGCTTCCAGATGGTCGAGCATAAATGTCGTTACCCAAAATGGGTAGTGTCCGTAAACCCCGCCGTGATAACCATCGACAAAATAAGCTTGCTGTTGTCCCTTTAGTCCAGCTGCTGACACCAGCACAATGAGCAAAATAACTGCTATTTTTTTCAACCCGGTCATGCCATTATTTTTTCAGCTGCACAAGACGCACAGAACGCTTAACAGGTTGATTTACTTCATTCATGCGCTGCTGTAGATCATCAATTTGGCTTTGCCAGGCCGCGCGTACTTCAGGATACATCGCTTTGGCATAGAGATCTCTTTTTGCACGCAACCAACCGTCTGTGGCCACATGTTGGTCCATGACCTCGATTGCCTTGCGATTGTCAGCATTCAACAATCCTTTTGGGAGAAAAAAATTATACTGCACCCAGGCCAGATCACGGAAGCGGCGTTCAATCTCCCAGCGTTCTTCATTGAGGAACATCACTTTCAAGGCCTGCTGATATTGTGGTGTCCGTGTCTGATTGGCCAGATTGATCCCTTTGTCGAGATCCGCAGCAGACCATACACCGATTTCCTGATCGTCAATCCATAAGGTGTAGTTTCCTTTAAGTCCCTTTACCTGCAAGACTTCCTGATTCATTTCATCCATAAAAGGGACGATCTTAACGGCATCGTGCTGACTATATTTAGCCCCCCAGCCTCTAGCGACTGTATCCATAGGATAAGGCAATGCCGCCGCGAGATAATCAAAACTGAGGTTATTTCCAGCTTTTTTGACATTTTCAACCGTACAATTCTTTGCTTCTGTCACACGTTGCTTCGAGGCGTCAATGCCCACTGTAGCTACCCCTTGACCAGCAAATCCCTGTGCTTTTAAGAATAAATAAGCCATGACCATATGCCCATTATTATCCGGGTGCACACGGTCGCTTCCCGATATGGTGAAGGTTGGATCCTTTTGCTGAAAATTCGCATTGATTGCGCTGATGGACTGATTAAAATCATAGAATTCCCAGCCATTGCTTTTGGCCGATTCACGCTGAAAATCTACAATGCGTTTCATAGCCTTATTTTTATTTTTAAAGGGCTTATTATCCTTGATCACCACATTTTCATCATAAGGCGTGCTTCCAAGCAATACCAGGCGGGTATCGACCAACCCTTTGTATCTTTTTTCCATTTCCTTGTACCCATCATACGACTCTTTTACCTTGGTATCCGCGAAAATCTCCGGCTGATCACCGTTATATTCAAAATAGCCTGAATCGTTCATACCGAAAGTCGTGATCAATACCGTAGGCTGCTTGCTGAAAACATCGCCATCCAATCTTCTGAGCATATCCACCACGCGATCCCCCCCGATTCCGGCGTTGAATACCTTCAATTTCATTTCTGGAAAACGTGTGAGGTAATACAGCCAGATATAGGCGTGGTAATGCCCACCATCTGTAATACTATTTCCCAAAAAGACCACGCGATCGCCATCCTTAAAAGGCGAAATTTGTTGTGCAACAGTCCGGAGAGCTGTTCCCAAAGAGACGAGAACGATGAATCCTGCCAAAAAGATTTTTCTAGAATAATTTCCCATAAGATTAAAATTGTATCAGGTTGACGATAGGTAAAACGTAAATATAGATTTATCAAATTGGTATTGGTTCTATCGGCAGTCCCTTGGAAACAAATGTATAACGCAAGAGCCCTACTTGCAGCTGCAAGTAGGGCTCTTAGTAAACGATTAAAACACAGAAATCAAACTAAAACACTGAAAAACAAAAATTTACAAATAAGCAAGCAAAGTATTTTGGTAAATGATTTAGAATTGATTTGGGGATACTGCACCCAGTTTTCGTACTTTTTCTTCGAAATGTTCAGCATCATTGATCGCCTTACTCTTTACTTTGCTTTTATAGTTATAGATGGTTTGCATTGAATAACGTAGAAATATAGCGATCTGGTTCACATCAGATATTCCCAATCGAATCAGCGCAAAAATGCGGAGCTCGGTATTGAGTTTATCCTTTTTCAGCTGGTACTGTTCATCTGGCCGGAGCAGGCTATTAAATTCATCGACAAAATTGGGATATACCTCTAGAAACGTACGGTCAAAATCAGTATAAAGATCTTGTGCATATTTTTCAAGTGATGCATTGGAGGAGGTAAGTTGCTGCAGGTCCTCGAGCTGACGGCTTTTGACTTTACGGTACACATTTTTCCTGAAATCATCTAATTTGTCTAGGTACACCGCACACTGATTGAGGTAATAGCCGATATAACGTTCACGCACGAGGTTGGCCTCGTCCAGTTTATGGTTGACGAGCGTCAGTTGCTCATTGGTCATATTGAGTTTCTTTCTAGCACGGGATACGATCCTCATCTGTTTAAATAAGAAATAGAGTGTGAGGATCAAAATAATCGCAAATATGCTGATTACGACGGCGTACAAACGTAGGTTTTTCCGTTGTTGGTCGATTTTGGCCAGATAGGTCGCTTCGATAATAGGCTGCGTACGTGCAATCACGGTATTGCGGAAGCGCGAATTGTAGTAATTGGCATCGTCCAGGGCAGCCTGAATATAGGTAAAAGCTCTGTTTACATCCCCTTTTTTGTTCAAGTAAATCGCCAAAGTCAATAAGGACTCATTTTCCTTAATCGCCAGGCGTACATCTGTTATTGCAGCCATGATCAGATATTCTTCTACCAGCTGCATTTCGCCGAGTTCTCTAGCAATCATAGCAAGACCCATGGCAGCCATTCCATAACCGTGTGTATCACTTTTTTCCTTTTTAAATAAATGCAACTGAATATCCCTAGACTCTTTAAACATACCGGCTGCTTTGAGTTTAAATGCTTTCTCCTTGAGGTACATATCCGATTTTGGATCAAGCAGTCCCATGAGGCTATTCCTAGATTTTGCGATTTCGCTTTCGTACTGCCTATTGTAATTATCGTGGTCAGTATATTTGATCAAGTTTTCATAATAACGGATATAGCTCCAGTGGTAGATGACCTTGAGGTACTGAGGCAGCCCATCATAATCGATTTGCTTCAGTACCTCCCATGCCTGGGTAAACAATCCAGAGATGGAAAGAACAAAAGCCAATTTGACTTGGCTTTCGGTCATGAGCTTCTGATCGTTCAATTGTTTGGCTATTGCGATATTGCGACCGATATAGGCGAGCGAAGAATCACAGTTTAAGGTTTGATATTCAAAAATTAGCTGGTTTTGGATCTCATAGCGATCTTTGGCTGCTGAGTGATTTCTTAACCGATCTTTGATTGAATCAATCTGACGAATCTTGGTATCTAAATAGACTGTCCGATTATTTATAGCTTTATCCAAGACTTGCAGTAAGGAATCTATTTTGCTTGCCTGTAATGGTGTACAGTAAGCTATCGCAAAAATGCATAGAAGAATAAGTTGTTTCGCTTTCACTAGGTTATTATAATTGATCACCGTCACTCAAATATAAACAAAAATTTATTGGTAAAAACCCAAGCTTATATCGTTAACTTTATTTCTTTTCCTCATAAACTGCTGAATTTTGCCGCCGACCTGCCAGTAATAATGCAAAAAAATTCTTTTCTATCTGATCACGAACGAATACCAAAATTGATAACAGTACAATATGTCGAAGCCTTACAAAAGTTAGGCGCACCCGTAGATACGCCTAAATTACATTCGTTCACCGCTTTCGTTTGCCTAACTTCGCCAATAATCTACTTGTAGCAAAACTGATCAAGGTGCCTAAAGCGGCTGTCATAGCAGTCTGCAGCACATCGCCCAGCGAGATACTGGCCCAGATGGAGCATATCGTGCCCCCGAAGGCTGATATACGAATATCATTCCATCGCATCAGCTTCGCTCCTTTCTTTGGGCAACTTTTGCACCTTGGAATTTTCGATCGGAGAATCCGAAAATGCGGAAGATTCGTCGCTTGATTTTTGCCCAATGGCATCATCAGTAGAACTTTCAGGGGGCGACTTCTCCTCTTCCATAACTGTTTCCAATATCCCCAGACCCACAGCGATATATTTCAAGATGCTACCCGCCTTTCCGGGCCATTTAACGGGAGCCGCAAGAACCACTTGCAGCACCTTTCCTATTTTGTTTAAGATTTTTTTCATGATATTTACTTATATAGGATGCTTCAGATCGTCCATCCTATCACCAAAAACAGTTTCGATAAATATGAAGGGCCGAGAATAGAAAATATAGCTTTCTGACTGTCAAGCTTTGGTGGAATGACACAAAAAAAGCAATGATCTACTCCGGCCCTTCATTTATCGAATATTCAAATACACTTCATCCCCCATATCCCACAGGCTATACACCAGTGCCTTAAGTTTTGCCAAGGCCTTGCCGCTGTAATCACCTCTCCCTTCACCCGTTAATACCGTTACCGGGGCAATGCAGCCCTGCAGCTCTTTCAAAGCATTGTTGGCCGCATGGATCAGAATTGCTTCACGTCCGAGCACCATCGGGATGCCGATCTGTTCGCCATGCTTGGAGTAACGCCGTTTCTCCAGCTTGTACCGACCTACTGGAATACAGCTGATCCGCGGAATATTATTTCTGTCGGGTAGCTCGATGGTATGACAGATTTCTTCACCCTGATACCTAATGGTACCGTTGGTTCCCTGTGTTCCATATTTACGTTGGAGCAGCAGGGTGTGTTGAATAGCCATATTAGCTAATGGATAGTTTGCCCAGATAGAAACTCGGAGAGGTCTTGACACCATCCTCATGACCGGTAAATACCCAGCCTTCCAGCGTGTCACCCGAGTAGCTGGCAGGTAGCTTGAAACTCAGGCTTGCTTCTTCGCGAGTCGCAGACTCTAGGATACTGAAGAAATTCTTGTTGCTGTTGTACATCAACAGAATAACCGAATCACCAGCGAAAGCGTTAAACTTATTGAGCTCCGCCTCCCATGTCAACGTGATCTCCTGCGGAAAAGCTTCTGACCATTCGGCACCCATCAGATTTGCTAATGAGCCCTTGGATATAAGCACCTTCCCATAATCTATTTCCCATGCTGGATAAGTGCCTTTGATGCCCCCATAGTTCATGAGATATTGCAGCGCCTTGTTGTATCCTGTAGCTTTGCCCTGCAATTTGTCCGAATAGCCCAGGTTGAGTAAATCCTTGATCGGAGAAAGAAAAGCTACTGCCGTTGCGAATTTTGTACGCTGTGCGACCTGTCCTTCACTCGCTTTTTTGTTTGTAATCTTGGAGAGCGAGCGGACATAATCCACACCTCTCCAACTGCTTCCTATTACACTTCCCACTTTCCCAGAGTAGGCCCCGTGTATACCTTTTAAGAATCTTGCCATGTTTATACATGTTTGATTAATAAATAATTACGACTGTCATGAGCAGTCTTTGTTTTGCTAGCGAGAGCTAAATTAAGGCGACTTTTTTTTGTAGGCGAACAAGTACAGGGAATGATATTATACGGCAGGCAGTGCTGTCATTGCCTGTCAACTTTAACAAATAGGCAGATGCTCGGCTGTCCTTTGGGTAGTTATGGGATTGCCTTCGGGAGGTATTCGGCACAGATTGCAGACAGCTTCGACACAGCCTCGGCTGCTGTTCGGGTATTGTTCGGGTGCTGCTCGGCTGGGAGTCGAAGCCAAGTCGAAGAGTTGCCGAAGCTCGCCCGAAGGAGCGTCGAACATGTCCCCTAGCTGTATCGGAGCAGAGCCGAAGGACAGCCACAAAGTTCCCGAACCTCTGCCGAACCATACCGACGTGACGGAACTGAGTTCGCTGGCTCCCTGAAATTAAAAAGGAGCCGAAAAGGCCCCTCTTTGACAACTCGCTATATCCGCCCCTTCCGCCTGCTTTCTTCCAGTTGCTGGTGTAAATCCGACAGGTAATAATAGTGCCGCTTGCCCAGCTTCCTCGGCCTGAGCTTTCCTTCACGGACCAGCCGGTAATACTTCGATTCTGAAATACCCAATTTATCGAGTACATGAGCGATATCGAGCATATTATCCAGTCCGTCGGCTGTATCCAATGTTTCAGCCGGAATCTTATTCATTTCTTCCGTTATATGCTTCAATATCGCTTGCAGTAAGGAGGTTATGACCTCCAAAAGGTCACATATGCGATTCAGTAAATTTAACATAACCATGCAATTAGACATGCTGGTCGCCGAAACAAGCCGCTTTGCACAATGGGCATTGTGCAGGGGCTCCATCACCACAGCGTTAAACAATACATCCATTTTAAGCCAGATTAAATTCCTCTTCCAATTTGTTTTCATCTAGCGTATCTATTATTCCCCAAAAATTATTGATGTTGTTGCGTAGTTCACGCGAAGGCGTAACCAGAATTTTGAGTTTTTCCTCCGGCAACAATCTATGTAGTTTCTGTTTTATTTCAGCGTTGAGCTCCAACATGGTGGGCCGATTTACGGGCACGCGAAAAAAGAGCATATTAACATACACTTTTGCCCGTATTTTGACCAACCAGGGATTTTCCCGCAGCACTTTGGTCGTTACGTCTATCCGACAAAACTTGCCATCATGCAGATAGACATCTGCCGTACGTTGTTCTTTATAGATGATCACCGCGTTTAGGCATTTTATCGTTTTACCGCCTATAGGTTCTTCACCCTCCCATTTGCGCAAGAGATATACCATCAGTGCCAGCCGATCCCGATTGCGTTGCCATAGGCTGAGCAGCACAGCCTGTGATTCCGCTTTTGTCAAAGACGAGAGATCCATCGTTGCTGTCTGGGCGTTATTCCAGGAGAGTTGCCGTGTGCTCTTTTCCAGCAGGTCAGTCGTATTGTCACGGACAGCTAGATTTTCGAGCATTCCGGATCCGATGTTTAACAGAAGTGGTGATGGACGTCTACCGAGACGAGTTTTAGACTCCGGTAGATGAACCGTCAGCAGGCCAAGGGATTGCCAATCCAGCAATACCCATTTCGGAAAACGGTACACAAAAAGAATATATGCGGTCACTATCGGAAAGAAAAACAAAAAATCGGTTGTCAGATACCATCTCGAAAGCACGATTAATCCCCGCCTATCCGGTAGCAATACTTCGAGTACAACTCCATGAAGAGCCAGTACAACGCAAATTGAGCACAGCAGATAAATCATAAAATTAAGCTTACCGTTCCTACCAAACCGTTTCCGAAGGACCAGAACTGTATGCATATAGCTGATCAGCAAGGCGTAGACCAGCAGCAGCAAAACCGTACCTATCCATACAGCCATAAAGCGTTTGTTATGGACACGTTCAACCACTTTACTACCAGCAGAACCCAGATTTATGATCAAAGCAATGATAAAGCAAAAGAAAATGTAAAGCGGATAATAGAATATTCGGATCCATCGGACGCTCACAATTTTTAATAAATACGAAAACAACCTTTTATTTTTATTTAATTTACCCGACGGCATACTGGTTACAAATTAGTTAGGCGAATGGCTTAAAAAAATACTTATCTCAAATTTACAAAATTTCTTTTAAATAACACTTATTTTCCCTCTGAAACATTCCGTCAAAATTTACGGAAAGCTGTCATATCTGTTCCAAACACTTGCTTTCCGTGGTTTTAGCCGATTTATTTGTGGTTTTACGAAATAGCAAAAATATGAAAAGAACATTTGACCAAGCGGGTGTTAACGACCTGCAACAGTTTGTATTGGCCACACCCCATGCCGATCGTCTTGCGATGATCAACTTTGTCATGAGTGACCTCGCCAGCTTTATGCTGACCTATTTTGATCTGCGCCCCAGCCAGATCCAATATCTGAACAATATGTCTACGGCACTCAAAACCGAGCTTAGCATTGGGATTGCCGACAGCTGGAACAACGCACTGGCCGTTGACTTCCAAAAGAACAGCAGTTCGGTCGATGAAGAAGAAGACACACCAAAGGATATCATCCTTTCACGATACAATTCATCCAGTGAACGACCTGTTGCAAACAGTTTGTTGCCGACAGGTTATTTTTCTATCCGCATTGTTTATCGGAATGCAGCACGTAGCTGATCCACGTTTCCCCGAAACAGACGTGGCATATTCCCCAAAATTAACAGCTATATGCAGACCGCATCATTCAGGTTGATAGAAGCAGAAATGGATTTTGTGAGCAAGAGTACGCTCACAAAATCCTTTCATCAGCGGCTACCCGATAGCCGAACCAGACTGCTTTGCAATCAACAAATTAGCATCTTTGAGGAGTATCTGGAGACAGGGAATCTGGAGAGCTATTGCTACCAACTGGAGGTAAGCAGTGCAACAACAATTCGCTTTGACATACGCAGCCCGCAGACACACCTGCTCTACCATCTCGCAGGGCGTGCTCCGATCCATTACAACCAGCCACAGGTCGATGCCGAATTTATTTTTCGTCCCCAACATGGCGCATTTTTTTATGCCCCTGAGACGATAATTGCGCTAAAATTTGAACCCGGAAAATATCATATTCAAGGATTTACCCTCCCGCTAGATCTGCTGCACATCGGTGGTGTGCCTGGCTTTGAGTATCTAGCCAGCTTTATCGCTGCACACAAAGGCAAACTCGCACAGTACCGTGTCAGTCTTGACTTTGCGGCTATGGAGCAAACACGAGGGATATTCTCCGAACTTACGGAAGAGCTCAATAAAAAGCCCCTGATCCCTAAAAGCATTATCCTCCATACGATTCAGGATCTGCTCCTTCTGAGCAAAAATAAAATGCTCAAAGCACAGGGGCTCCTGAGCCACCAAGACCATTTGGCACTACAGGCCCGGGAACTCATCAGCAAGCGGATCGCAGAAACCGAGGAAATGACATGGATAAAAGATATCGCTAACAGTCTGCATATACAAGAAGATCAGCTCAATAGATACCATATGCAGCGCTATGGAGAAACCCTACTGCACCACCGTAATCGAGAATTGCTAAAAAAGGCAAAACACTTACTGTGTCAGGATTTACGCGTACATCTTGTGTCAGACTTATGTGGCTTTGGCCAAATTTCAAGTTTCAGCCGGTTTTTCAAAAGTGAGAGCGGACTGTCTCCAAAAAAGTTCCAATATCAAATGCGCCTTCCAAAAGACAGCAGTTAGCAAGTAGATTCGCGGGTTTTGTCAAATGCTGATACGGTTTGTGTCAAATTATGCGCCCCAGCTGTATCTAGCTTTGAATCAGTGAACCAAATACCCCTAGGACTGGGTGAATTTATAAACAGAAAAGTATGATTAAGCAAGAGCATATACAACGTACGGAACGAGTCAGGATGCATTCTTTAAACGAGCAACCATTTGCCGCGGATTTGAGAACCCCGCATCGGCAATGGCCTTCACAACTGGTGCAGGGAACGTATACTGGTTTGGCCAAGATAAAGCTTTTGCGTCAAGCAACCTGCTGCTGTGCCGGCCCTGTACGTGACCGGCATGGACGCCGGTTTACGACATTCCCGTGTGGCGGTACTGTCTAGGATTTACTCAAAAAGGACTGGCCCAGTACGGT
Source organism: Sphingobacterium sp. (assembly GCA_022712315.1). Taxonomy (GTDB): domain Bacteria; phylum Bacteroidota; class Bacteroidia; order Sphingobacteriales; family Sphingobacteriaceae; genus Sphingobacterium. Next base: position 33,330 of record JALAGS010000235.1, on the reverse strand, counting down.
GTTTCGGCCAGTTCCGGCAGAATCTGTGAAACCTGATATATTGACGATGTATCTGATTAATTAACAAGATTTGACTAATTAAATTTTGCAACATGGCAACATTTCAATTAAATGTACCTTCAGCTCCTGGATTATCTTCGAGCTATTCTATAGGTACGCCTGCTTGTTCCGGTGTTAATCAAATTTGTACTATCCAAGCCACTGATGATGGAAGTGGTCATCCAGATATTACAGATTCATTAAAAGATGAGATGCTTCAAGCACTCAACACCCGTACCAGCACCACAAATGTCAGATTGAAGGCTTAGTGTATCTATACAACTAAGCTATAAAAGGGCTGCCGAACTGCAGCCCTTTCCTGTTATTTATTTAATCTGCATCCTCAACCACAAAAACATCTATTAAACTCATCTCTTTTTCCACTTTGAGATTACTCCTTTTAAGAAGTGCCTGAAGCTCTTCAAAAGTATTCCAGACACCGCCAATCATCTTGCGTCCCTTTTTAGTAACATTCAATATCGGAGGCAAATCCCGATTGAGGTCTGCAAAAAACACAAAATCAGATACCAGCGTATTTGCATCACCCGGTTCTTGGCCTGCGGTCTCACTTACTGTCCACACCATACGTTTTCTTTTATTCATCGAAGTTTTTAGATGAAAAAACTGATCCAAGTCTGCAAGTATCATGGCGCTACGTTCTTCTTTGGATTGAGCAGCATAAAATATCCGTTCAAAGCTATAGGCATTACGGATACGCCAATCTTCTTCAAAGAGATCTAAAGCAGGATCATACTCCAATCTACTTTTATTTTTGACCAGTAATTCTACACGCTCCTTTTTCATTAACGGGAGGAGCCTCGAATTACTAAGTATATGAAAATACATCGGTAGTATATTCGCATTGATCATATAACTACGGAGCTGCCCAGTGGCACTATCTAAACTTTCGCCAAATTTCGTATCAGCATCTGGTAAATACCCCATGAGCACATTCAAGGATTTGATACTATCTGGGTACCTCAAAGCGATTGGCTTACTATAGTCAAACTTTAAAAAATCATTCTTAACGGGTAGATCTAATTGAACATCGTCCAGCATTTTTTGGATGGTTTCCTCTTTTATGTATTCACCTATCGTGATGGCTTTGACCTGCCCATCCAAGATCCACACAGCATGGGGAACTGTCTGATGGGGGAAATACTGCTTCCAAGTACTGTCTTCGACAACATAATCCAAAATATTGTTCTTCAAAGCACCCACCGAAGACAGCGTTTTTCCCATAATTGCTTTTGATTCATAAGCTACTGGAAATATTTTGACGATGTAACCATATTTTTTCTGTAAGTATTCAAGCTTGGGTATAGATGCCAAACAAGAGGTACAACTACTAGTCATGAAATCAAGGATGATCAATCGCTTTTTATAATCCAATATTTTTTTACCTCTCGAACCATCGACAAAAAGACCGATTGGCCTGTTGGGAACTTTATCTTTAATATTCAATGGCATTGTTATACTAGCTGTTTGCTGCGGCTGTGCAGGCGAATTTATAGTTATCATTAAAATAGATATCAACAAAATATAATACTGTTTTTTCATCACTTTATCTTTGTGTTTGTTTCAAATTTGAGTTTTCTATCACGGCTGTGGGAATCAAAAGAATATAGCCCGGTTCATTTGGCTTCAAGGAATACACTTGTGAGCCTATCGTTCTATTTAATGTCGTGGCATAGTCCGCTTCTAAATTAAAACGTTTGAGATCCATCCAGCGGCGCTGACGCATAATAAGTTCTTTTCTTCGTTCATTGATAATTCTCCTCATCAACTGTTTTTTATCATTTTCTTGTAGTGGTATGAATGTATTATCATATCTATTTTTTAACAAGGTGTTAATATCTGCTAAAGAACCGGCCATATCATTCTTTCGAAGGCGCGTTTCTGCCCTGATCAAATACATTTCGTCGTTTGCATATCCATTAAATGGAGCTTGATTGAGCTGACCATCATAATTCCCTTTGAATGAATAAGTCCCATCCGAATTCTTTAGTAGGAAGATATCCCGACGCAAGTCATTGCTTTCGTAAAGGTTGACAAGATCTGTACTGACCTTAAATTTGCCACGTGAATAAGTCTGTGATCCAATTGTAACCGACTGAAAAATGACCTCCTTATTAAAACGTTGTATAGGAGTATTGCTATTCTTCGGAAGCGTTTGAAAATCCAACAAATCAGAATTTACTGTTAGGCAAGCACTGGCATAGCTATCTGCCAGTTCATACTGCTGCAGATAGAGGTAGACATTCGCCAGTAAGGCATTAGCAGCATTAAGGTTCGGAACAGCGGCAACTGCATTCTTAGACGGCAACAGATCTCTGGCAGCTAAGAGATCTTGAAGTAATTCGGTAAAATATTGCTTCATTGTAATTCGTTCAGAAAGATCCTCCAGATTAGGTGTTTTCCGATATGGAATTCCCATTACATGTTGATTGCTCCCATCTGCTTTTGGAATATCCATAAATAGTGTCGCTAAATCAAAATGTGCCAATGCCCTAAAAAACAAAGCTCTGCCTTTTAGTTCCTGAGCGAATACATCGTTACCAAAATTCTGAACAATAGATAATACCTGGTTAGCGATGTATACTTTTTTATAACTATTAGCCCATTGTGTGGTGGGTGGCGTTATAGCCTTGTCCCATACAAATAACAGCCTGTCCTCCAAGATTGTGATACCATTGTAATTGACTTCTGTCATCATAAAATTGTCGGAGCACAGTTCAGATACATAAGGAGATGCCTGGTTTAGAGTGGCATAATTATTCAGCAACGCTTCTGCATCAGCCAATGTCGTCGGAACTTTCTTTTTCAAATCAGTCTTTAAATCTAAATATTTGGTACAGGAGGTAAATCCTAGAAATGCGATAAACGCTAGAAAAAATCTTGATTTCATAACTAAAAAATGAGGTTAACACCTAGTGTATATGTTTTTGGAGAAGGTATATTGTAGACAAAATCCGAGTCCACCGGATATTTGGTTTTCTTCCATAGGATCAAATTCAGATTGTCCAAATTAAAATAGAGGGAGGCATTTTTCAATTTTGAAGACAGCCTGTCGAGATTATAACTTAAATTGATGTCTTTCAATTTAATCTGATCCCCAGGCTCAATCAATACATCAGAATATCTATAAAAATCCTGTTTGGTCGGATCCATAGGGTATGTAAAAGCAGGAACATCTGTCGTTAGCTCGTCACCCGGCTTTTGCCAGCGTTGATCATAATCACTATTTCCTGACCAGTAATTTGCAAAACCTACATATTCTACACTATTGCGTCTGAAGAAGAATTTAAATTTGTATTGAAGATTGGCAGAAAGAGTTAGGTTTTTAAAAGTCCATGTGTTTCGCACAAATCCAGCATAAATTGGGAGCGCCGAACCCATCACCCGAGCTTGATTAACGGGGACGGTTGTCAAACTGAGATAATCCATAGATTTCTCTCCATTAAGCCAGCCTATAGGCTCACCGGTATTATGATCCAGCCCTGCAAAAGGTAGTGCAAAAATTGCATACAAATCCTTTCCTTCCAATGGGGTTGTAACGATGCCTTCGCCCATATAACTCAGTACCGAACTAGGCTTATTATTAAATTTCTTCGCTATATTCCGTTTATAACTAAACATCCAATTCGTAGACCAAGAGAATTGACGTCTTTTTATATTCACTGTTGCTAGATTCACCTCTATCCCACGTCCAAAATAATTGGCTGAATTTTGTACCACATTGTCAAAACCAACAGTAGGATCAACCATGTTTCTGGCCACGATATCCTTACCATTCTTTGTATAGTATTCCAATGTTCCTGAAAAACGATTGCTTTTAAAAGCGAAGTCTATTGCCACATTAAATATACCTACCCTTTCAGCCCTAAAATTGGGATTTGGAGGGTTGATCATATAGGCATACATCAACCCAGTTACAGTATTCGGCTCGACATACTCCATCGTCGCATAAGCAGGATAGTCAATAACAGCTTTGCCATTGAATCCATAAGTTGCCCTTATTTTAAGACTAGACAAAAAATCCACTTTGTAAAAACCTTCTTTATCTATATTCCAGAGAAAACCTGACGACCACAGGGGTTGCCATTTGTCATTGGAGGCAATTCCGAAAATATTAGAAGCATCTTTTCTAAACGAGGCACTTACAGTATATCTTTTATCGTATGTATAAGAAGCATTGGCAAATACAGAGACCAATCGCTCATTATATTCTTCGACCTGCTTTAGATCATAAATTTTACCGGTACCTTGTGTTCCGTTGAGTAAAGGAAACTCCTCAGTAGCGTTGACGGGTACATAGCCTAAGGTATATTTGTCATACCCATAAAATCGACTTCCTTCAATTCTTTTATTCCAGTCCTTAAGTTCTGCACCTATTATACCCGACACCTGATGTTTACCGTCAGACCATCCCTCGTCATAAGCTAAAGATCCACGTACATTGTTAGCTCTCGTCCTCCCGTTAAAAAAAGAGTAAATATCACCCAAAGGTATCTTCCTGTCCAAAACACCATTTTTGTACTGGCTAAACATATTGATCTGAAATTGATTAGCATAGGAATTCGCCCCTTGCCAATTGGTTCCATTATTAAAGGAATTTTGGTATTGATAATTGACCTGGGCAGCCAGTGCTGAGCTCAATTTGTATCTGGCTCCAAAATTCAGCAATAGATCAGTAGTCTTATCCACATTTTGACTCGCTTGCATCTCATTACCTAAATTATACCGTGCCCGCAAAAGTTTACCGTCAAATAAAGTATCCATGAATGAAGAACGAATAGTTGTCGTCTCCAGGTCTCTGAAATTACCATGATCATCCACCAATCTGAGGTATGGAAAGAAACTCTTGCCATTACCAGAATACAACGTACCATACGCAATGGGTGATTCATATCCGACATTGGTATTCTTGTTATTACCATACTGACTACCAAAGGAGATTTCCAAACTTTTCGTAGGTCTATAATTAATTCCTATTCGTGCATTTATACGTTCGTAACTGGATGTTTTGAGTGAATTGAGCGTTTTATTATAACCTACAGATGAAATAAAATCCATAAAATCAGATCCGCCCGAAATATTGGCTGAATATTGTTGGTTCACTCCTACCCGATAAACGTATTTTAAGTAATCTTTTCTTACGTCTTGCTCGGCGAATTCGTTTACCCTATTCTTGTATGTTAAAGAATCAATAAGGTCTTGCTTCAGTTTATCCAGCATATCCACTACTGGGGAGATAACAATGTCAGGGTAAGCGATCTGCCAGTCATAATAACCGTTATTGTAGAGCATTTCTTCCATTTCAATAAAGGAACGACTTGACAAAACAGGCTTGTAATAAAGATCTGGTTTTTGTACCAACTGAACGTTTGAATCAAAAGACACCCGGGTTTTCCCAGCTTTACTGCCTTTTTTGGAAGTTAATACGATTACGCCGTTACCAGCCAGCGATCCCCAGATGGATGCAGCAGCAGCATCCTTTAATATTGTGATGTTTTCGATATCGTTCGGATCGATATTTTCAAGATCACCTTCATACGGAAAATTATCTAATACGATTAGAGGATACGCCTTTCCAGTATGCGTAGATCGAGTACGCAAAGCAAGCTGCTGTGCCACGGTCGGTGTTTCCATGCGTTTATCAAAAAACATAGATGCTGTCAGACCGTCTAACCTAGACAAGATATTTCTGCCCTTTGTTAAGTTAATCTTCTCATTATCCACAAATTCAAAACTCCCCGTTGCCCGTTCTTTCGGAATCTTTTGGTACCCTGTAGAAACTACCTCCACCTCGTCCAATTGATTCTCTATCGGTATCAATTTTACATTCAATGATACCCCAGCAACATAAGGCAGTTCTAATCGTCTGAATCCCATGTGGGAGAATTCAACTGTGCCTTTAGAATTGGAAACTGCTAACGAAAAGGAGCCGTCATTTTTTGACGAAGCCCTACCCTTTTCACCTTGCACTTGGATGGACACTCCTTGGATGGGTTTTTCGTCACTGGAGGATACGACAGTACCGCTGATGGATAACAACCCTTCCGCCCCGCTGTCCTTGCGGGGCGTCTGAGCTGATAAACTAAACATATGAAACAAACAAGCCAGCATAAATAGGGCTTGTTTGTTCTTCAATGCCTTTGAAAAACAAATAATGACATTGAAAACTAAAAAGTATAGATTCAGTGAAAACTGTATCATTCCCTTTACGCTCTTTGGCATCGGCACAGGGGTACATGCCGATATCATCTGCCTCAAGTTATATACAATACAATCGAAGGGGTGCTTTTTATCCCACGTAAATGGTACTTTTTTAAAATTATTATTTGCGGCATCCTTTATAGCTGCCAGATATGCTACCTTATCCAATAAGGCAGACATCCAGTTTGACCTGTGTTTCATCTACTTATTATTAAGGTTAGTCTGTAATTCGTCCAAAAAACTCATGGATCCGTTTTGTTATTTCGAGTTCATCTAAGCTGGATAATGTTGTTTCAGCTTCTGAAATATCAATTTTACTAATGTCCATAAAGTCTTTGTGTATATGGAAGTAGGCGATTAGCAGCGCCATCACCTCCACAGCAAATACCTGCTTGTGGCAGATTTCAAGCACATTCTCGCCAGACGATCTCTCGGCTGACTTTTTCAATAGCATATTGATCGTATTCTGAATGGTATTGATGTCGTACTTATTCCAAAATTCGATGATCTTTTTAATCGGATCATAAGCAGGTTCATGTGCTTGATATATGGCCAGTTCTAGTGCTAGCACACTTGAATATTTTTGATTCATTTTTAAGGTTCATAAAGATGACTTAGCTATGTCCTATCCTTTTTAATTGGACGTAGCTTCCCCCATTGCAAAAAATTTGCATTCCAAAGAGGTGTCATTGCAGGGAATTTTAGATCCTTGCAGGTTTCACAAATTAAGAATAAACAAAATCCCGCAAAGCGCTCCGAGACGGTTACAAAACATTGATTAGGGGGATATTATGGCGCTTCCTGTCGGGAAAGATAAAAAACCGATCTGTAAGCAATAGAAAACTATGCTTAAATTCCTCTTATTTGTTTGGAACAATAAAAATTAAATGCTAATTTTAAGTTGTTGACGCTTGAATAGAGCAAATAAATCTATTATTAACCTGATCTAAAGGGAATGTTGTAAAACAAACAGATCGGAAAAACCTTGAATAAGGGAGTACTTATTTGTATCCTATCGGCACATTACAAATTGGCGATAGCAGCCCTCTCCTATTTCGGTTTTTAATGATTTATTAAACTATTCTGGCGCGCGGATAGCGTTCTTTATTGGAATAGTGTTGGCAAACCGATAGCTCATCTCCTGGAGGTAAACTGTGGTTTTTTGGTGGGTGTTTTCTAATCGTTTCATAATCATTCATGTTGGTTATTAAACGATGAACCTTTCAAAGCTTGGGGAAGGCGAATTGGTCAAAAAACCAATAAGGCGAACCTTAATGCTTTCTAGTTGAGGAAAACGGTCAAGTAAACCTAACCAAAAAACTACTCGAGTTTTTCGGGTTGCCCCTAGAAAGTCTGACATAAGGCACGCCCTACTGGGTAATATCTACAAAGATATAATAATCCAGCATTAATGGGCGACCTTACGGTGACTCTCGTGGGCAAATTTGACCGTTTTTCCAAAACGAGAGGACATCGTTTAGGTAGAGTTTTATCTCTCTACCCTATTTGTCGCATCGATTAAACAAAGATAAACAATCGATTCCGTTTTTTCAAACAAAAGTACAATAAAATAAGAAACGATATTTTTATGGATAAATACTTTAGCAATATATTTATATCAAATATTAAAGAATTAAGAGTATCGCTTAAAATTACTGAGGCAGTAATGGATATCTTGCTTCAAAAATATAATTTAGTTTATAGCGGAACAGAGAGCCAACTTAATAAAACTATTTCTCTAGATCTAGCTAAGCGAATTTCTAATCTTTTTGGAAAAGACATTGAATATTTTCTCGACAAAGATTGTGTTTTAGTAAGTAAAGAAGCTATCCCAAAAGAGTTGCAAGAGTTTTTAAACAATCAATTACCAAATCTGACAAGTCCAAAAGATTCCTTAAATAAAAAATTTAGCCTTGCCGCTTATGTTATTATATACCTTAAATATTTTAATAGCAAAAAGTCGTTTGCCAATTCAGATATATTACCTCATTTACCATCTCCTCTAAACAAATTAACATCTATTGATTGGACAAGCGGGCTATTGAAAGGATTGGTCACTAATACAAAAAAATATAAGAAAAACCCTAATATAACTGACAAACGCTACCATGGAGAAGTGTTTTACACATTAAATGGACCAATCCCTACAGAAACTATTGATAAAGCTTTAAAAAAAGTTGACTTAGCACTGTTCGAGCCTTTAATTGAAAAACAAAAAAGAAATAACTAACAAACGCGCTACAATTTACGGAGGTAAAGGAGATGGTGATGTTTTACTATGAAAATTCCGAGCAAACTAATTGAGAATAATGACAAAGAAAATATCTGACGTAAGTATTAGACATATTGCTTTCGGAAATAGACAAATAGAGGGATTTTCAAGTGTTACTTGGGAAACCGACGAAATAGTAGTTGAAGATAATGAAATCGACAACTTTTGTTATGTTCTTCTATTTTCTTCAGAGAAAGAGGGTCATTCTTCTGGTTCCGTAGTATCTGAATTTCAGCTTTGTTTTGCTTCTACCGGACAGTCCCATCAATGGAAATTCAATAAAAATACTATTGTGCATTATTTGATAATTGGGAAAAGCATTATTAATCAGATACCGTTTCTGCCTTCTTCCTCCATTAATCTCTTGAAACAATTTCCAGTTATAAAGCTAACCAATGATGAATTCGATATAGTGCAATATGAAATCAATAAAATTCACCAAGAAATGAGTATGTCTAATATACTTAAAGGAATCATTTATGCACGTACAGCCATCATTTTTGTAGAGACATGCACAATTCTCGAAGATAGGTATAATATGGAATTGAATCAAAATACTTGGTCTGCCAAACATATTTAACAACAAACTTGATAAATGAACTATCATAATAGAATATTCAGAGTTGTCAACAATTCAGATAATGGCGACACCTCAAGTGAAACGACTTTTCATTACAACCAAGAAGGAAATGTCCTCACATCTATTTATTCGGGAGGAAGCATTGTCTCGGGACATTTGCTGGGTCTAGTAAACGAAAACGGCAATATAGATATGCGGTATCACCATATTAATTCTGATGGGGAAATAATGACCGGGCTTTGTAAATCTACTCCTGAGATTCTTGAAGATGGAAGAATTAGACTGCACGAGGAATGGAAATGGACAAGTGGGCACCAATCGAGTGGTAAGTCTATTATTGAAGAAATAGTATAAATCATGTTAAAAATTTCAACGGCTTAAAACAAAAATACATTAACAAATAAACTAAAAACTATGTTATCAATCGGATTATTAATGTACCTGATTTACGGAGGATTTATTGCCATCTGTCTTTTCGGGCTGTACCTTGTTCTATCAAGTCTCCTCGGCAAATACCTAATCGCCAAACGCGATCACACCGCAGCGTTACGCGAGCAAAATGAAATTTTAAAGGATATTGCAAAAGCTGTTAAACCAGGAAATAATGATAGTACACCTCCGCATATTTCCTAACATCATGAATAGTGAGAAAACTATGGAATTACGGGGTATTGAAGAATTTAGGAAACAATCCATCGAAGCTCTCTCCTATTTTAGTGAAAGAGAGCAATCCATTAAATCATAACGTTAGTTACATCGAAATCAATACATGTTGTAAAGTAAAATAGCAAAGAAATAGAAAGGTAACCGCATAAAACAAAGTAACAAAAATGATAGAGCTCATTAACCATATTCACATAAAAGATAGATTATGTATGATTTACAAAATTTAATTTCAACTATAAATAACATCAAAAATTCCGGGAATATAAAGAAATACATTGACTTCGTTCGTTTCCCTTTCTATAGGAACTTGGAAATTAATACTATTATTAATTTCAGTTTTCCTCTAACAGTTTTCATTGGCCAAAATGGATGTGGAAAAAGTTCTTGTCTACACGCAATATATGGCATACCGAAGGGATTAACTCCCTACGAGTTTTGGTTCGATACAAGCGTTGATCCAATAGAATACTATGACGATCAAAAAAAACGTCATTCCTTCTGGTATTCTTATAAAGATGAACAAGGGAATGTGCGAGAAGTCATCAAAGCTAGAATCCGGAGAAATGATGATCCCAACTATTGGGAAACTAGCAGGCCTTTAGCTTGGGCAGGCATGACTCCACGCAAAGGCGAAAGAGATCAACCAATAGAGAAAGATATAATCTATATTGATTTCAGAGCAGAACTAAGTGCTTTCGACAAATATTTTTATTTTGGAGATTTGAAGGGTGTATCTACAAGAACTAAACAGGAATTTATAAGAAAAAAATCAAAACAACTTCAAAAAATTATTTCTGGGAAGAAGTCAACATATTATACCACCGGTGGAAGGGTTAATAAACAACTAAGATCCATAACTGAACAGGAACTACAGTGGATATCCTTTATATTAGGAAAAATATATTTCTCTGGGCAATTTTTAGAACATTCATTCTTCAGAAATTTAGGCTACACAGTAATTTTCAAAACAGCCCATGCAAAATATTCTGAGGCATTTGCTGGAAGTGGAGAGATAGCTGTAGTAAGACTTGTATTAAAAATTTTAAATGCCAATCCACTTTCTTTGATATTACTTGATGAGCCCGAGGTCTCCCTTCATCCGGGAGCCCAGGAACGATTAAAGGTTTTCCTACTTGAACAGATCAAAGAAAAAAAACATCAAATTGTATTGACAAGTCACTCCCCGTCGATAGTAAACGGCTTGCCAAAAGAGGCCATAAAGGTATTCTTTCAAAATCCGAGTTCTGGTAGATTTCTTGTCAAAGAGAATTTAACGGCAAACGAAGCCTTCTATCATATTGAATTCCCATTAAAAGATAAAATAACAATTATTGTCGAAGATATCCTAGCACAAGAAATATTAGATAACATTTTAAATTCCTTGGGAGATGAGGTGAAGAACATATTTAATGTCAAATATAATCCCGGCGGCGAAAGCGTTATCAAAAAAGAATTTATACCTGTATTTTGTAGAGACGAAAACCAGACCACTGTTGTGTTTTTTGACGGAGATCAAAAACATATCCCTTCACATTATGACTGGAGAAAATTTGAAGTAGAGAACCTCTCCATTAGATTTTTAAGTGATAAAATAAAAGAGCAAATAGGCGAGACTATAAAATTTTCTGTAGATAGTTACGGAAATTCTGGCAACGAATTCCAACAAATTGAGCTTTTAAAAAGATACTTAGATTACTATCTAAACAACGTTTTCTATTTCCCTAAAAAAACACCTGAAGAAATCATCTGGAATGATGCACTAGCGAACACCACCGCTCGATCTATTTTAAACCAGGACATGTACCAAAAATATATTAATCAGATAAATGCGTCTGATAACTTTAAGAAGAAATTCTCTATATACTCAAAATACGCCTCGGGAAGCAACAGCTCCACAGATATTTTAAGTACTCAAAAAACGTTTATTCAAAAATGGATAAATGACAAAAATGATGATTACTTAAACATTTGTGAGATATTAGATGCTATTAAATAATCTCCTCAAAAATCGCATCTCAGTTTCCTCCCCATCTTCTCAACCATTCGTACTCATCCAATCCAACTCGGGAGAGGGTTGCAGCGTATTTATTCGCTATACGCTGCGCATGCGAATCTTTTAAATCTAAAATCCAATCGTAATGCTCACTCTTTTTTTGTTTGGCATTATGATAAATAGGATAGAACGAAAAGCGTTTTGATCTGCCCCTTTTAACTGCAAACACGGCCCCCTCTTTATTTGCCTTAAATCGAATTGTTTTCAAATTATGGCTAGTGCCTATATTAATTTTTAACTTAGTAAAAGAATGAGCAGCATCAATATCACTTACTACAATATGGAAATTACCTTCACCGTCCACCCGATCTAAAGGAATAAATAAAAATCGCCTGCTATCTTCATTAATACGCACACTGTCACATTTTTGCTGAATACACAACCAATATTCATTGGAAATTCTTCCTTTCACCACAGACCCTAGAGATAATCTAGGTACATAGCTTGGATTAGAATAATTGCTTTTATGATGAGTAAGGATTGAAAATTGTTCATCGATATTTGCAGCAGAAGAATTAGTCGGTTTAAAGAACTTAATCACATCGGATTTATGCAAATCTCTCTGCATAGTTTCTATTTTCTTTGGAATCTCTTCATTAGGATAAGTAGTGGTCCACGCCTCTCTCATTGAAGCTGTGAAACCTTTAAGCAACCACGAATGTCTTAAGGGGGCTTCAATGGATAGTCCCTTTTTTCCAAACATTATAGTATCGTCATGGATTACAGATGCTTTTAACCATTTACTTATAGTGTCAAAATCGCAGTGTTTCTCTAATTGGGAATAGTCAATTATGGAGTCGAAACTGTCTATGATGGAATCTTTGAGTAGCTCTGCAGCATCTTCAGGAACAGGTAACATAGCTCGATATGCTAAAAAAGCTGGATCAAGGTCTTTGTTATAAATCTTCAGAATCTTATTGACATTTGACCGAATACAAGAAATAGCCTTTAGAGCGACGTTTGAAACTAACCCCGAAGTCATTCTTGTAAATTCAGTCAATATATAATCTGGAATATCTTCATATCTAAGTATCCACGTGTTCAGCTCAGGCGTATGGGCAAAAGTTCCTTCCAGAGATGGCTTGCCGGCAATTCTAATTCTACAACTCGCATTTCCTAATAAATTTTCAGAAATCCGTTGAATGCCTCGCCTTTCAAATTTACCAAACACCTCTTCTACAATACTTTGCAAACCTGTTTCACCTGTGTAAATCAATATTAATTTAAGTTCATTTCTATCTTCGGCAATCAGCTTTTCTATTAGTTGCATTGTATATGCACCTCTCGGATCTCTTTCTGGCACATCATCTTCGTCATTATCTTCATCAGCGTTTTCGCTCTGTTCAAGATTGAGTTTCCAATCTAATATTGTGATATCTGATTTCAACGCAACATGAATAACATCATTAAATTCGTCTACTGTTTTTGGATTATTCAAGGCACACAACTTCTTTGCCTTGGCAAATGCTTTAACCAAAGCTTGAGAGTCTAGAGCATGCTGATTACCCTCCTGATTCCCATATATCTCATCGTCAACGAAGAGAATGCTCTGGATAAATTCACTAGCAATTTCCTTTGACTTATTAAAAAACAGAGTACTCATTTTTAAGACTTATTATTTGGTTCTATTTTAAATGTTACAGTACTTCCCTCTCTTGGGGCATCGACATATATCTTATAGTCTTCGGCGGAAAGAACCTCACGACTTATGTGGAGTCCCATGCCTCTTCCTTGCGCTTTTTTTGTAAACCCAAGTTCAAAGATCCGTTCAACTTCATTAGAAGAAATTTGCGGGCCGTTATTTGAAATGTAAAAGCCGGTTTCATCCGCGTGAAGTCTGATTATTTTTTCTTTAATATTGGCTTGATTAAGCCAATGTATTGCATTATCTATAATATTAACAAACACTGGATAGAAAGTTGATCGATAGCCATGTAATTTTCTTTTTTGGAAACCTTTTGTATGAATAAGACTTATATCATGTCTAGTTAGCCTAGCACCAAAGAGATCAACCAAAAATATTTTGATCTCATTCGCCGAAATATCTTCCTTGTTCCTATACAGCCGTCTATTTAGAGGAGTAAATAATGTTAAATAACCATCAAGATGCTCAAAATTAACTCTCATATTATTATAGACACCATCTAATCTCTCATTCACATCAGCCCAAGCTTTCAAGTCCCTAAGGCCATGCCTTATCGAGTTAACAGTACTATTAAATTCGTGGTGTATCACACTTACAGCAAGTCCTAGCTGACTGAGTTCAATATCTGCTTGAACCCTTTCTCGCAACTCTTCCAATTCTTCTGAAATTGCATCTGTAATCTGATCACTAGTAATGATTTCCTCTGGATTATCTTTATCCCAATATATACCTTGAAGTTGCCTTATTATACCCTCTAATACAATTGATGCTTTATCTCTCTCTTTCGTAATCTCCTCCTCTATCCGTTGCCTTTCGTTTACTAAATCAAAATCTGCCGAGTTATTGATCTCCAATCGCGTAAACCCTTCTTTGACATCACGAATCTTGTTCTCAAGATCGATCATGAGTTCACGGGCTAAATGAGATACATTTTTAGTTACTTCAGCCAACGTATCCTTAGCCTCTTTCTGTTTTTGTCTTGTAGCCTTTTCCGCTTGCTTTGATATAAAATCTACAGCTTGTTCCAATCGTTTCCGCTTACTAATTTTGATTTGAAGCCGGTTAGAATAATCCTCAACAATATCATCTATTTTATCATAAGCATTCCGAAGAATGCTGTTTTGCAATTTATCAAATTCGGTAAGATAAGCCTCATAATCTTTTCGGGCATCTTTTGATATACTGAATCCTTTCGGCTGATTAATTTTAATTTTTTGGATATAGTTTCCTAAAACCTCTCTTGAATTCAATTCATGATCTATCAATGCTTGGCTTGCTTCTTCTGGATCGTCGATTTCAGCAAGGGATTCGAACTTATTTTCTATATTAACCAACAAATTACTTAGTTCAGATTCATAATTCTGCTTATCGAGATTGTCAAAAAATTGATTTAAAGAAGCAATAAACTTTTCCTTCCTCGCCGATGCCTGTTTGTCCCTTCGTTCAAGTGCCCGATAGTAAGCCTTTCTTTCTTCACGTTTTTTAACCCATACTTCCGATTTAGGACCTGCAGTATTTCCTTCTCTAAAAAAATCACCAGCCAACTGAATAAAGAAATTTTTCAGAATTTCCCGAAATTGACGATAAGCTTTATTTTCGATAAACCCCTCCCGACCAGCCTTTTCCGTTAATTTATGGTTAAACTCTTTCGAAATATCTATTACGCCAAACATTCTTCTAAAGGAAAAGAAATAGTATGAAGCACTTTTCGTACGGTTCTTTTCTATATCTAGCCAGTCATAATCTGAGTCGCCGTATGGTAATATCCGGATATTATCTTTGTAAAGATAAAGCCCTCCATGCTTATCACTCTTTGCTAACAAACGAGTATGTTCTTCTTTTTCAATGATCGATTGGTCAAGCCTTCCCTGGAGGTAAGCCACGTTAATTTTAAAAGAGCCGCAATCTGTTTTTTTAAACTGATTACCTGACCAGGGAATTTTGTGATCAAATTCATAGGTTTGGTAGACCTTTATCTTTCCTGAAAATTGTCCATACTCATCGAAAGCACCTGTGAAATGGTGATCTGCCAGCAAAAAATCTTCAGAATTAAAAAAGCTATCTTTATTAAAAATATCAGAATAAGTCCCTCCTAAGCCACTATGATCTCTAAAGGCTGGGATAATGCTTGGATTCGGATGATCTGGGGTCATTGTATTGGTAAACCCCAATAGCATCTTTTCTATTTTAGTTGAAGTTGACTTATCTTTTTCTCCATCAATATCAGAATTGAGCGATTCATTTGTTGGGGATATGTAGAAATGTGTCCCAAAAGAGCTTTCACCTAAATCAAATTGACCAAGCAATTTCTCATTTAATTCCTTAGGAGAAACCTTGAATTCTTTAATTATCGAAACTAACGTATCAAAGTCAGTAGATGATACCTTCCCAACATTTACCAAATGAGCAAGGGAGCTTAATAACTCTTCCTTCATTGAGTCAACATCATCACTGGAAGGAAGACTTTCAAATTCTTTAATGGGAATAACAATATCTTCTAAATCGAGATTAGGTAACTCAAATATGTTCCAATTAATGAAGGCGGCAACTATGTTATTTTTTCTTTCTTTTGTACTCTTTGCTCTCGTCAGCAACAAAAGTTGCTTACCAATAGATGCAATGGCTAATCTTCCTATCCCTTTTTCTCCCATTACTGGACGCAAGGGTTTTGAAGAATCAATAGGAGGCATAGGGATTTTTCCCGCTAAAAATTTGCTATCGGTCCCTAATGTCAACCATCTGGATTCAAAATCATTTCTTGTCATCCCGATGCCGTTATCCCGTAAAACAAACAGTTTTTCTTTTCGGAAGTAATCTACATCAACGTTATCTGCATAAGCGTCATGGGCGTTCTTGAATAACTCATTAATAGCTGTAGGAATACCTGCAATTTGCTGGCGTCCAAGCAAGTCTAAAGCCCTTGCGCTTGTTTTGAATTTAGCCATTTTTCGATACAATTGCGTTAGCCATTCTTCTAGCCATCTCTGGAGGCACGGCATTGCCAATTTGCTTAGCAATACTCACAAGCCCTCCTTTGAATTGATAGTTCTTAGGAAAGGTCTGTAATGTAGCACCTTCTTTCAAAGATAGTCCCCTATCCTCTTCAGGATGTCCGAATCGACCGCATGATGTTGCAATAAATCGAGTTGTAATCGTAGTAGAAGGCCTATCCCACCAAAGCCTTCCGTAAACACTTCGATAATAATGATCCTTACCTTCATATGCAGGTATCTGCAATTTAGGATCATCTTTCCATGCCATACGATCTCCCCCATCTTTAGGAGTAACTTTAATTCTCAATTTATTAAGAGAACTGAGAGCTGAGGTGTTATTCATTATGTTGGCAGGGTCTACATGACCATCCTGTAGTATAGGGAAGCCATTATGGGGGCCAATAAAAGCTCTTACAGTCATATCGTTACGGACTTCTGGCTTCGGAAAAACAATTGCATTAGTAACTCTAGATGCGATCAACACAAATCGATTTCTTTTTTGCGGAACCCCATAATGATCCGTTCTGATAATCTGATATTCATATTTGTAACCATGAAAAGTTAAGAAGTCAAGAAAACTTAAAAGAACATGATTATTTTTGCTATTCACTATCCCCGGAACATTCTCAACGACTACGTAACCTGGCATAAAATATTTGATGAAACGTTGGAAATCATAAATCAAATTATTAGAATAAGAAGACCTATGCTTAGCTTTATTGATCTTGCTCCAATACTGACAAGGACTGCAACCAATAAAAATCAAGCTATCATCAAACTTAGAAATTTTTATCTCTTTCTTTAATTCTTCAGGTTGATACTTAATAATATCTCTATTAATGAATTTGGAGTTTTTATGATTAGCAAGATAAGTCTCCCGAAACTGAGGCTCAATATCGATCCCTGCTAAAATTTCTATACCAGATTGAGAAAAACCACAGGACATCCCCCCGCACCACAGAAGAAATCCACTGCTTGCAACCCTTTAACTTTTTTAGCCATCACTTACAAAAACATTCTATTTTTCCAAACATACAATTTACGCTAAATATCTATATTTTCTAATGAATAAAAAAATCATTATTACTTTAATTTAAATTTTATACAACTTTGGGCAAGCCAACAGTTGTAATCTTCCCTAAAAATAGCTACAATTATTAATGTAGTTTTATAAAATGTCAATGTGGACGACCTCACCCTCCGTCAGCATCTACCATATCACAATCCTTTGATATTTGGATTTCGGACAGTTTCGGGAATGAAAAGCTGTTAGGATTTCGGTTCAACAATAAGGTGTAAAATAAATTCTGCCCTAATGGGCAAAATTTATTTTAGTTTTCTTTGCAATTTGTATAAATGGGTCTAGCATCAATAGTAGTGTCGGGATATATGTTTTTTCTATTAATGCCTAACATCTCTAGCTTAGACCTTATGTATGGATCCAATTTTTTGTTAATGTTGTAAGACTCAGAGAACCTATAATTTTCCACACTGCCGTTTGTTTCAAGAAATTGTTCCTGGGCAACAACTTCAAGTGGCTTGTCAAATGAACTATTCCAAGTAAAAACTCCATCTTGCTTGATGATGTTCTCACTATTGTATATTGAAAATGCGATACCATTAGAAATGTCTTTATCACTAAAATAAGATATCGGAAAGTTTATTAGCGTATCAATTTCAGTCATTTTTGAAACCAATCCAGAACCAGTCAATTTATCTTTATCAAATATGCTACGTTCTTTAAATTTTTCAATCATTTCCTTTTCTATTTCCTGCGTTTCCGCAATCTCTTTTATTAATTTTATCTTGAGTTCATTACTAATTGTATTTAAACTTTCATGCATCAGTTTTCTCCTTCCTGCTTCGCTTAAATTCTTCTCCTCTATAAAGTACAAACTGAAATATTGTTCGATTTCAACAATAGTGTCGGAACCTTCAATGCCGTCAATACTGAAAAACATTGCATTTTTAAAATCGTATGTCCAATCCAAAAGTGGAGTTGGACAATTATGGTGTTAAAGAAATCCAAGAATAGCGAGTCCATTCATCGTGTCAATGTGAATGCGGGAAAGAATTGTTTCTATATCTTTAAAAAATACCTCTTCCCCCATTTTCGTTAATTGAGCCAAAAAACTATTGTATTCATTTTGGTCTTTCACAAATTTGTCCCAAACCCAAAAGCGTTGCAGAGAGCTATACAAAAGCCATTTAGCTTCACGTTGGCCTCTAAATAAAATATCCTTACTACTTTCGTATTTGGCAAACAGCTCGTCGATTTCCTCTTCAGTCTCAATATTAATCTGATCAAAGAAAAGACTCTTTTCAAAAAACTTTGATACTCAGAGATATTCTCTTTATGCAGAAAAGGAGGAGATTTATGTGAAGCCAAAATGCCTAGCATGAACGCATTCACTGCTGGTGATATCGTTTCCAAGATTGGTTCACCATCTGGATCGATTCTTACCAATTGTAATTCACGCAGTAAGAGAAGATCAAATATTTGTTCCACGCCCCCAGTCCTTAAATATTCATTTGTGAGCTGCACCTTTAACCTTAAATTTGATATCTTTTTCATTTCTATTTTTGTTGATTCTACCTGAAAGGGGATACAATTATTTTATAGGGCTAATTCAGTTGACCTCCTCCCCGTTGTTCAGACAGTCAAAAGTGGAATTTCGGGTCTTGTGAGTTGTAAGTTAACAAATTCTTTGGAAGTTAAATCATTCAATGCGGTCTATAACGATTGTATTCCCATCTAAAATTTTCAATCTTGTTCCTGGCATCTTCAAGTAATAGGAACCAGTTTACTAACAGACATTCGTCTCAGAATTTACCATTGAGTTATCAGTAGGTTTGCCAAGTCTAGAAAAATCCAGTGTTACCTGATTTTCGAAAGCCCACCTGTCTACACATCTTCTGATATAAACTCACTGCCATTGTCACACTGGATTCTTTCCGGACGACAGCCTTCCACCAAACAGGCTTTGGTTAGTTCATCCACTACATGAGCACCTTTTAAAGACTTCCCCACCAGTAGACCATGGCACATTTTACTACAGTTATCCACTATAGCTAAGATATGAAAACGCTCGTCGTTAAACAGTTCATCCTGTAAAAAATCCATGCTCCAAACCTGATTTATATCTGTAGTCTGCAATCGGTCCAATCGATGGGCAGCACTACGGCTTCGTCTTGGCCGCTTGGCATGTAGGTTTAGTCCACAAGCCTTATAAATACGGTAAACACTTTTATGGTTATCGGTAAAACCTTCTCGTCGAAGAAGAACAAATATACGTCCAAAGCCATAACGGATACGTGTGTGGGCGATTTCATTCATCCGCATTATTAGCAAGGTATAATATACGGCAAGGAATTTTATTTGTAGAATAGTTAGTAAAGCTGGTGTAAAAGACCTTTTGCAATTAATTCCCCCATTAATGGAGGCACAGCATTTCCAATTTGTTTGAATGCTGCTGTGCGATTAGCACCTTCCTTAACACCCTCAAAATAAAAATCGTCAGGAAAAGATTGCAAACGGGCGGCTTCACGAACCGAGATAGAACGGTTTTGATCAATATCAGGATGGATATAGTAATGTCCATCTTTTGCAATATGCGCTACAATAGTCTGTGCCGCATTCAGATCGTCAGCAACGACTTTAAAACGATCCGTAAAAGAAGTTCGGTTGTTATGAGTTTTTAAATGGTCCGCCAGATCGTTGTAATTTAAACGCTCCCGATCTTTAAGCCATTTTTGAACAGCAATACGATAGATTTCCTTATCCTGATCATTATGTGGTCTAGCAATATGTTGAGTCAAAACATCAATCCTATTACGGATATGGCTATCTTTTAAATATTGATAATCATTTGAATCATAACCAACGTACTTATCTACCCCCTCACCAGCATTCAAGAATGGTAGGTCGGCAAATATATCTGACACCACCCCATGAATACCGGACTGATAATTGTCTAGATCAGGTAAACTAGGAACAAAATCCTGTCTCCAACCTATGATAATCAGTCGACGACGTTGTTGAAGAACACCAAAATTTTCAGCTTTAACAGTAAAAATATGTATACTATATCCCTTTTTGTTAAAGAGACGCTCCATATTAGCTAAGTACGCGCCCTTCCCTGCCGATTTCAACCCTAAAACATTCTCGAAAACAAACATCTTAGGCTTATATCGTTCTAGGTAGTTTGCATATTGCACATACAAAAAATTACGTGGATCTTTTCGCATACCATGTTCAGAACGAGCTCTACCGACTAAAGAATAAGCCTGGCATGGTGGCCCCCCAATAATGAGATCAACTTCTTTATCCTGTGGCAGGTTACGCTCAATTCTATCGAAAATTACAGTATTGTTCTCTTCACCTATCCCCAAATGTATAACACTTTCTAGTATTTCATTTGGAATATCAGTATGATGATATAGAGTAAAGCGATCAATTTCTCCCTTTAAATACTTAATATATGTATCGAGCTTACCATTGTCTTTTAGATAATGGTAAGCAGCACGTGTCTTCAAACTATAACATGCAGCTTTATCAATCTCGACGTGGGCAATAGGATTAAATCCTGCCCGAACAAAGCCTTCAGACAAACCACCTGCTCCTGCAAAAAGATCAATAAAATTTAATGTTTTAGCCAAAATATGCTTGTAATTTGCAACAAAAATATAAACAAATTGTTTGAATAACAAAAGTATCTGTATGTCACTGACTGTGAAATCATATAGAAACTATGCGGTATGAATATCGCGTATTTTTGTCAAAAAGACAGCTGCCTGAGAATTATCAAAGATAAAGCCTATGAACTCTTCCTCTACTTTTACAAGAAGAAAAAAATCATTACTCCTAAGCTTTCTGTTTAAACAGGTTATCCTAAACTCGTCCTTTCTTCTCCCCTTACCATAGTATATGAATTTACAATGATTGTCAAAATTTGAATCAAACCACCTATAAGAATATCACTGTGTACATTTTCTCCCTTTTTAAATGATTTTGTGAAAAGAAGCCTACCATCAGCTTTATTAATATATATACCACTTTGATGGGAACCATTTTCGCCCGTATCGTTCGGCGTCAAATATTTACAGATATACTCTGGATTTTCTTTTATGCATTCTAACGCTTTAAAAACAATATCTCTCATATTTATATTTTTTTATAGAACCTGCATTTTCGCTTCTGTCTCAGATAATCTATGCTATTTTAAAGTCATTTATAATTCATCAGGTTCAACTAATAATTCTCCAATTTTTAAACTATTCCAATATTCTTCATAGATATTTATCATACGTGTAGTTACAGCCCTAAAGTAATCGTAGGCCTCGTCATGAAATATCCTTTCTTTGATTTTCCGCCAATTCTCCCAGTCAGCATTTGTAATAAAAGATCTACTCCTCTCAGTCTCTTCAACCAAATCTCCCGGTGCTTGGTAATTTCCTCTGCTCCTGTTTTCTTCAAGAGATATCGCCCTTAAATTCCCATTAGTATTGTTCCAATACTTAATGCTACGATTACATTTTTCCTTTCTATAGACCCATTCACTTGGATAAATGTGATCCCAGTCCCAAGGTACATTAGTGTCTTCAAAGTCTTCTATTTGATTAAACTCCGGAAAAGTCTTATTAACATAATGGCGCTGCGCTAATAAGATAAGGTGTTTATTATACTGGATCCGCCCGATAAATTTCCAGAAATATTCATTAACCTGCTCTTGGCTAAGATCTGTTTGTTTAATAGATTTCATATACTGATCTATTTTCTCTCCAGTGTGACCGGGTAAAAGCCCCCATGGATTTTCATCGTTATGAATAAACATGTCTTCTACTTTTGGATCGCTATAATAATCCCTCAGTAAATTTGGATGGATAAGCATATGAATACCAGAATGCCCATCCCACCAAATTAAATCATTAATAGGAAGACTCCAAAATGATTTATCTTCAATATATTCATTCCATAAGCGTGGGATATTATCAAATTCAAACCAAGCAAATGTATAAAGTTTCCCCATCATTTTTAACCTTATAGAATCATCAGAATCAGTTCTATTGATATATAACCAATATACCAAAAACAAGAACAGATCCTCATGTTTGCTGATTAAGTTTTTGACAGTTATAGCTGGCATCCCTCCGTCAAAATGAACGTTATTAATACCACTGAGAATATCAATTGCTCTGGCAAAAAGATCCTTAAGAGTTTTATTTGCAATAAGATTATGGAGATTTGACTTAAAATCATCGTCTTTAATACGTCTTTGAAAATCCTTAACATTCATCCTCTTAACATATTTCCAACTATCTAGATCTGAAGCAACTATACGGGATGCCATTGACAGGACCTGAGTCGGTGCAATAAAACTAAATCCAATTTCATCAATCAAATCTTTGGCTTCAGGAAATATCGATTTGTAAATTGAATAAATTAAATCATCGCCGTTCAATGGTGTTCCGGCTGAATTAATGCGGACGAACAAAGTAGGTTGCTCTTCTTGCTGCTCTTCATGTAAAACATGGTCATCAATAACAACAGTATTAACTGTTGTTTTACTTAACTGCTTAACTGTATCAAAAATTTCTTTCAAATCATTTTCCAGGTCCGTACGCAACAAATTTATATATTCATCTTTTGTTTTAAAACCGCCATGCTTTGTCGAGAAAAAAAACGGGAGATTTTTCTCTACGGCTGCGACCACTTCATCCGTGTTTTTTGACTCTAAAAGAAATGAAAGTGGTATAGGAAATGACGAATCATAAGGAAAAACCGAGGTATTTTTAAACGCGGTATAAAGTCCGGCATTTGAAGGATCCTTACGAAATAACTCTAAAGCTTTACGTCTATCGGAAACAGTTAGCTTTTTTTCGTTATGTACTGACTGATATCCCCACGGATGAGATTGAGTAGTCAATCTGATAGAATATTTGCTTGAAATAGGCTTATCAACTGGTCTAATATCTATCCATACAACCGGAACTTCACCTTTTATCGACCACAGTTTTGCGTTATCATTTTGTTTATATGGATTGCTATAGCCCAAAAAGATGGCCGTACTTCTTTGCTGCCCATCCATCATGTGATATCTATCTCCCGTTTTAGATAATAAAAATGCCCCAATAGGATACCCTCTTAACAAAGAATCCCATAAGTCTTCAATCTGTTTGGTTCTCCAGACAAACCCGCGTTGTATGAGTGGCAAGTCAACGACTGATTGCGCTGCATTTAATTGCCAATCTGCAATTTCCTTAAGTGTAAATGAATTTTTCATTTATGATTTTCTATAGATAACCAGTAACTGATATAAATCAACCATATTGGGGATAATATTGAATTCCCTTAAGCAACTTAAATATTCAATTTGGTATTTAACCCCAGTCCCGCTCTGTTGAGAGAGTATAGCCGCTTTCGATATGAGTTTACTAAAGTCATTACCATAATAGGCTTCTTCAACTTCCTGGAGAACTTTCCGGAATTCATTAATCTCCTCCATTTTTTCATCAACCAGATTTAATCTTTCCGGATCTATTGCCCTTACTTTATTTTCCAATTCTTCCAAAAAGACTAAATGACGTTCGGGAAGTGTCATCGTTGTTTTCTTCTCAATTTCATGTTTAAGAATTTTTTCTTTAGCACTTTTGGACTTCTTGCTATCTATTGTTGACTTTATATTTTTATCCAAACGAAATCCCTGAATCAACTGAGATAAAGTATCTAAGTTGATTATATATGAACCCAGAATCTTGTCCAATCTATCCTTTTCTTCATAGCTCAGATCTTTAAAGAACTGCTGCTTTAAATTTTTATAGTAGGAAAATCCCTTAATATGGAATGGTAAGTTTTCCTCAATCTTAGAAAAGTCAAAAGTTTGTTTGTCTTTGGAGTGATCTGCAACTATAATTTTATCCAACAAGCTACTATTTTCTTTAATAAATTTTTTCACTTCTTCGGAATTAGCAATCTTATTCCATAGTTCCTCTTTCTTTGTATTTTCGGAAATATCTGTACTGGTTTTGTATTTGTCAATCCAATCATACATACTTTTCATCAATTTTGAGAAAATCTGCTCCATAATACCGGATATATGTCCTTCTTTCCAAATTAACTCGAAATCCATTGTGTATTCTTGTGCGCGATCAGATAAATTACTGGCATAATTGTAAATAACAGAAATTGAATAAGGAATAACAGCCGCCCGTAATTGGCCTATGGCGCTTTTCCCGGAACCATGAAGTTTTTCTAAATCTCGAAAAAGTATAACTCTTGATATCAGATTTTCATAAAATACCCTGTTAATCCCCTCTGCTCCTATATTTTTCACACTGTCTATAAAATCAACAAACACCGATTCTCCTCCTTTTTTGATTTTAAACGGTATCTTTCCCCAAGATGCATGGTATTTGGCAAGCTCTGTATTTTGAAATCTTCTACTTTTCGGATAATTTGTATTAAGCTGTGATGGTGTCCAGTTATTTTTTCGTTTCACTGCGCCTAGTTCACCCCTAGATTTTTCATAAAACCATTTTTGGCCTGTAGGTGTAGATATGGTGTTTGAAAGCATCTTAATCTTCTGCAGTACCGGCTCATTTGAGCGTAAATCGACTTTGTTTACTTTGTTTTGGGCATTGGAATAGTTACTGATATCAGCGACAAAATCGTCAAATTCTTTGTTATGGGACTCAATCATATTTATCTTAGCCATAACTTTAATCTTTGAAACATCATGTTTCTGCATAGCCGTAAAGTAGATACTGGCTGTTGTCTGCCCCCCATTAACGATCTGGAAATCATCAAAACCTACAATTTTTGATTTACCATCAATTTCTTTAATTTCTACCTTGTTGCAGGTAATAGTAAGCCCATTATTAAATGCTACAAACTTATGAGGTTCATCAATAATGGTCTTTTTCATTCCCGAGTTCACATTATCTTTTGCATTTTTAAAGTCAAGAAACGCTCTGATATTTCTTTCCAATAGTCTTGAACTATAATCGCTATATATTTTGAGCAAAAATGACCCTGGCAGTGCTGTAAGATAGCTTTTGAAATCAGTTTCGTTGGCAACCTCAATAAAATCAATGGCTTCGTTATCCGATAGCTCTATTTTAATTGGTTCGCGCCCGTTGATAGAAGTGTGTATGCGATACAAAAAATTCAGGTCAACAAGACTGTATTTGATCTGTATACTTTTTTGAATCTTTTCGTCAGCAAGATTAATCTGAAATTTAATAGGATCTGGGGGAGAAACTGTCATGTCCTCCCGTAAGTTGACACGTCCCTGAGCATCTTTGCGGACGGTTAGATCAAGTGTAATCAAAAATATCTCAACAGTATCTATATCACGAACATAATCTGCTATGCCCATGTTTGAAATAAATGATTTAGTAAGTTCGTTTGAAACACTTTCAATCAATGGGTTGTCACCATTGAAGAAATGTCGAAGAAAAACTTTCCTAATGAAATTAGTCGACATTTTTAGGAGTGATGCATAATCCTCTGATTTAGAAACTGTATTGATCTCATCATTTTCAAAAGAATGCTGGTCGATCAAAAAAATCTGAAGTCTCTCTTTAGTAGTATTGAACATATACCCATTCATCTTGCAAAGACTACGATCTATTATCTGCTCAAATTTTCCAATACTGACATCTTCATGGTCAATCCTTTTTGAGTCAACTAAATATTCATTGATAATATGTTCTAGCAATGCTTCCTCTGTAATTCTACTCTGGGACATTACATCCAACATAATAGATCTCTTTAATTCTTGATGTGCTTCAAATTGCATAATTATATCTTAAAATCCTCGATCATATTAAGATCGATATCATATTTTACCTTCTTTATTGCCACTGGCATGTTGGCAGCAACCAGCCTTGGGAAATTACTATGAGATGCATTATATTCCTGATGTCCGATAATATTAAACTTCAATTCTCCAATTAATTCAAATTGTGGTCGATCATAATAATTGACATTCAATTGAAGTAGCTTGTTTAAAAACACCATGTGGTCTGCCCCCCTATCTTTAAGTTTTGCGACTATAGCTTCAATCATTACGACGATATCAAACGGAATATTTTCATCCTCCTCTTCCCATAGTGAAAATGAAACAACTCCCAAACGCAACGTTTTATCATATTCAAGCTGAACAATACTTGAAATCGTGACTACATTACTTGTGGCCAACTTACTTTTTATCTCAAGGTCATAGTCTGCAAATATAAAATCATGTGTTCTTCCTGACGGCCCATCCCAACTTTCCAGTATTGTTATAGGATTTGACATGGATTCTAAATAGCGATCCAAATAATATAACTCTCCGGCTAATCCCAAAAGTTTTTTCAGATTGAGGCTTTTTCTTTTTTCCTTATTAAAAAATTGGCTCCAAACAATGTAAAGTTCCACAATCTTATTGACGACATCATTGACCTTCGTCAGTTCTGAAATTTGGAATAAGAGTGTATAGATAAACTCATTAAAAACCTCAAGAAAACTTTCGTCTCTTAAACTTATAATCAAATATTTCCTATTTCTTTTTTCAACTATGAAAAGAAGATTCTCAAGACTATAAGGTGGTTCATTTACCTTTACTCCATCTGGAAGATCGATATATAGTGATCGAAATCCATTTTTATCAAATCCTAAGGATACATTTTGGCTTCGTATAAATCCGAGCAATTTAAATCCCATCGGCTCATCGAAACTGTCCCAGAATTTAGTTAAATCTTCTCTTAACATGCTATCTCCTCCAGCTCTTCACTATTTTCATCTGCAATATCAGCATCTATATACTCCCGTTGCATCAAGTGATATACTTGTGGTTCTACTTCCAAATCTGGAATGCCCACAGCGAAAGCTGCAATAGGTACCGTTGTATCCAGTCCAAGCTCATTTTTACTCTCATCTGTGGTAAGAACTCCTGCACTATCTATCAAATAAACAAGTACAACACCCCTATATTTACCATACGCATGTCTAAATTTAGATTCAGGAATGGTCGTCTTTGTTTTATTCGCTTCAAAAATTTCATATTGTTTCTCCGGCGATAAGGCCAGTGACATATCCCTAGGACTGATAACCATGGCATTCTTAATAGAATAATATCCCTCTTCCAATAATTGTCGGTACAGTTTTGAGTTCTTTGTTCCATTGTCATCCTTTGGCCCAGAACGGATAATGCTTTTAAATTTAAAATTACCAACATCTACTATTTTACCTTCACCACGCTTGTCTGAACCGTTAACAAACACAATATCCCAAGTTTTTAAATAGCCATTCTCATTTCGTTGCTCATCGATAAAATTGAATAACCGTTCTTTATCAAAGGCCTTATTTACGATAAGAGAGGTATCAATCAATTCCTTAACAATGTCAAAATTAGTGACAGTTAATATTTTGCTACTATTTTGGCTAGGACAATCTTTCAATTCAGAAGAATACTTATCAAAGAAAGCGAGATAGTTATCCCAACTTATCTGATGATTTTCTTTTTCTAAGTCATAACGATAGGTCTGCATCAATTTATCCGAAAAAGAATAATAGGCTAATTCTGCATTCCTCAAGATATTAGGCCGTGTGATTTTTATAAATTGACCAGACGTAGCACGTATCCTATTTACAATCATTTTTGGATCAGATACCCGATCGGCCATATGCTGTTTAATGTCACGTTCCAGATCATCTAATATCAATACACATTCTTCAAATTTTTTATACGAATTACGATCAGTAAACAATCTGCAACAGTCTAAATAACCTGGTCTATATCCAAACCAGCGCCCCATCTGAAGGATAGCATCCGCATAACCGGTCGAACGGGTAAAGTAGCTTATACTCAAACCTTCAAGTGTAAATCCACGGGATAATCTATTCCCACCAATAGCAATGTAATTTTTACCGTCATTATAACTGTAATTTAGATTATCCTCGGGACAGTTTGTATTAATACTCAATACATCTATTCCATCCCGGGCAATCGAAGGAAGGATGCTGAAAATATCATTAAGATCATGCTTCTGTATATAGGGATCATAATAATGATTTTCCATAACCCCATTTAGGTTGCCGACAATATCTGAATAGTAGAAATTCCATACCCTTTCAAAATCTAAATAAATGCCCTCTCCTTTATTATGCATTGCAAGATCCTTAAACACCTGATCTAGGTAACCTTTTTTGTTATCATTTGAGATCAACGACTTCACTTTAATCTGCCAGTCCGAAAATCGGCTTATATGGATCAGCATGGTATTGTGCGGTTGCATCTTGTGAAGCTCTGGATAAATACCGGCCCTTATCTTTCGAATCGCAATTGTTAAAATAAAACAAAGTATAGCATCTTTCAGGGAATGTGGAATGGAGACGATAGACTTATGGTCAACAACTTTTGGCGATCTTGTCGCGGCGCGATACGCACCAAAATCTCCGTAGAGATCCTTTAAATCTGTATGTCTATCAAATTCATCTTTATCAACAACTAACTTCACTGGAAGATCGTGAAGGCGATCAAACCGTTCTGGGAAATGATCTTCTGTATCAAATATTTCATTTATCAAAAACTCAAAATTCTTTTGAATTGTAGGATCAAGATCGAAAAAATAACGTGGACCGATATAATTTGTCGGTGGATCCAGCAAACGAACGAAGTTTTCTGGAAACAGATTTGGACTTAATTGTATATCATAGATTTCCCCTCGGTTGGCATATTGCCAGATTCCTTCTAGATTTGCATCCTGGAGTATATTGGCAAATGGCGTTGCAGTATAGGCAACATACGTCTTTCTCTTGAACAATTCCAATATGCCGCGAATAAGACCATTTATTGCTGTAGCATCAGAATCTAACCTGCGGTGACCTACGCCATTCAATGTAGCATTATCCGCCTCATCATCCACAACAATTAAATTAAATGCTTTCACATCGATAGCTCCCTCGGAAATTTTATCCCTCAAAAACCTATATATATTTAGTAGTGTAGAGTTATTTTTCTTCGTTACTATTAAAGATAATTGATTACCAATATTAATACCCCCATCAATTGTTGCAATGTTAAAATCCTCATTTAAGGAAGTCAATG
Organism: Sphingobacterium sp.; assembly: GCA_022712315.1. Classification (GTDB taxonomy): domain Bacteria; phylum Bacteroidota; class Bacteroidia; order Sphingobacteriales; family Sphingobacteriaceae; genus Sphingobacterium. The sequence goes on along the minus strand of JALAGS010000235.1, from coordinate 3,772 downwards.
TTTTAATACTCCTAGCTCCAATACTATCATCACCTATTATCCTATTGACCCCCATATTATTTTCGCAGATACCAAGGTCCGTATTTAACCTAGCCTGTGTCTGAGTCCTTAAGTCTTCGGTAATTCCCGTTAATACAATGACCATATTTATACCAATGTCATATGCAGCATTTATGACTGCATTAAAATTGGTGGTCTTTCCAGACTGAACGCTACCAACAACCATTCCTTTATAAAATTGATCAGATGGACTATTTGGGTCGTGACATCTTGCAATTACATCAAGTGAAGAACGAGCAATATTATCGACCGTCTCTAGGGAGAATTTTTTCTCCGATCTTAGATAATAGAGAAACCTGCCCCATCGCGTCATAGGGGCTGCATTTATAAATGCTCTATCCGTATTAAATTTTTCCGCAATAGAGGCTGACTTTAACCAAGTACCATCCAAAGGATCGGGGATTTTGACTTCTTCATGATCTTCATAGTCATCCAGCATAAAAACATATTTCCCTCTTATTATCCGCTGAAAATCAGTGAAAAATTCTTCATAACTCTGTGTCAGCTGTAAGATGGATTTAATACCTTCATACTGTATTTCAAATTCACTTTTTAACTGATCTAGATTTCTTAAATATAATCTATTATTCTGTTCAGTCTTTAACTGAACTATTCTCTTCTCGATAATTTTAGTAAAGTCCATAGCTAGTTTAATAATTGCATAATATCGTAATCTGTTAGGCCTAACTTTTTAAAGTTATCGATATCCTCTTTGCTTATTTTTTGTGTATTATTCTCCTGGATTTCCTCAATATAGCCGTTGTCAATATTTGTGTACTTGTTTAAATTTTTGATAATATTGTTGGTATATGTTTTTAACAACTTTCGTAAAGTATGAGACTGGACAGCCTCCGAAAGAATTTTGTAGGCATCATTTTCTTCGTTAAGTGTAAAAATCACACCTTTTTCATTGATGTCTTTATTCATAATATTCCTATACAAATCAAGATGCGCGGCTTTTTTAGAATTAGGTTGTTTCTGAAAGTATACGGTTTTTGTTTGTTCAGCCAGATCACTGATAATTTCCCGGATCTGATGAGAATATATCTTTGGAATCTGCATAGTTGATTTGGCTACATTTATTTGAAATAAATCATCGTGAGTATTTTTTATATTGATCATAAGGCGTCCCAGTTTTAGATGCTGATACCTACGATGCAACTTTGCCCAACCTCCGTAATAGATAAGTCTGTCGCCACGGTATAGATAAATACCTTCCATATCTGATAAGTTTCTTCCAGGCATTGTCCATTTTGACATGTCAGATTCCGACCGTAATTTTAAGACATTATATGGCAAAATATATCCCTGTACGGTAAAACTGTCATTTGGATAAAAACGGTTAAACTGGAGCCTTGGCATTTCATCCGGAAACGGGTTAAATCCTTTTAATTCAAAATTACCGAGAAATATTCTGATTGTTCCTTTATCTAAAAAGCGATGAAAGACAAGAGACAAGTGGTCCCTCACTGTAAAAGTCAAAGAATGCTGAAATTCTTCTAAGCTAGTTTCTTTGAATAATTCTTCCCAAATAATAAGAGTACTTATTTTACTATCAGTATTTGAACCAATATTTGATCTAGTTTTTTTATGTTCGTAAGTGGTTAGATAGAAATTAATTTCTTCCGTATTTAACCGTTTGATATTCCAGTCGTCTTCAAGGTTTTTCAAATCCCAGCAATAACCATAATATTGGCTTTGGTTCTGAGTTTTTGATATAACGGTAATCTTTCTTGCCTGAGAAAATGAAGCGGTCTTTAGCCCTAACCCGAAACGACCAAGATCATTCTTCGACCTTTTGTTTTCCATAGACTGGCTTGGCATACGAAGTGCTTCAAGAAGAATTTCATTAGACATTCCAGATCCATTGTCCGAAATAAACAAACATTGATTATTTTCGATTTCATCTGAAAATATGTTGATCTCGGAAGCATCGGCCGTAATTGAATTGTCAATTAGATCTGCCAATGCAGTCTCCAATTGATATCCTTGTTCGGCTATAGATTTTATAAAATATAGAGGCTTTGGGCGTAAAATTATTAATGACATAGTTTAGTAAGGGCTAGGTTAATTATTTATTTCGGCAAATCGGGTAACGTCCATCTGCTTTAAAAGGGCTATCAATACATCTACCACAATACTGTTTCCAGCTTGACGGTACAACTGGGTATCACTAACAACCTGTTTAAAGTCTTCATTAAAACCCATTAAGCGAAAACATTCGGTTGGTGTAAGCTTCCTAATTCTGCCAAAATGAGTAACATAATTATCTATCCCCGAACGGTGCATCTTGTGCATAGTTTGTAAAAGGGGCCTTGCAACTTTGAGATCTGTAGCGGTTTGTGTTTTGAAGTTTTTTGTACCTGAAGAAAGTACATATCTTTCTACTTTGTCCGACAGGTAATATTTCTCTTCGACCTCATTGACATTGAATATGAACTCATCAAATTTTTTTCTTGCTATTGACAGCTCCACATCGGCACCTTCGAATACGAAGTCGCCATGCCAGTTGAACTGTTGATTCGCTTTCTGGCAAAGCATCACGTCACCATTAATCTGTGTGTAACGTTTCGACTTATTCTTTGAGCTCGTAACAAATTTTACTCCTTTTTCTTTTAGATAATATTTGGAATCAATAAAATCCTCCAAAAAATCCTGCATTGTTCTTTCAAGTCTTATAGGACGGGGAAAGCTAAAATCAACTGTTTTATCTCGAAATCCAACAACAAAAATACGCTCTCTATTTTGGGGTATTCCAAAATCCCTGCTGTTCAAAATCCCTGAAAACAACTTATAACCTAAGTCCTTAAAAACCTGATTAACAACCTTCCATGTCCGTCCATGATCATGATTCAAAAGTCCTTTTACATTTTCATATATGAATACTTTGGGCTGACACTCTTTAACCACTCGTGCATATTCATAAAATAACGTACCCCTAGTGTCTTCAAGCCCTAATCTTTTTCCAACGGCAGAAAAAGCTTGACACGGGCTACCTCCCACAAGTAGATCAATTTTATTCTGATATTTTGATGCATCGAATTTCGTAATGTCATTATGCCATGCACTATCTGAAATTTCGTAATTAGCATAGTAGCTCTTTTTAACATGAGGATCAATATCGCCAGCAAAAACAATATCATGCGTAAGATTTAACCGCTTCAAAGCACATTCAATAGCTCCGATTCCACTAAATAGGGTACCGAGTCTTATGTTGGCTTTCGGACTAGAAAATTCTGCAAGTCTCCAGTCTAAATCATTACTAAATAAATCCTTATTAAATGTTGATAAAAGATTTTCTTTAGACTTCGAATAATTGAACTTATCCGGTTCTCTATCCGTCAATTTTGAGTTATGAATAACTAGCTCCCGTTGACCGTTCTCAAAAAAACTTTTCATTAATTAAATATAGCTAAGGTTATAAAAATGGCCCTTCACACCAAACATAATAACATTATTGTTTAATTCAAAATTTAAAAAAATATTCACACAAACTACTGAAGTCACTTGCGTCCTAAACGTTTAAAAAATGGCGGTGTTTTGATATAGCGAGATCGCTATATTTAAATCACAAAATTATAACACACCGCCATGATAAATTTAAATGTTTTTAGTCAGATTTTATCTCTTATCGACCGCGAATTATTCAAAGATTTGGTTTCAAAGCACAAAAGTGACAAACATCAGAAAGGGATCAACAGCTGGACGCATC
>JALAGS010000234.1 GCA_022712315.1 Sphingobacterium sp. | reverse complement strand
GTATAATATCCAAGGAGACTACATAGGGTTCAACACGTTTTAATACATAGACGTTCGCCCCTTGGCTTTAGGAAATACCAGCACCACAATTAAAAATGTATCGAAACTTTCATTTCGTGAAAAAGTGATAAGCTACCGCTGGTAATTTGATAACTAAAACACTTTGTAATTCTATTAGAGAAGAACAATAACAATACAATTATATAGTTAATATATACAAATATATAAATTAACAATTTTAAAACAAAATATTTTTTTAAATTAATTTAGCAAACTTGACATATCGCCTGTACAGGCAAATTATAATAGAGTCCTTAAATTCACGAATTATAAATAGGAAGAGGCGAATTGTAAACAACTGAGGGATTAAATATTTAGTTCTGCTATCTTTAGATGGATCGATAATCAATAATTGCGGTAACGTTGACAGTTATGAACAGTATTTTAAAAATGGGAATAATAAGCGCTTTGATAAGTCTCCTCTTTTCCTGCAAGGAACAAGTCAGCCCTTTGTCTGAAGACTACTACAAAAAGAGCGGAGCAATTTATTTTATACCCGGCGGCAATGGTTTTGAAAGAGGGTCGAGAAAGACCGTTGCCGATGCCGCGAGTTTTTCAGTGATTAAAGATGTCTATGCCAGCGATAAGGATCACCTCTATTTCATGGGCTGCCCTCAACAGCTCGTCGACGTAAATACCTTTCAACTGAAAAACAAAATTCCTATCGATCAGCAGCATGTATTCAAGTTTGAAGGTTTTGCTTCGGCTACTTCCGATTGCAGCCAAAACCAGCTCACCATTATTGAAGGAGCAGATCCCGCAACTTATACTACGTTATATGATCAACTGCCGGCACTAGCGAAAGACAAAGCACACTACTTTTACAAGGATCAACCTCTTCACGTCGACTATGCGACTTTCAGCGTTGTCAACAGCAACTTTGTAAAAGATAAAAATCAGCTTTATGCTGTTACGGACAAAGGTATTCTTTCGATCCACTATAAAACAGATAAGATTGAGGCGCTCAACGCATTATATATCCTACTGGATGATAAAAAGCTGCTTTATTATGAACCCTATCAAGGAATCGGCCTGCTGGAGATCGAAATCCCTTCGTCAAATAAAATCAAATTCCTTAATGAGAAAACAGTAATCATTGACCACTTGGTTATTATTTCGGGAAAGAAATTTGGATACCCTGAGGTCGATGCGGGCAGCTTTGAATTATTAGAAGGATCAAACGGAAACGCCCTTTGGTCACGCGACAAAAATCATGTCTATTATGAGCAACAGATATTTTCAGAAGCAGATCCAAAGACTTTTGAGGTCCTCAAGTTTGCCGTTGCCAAGGATGCCAAACATATTTTCATTGGCAATAAAATATTCAACGGACCAGATGTAAAAAGTTTCAAAAAAGTTGATAAATCCCAGGTGAACCATGATTTCGAAGATGACCTTGGCAACAAGTATTGGTACCAGACCAACAGAGGACAGGTCCTATTGGTTCCGGTTACAAAGAAGTGACCGACGGACTGAAGACCTTAAGCCCCTAGTTTAAGAAAGAAGGAGTTCGTACCGTACAGATCTCCCATGTCCCAACTGTTCAACTATCCCCAGTTCCTGCAACCTTTGCAGATCTCTAGTCGCAGTAGCTTTTGAGGTCCTTGTAATAGACATATATTTTTTTGCAGTCATCCCGCCAATAAAACCTTCTATTCCCTGCTCGAGCATCCGATTGATAGCCTTCATTTGCCTATCATTCAATAGATCACGGTTTCTATCAAAAAATTTTGCTTTTCTTACAGTAAACTCAATGAGCTCTCTAGTTTCCTTTTGTGCCTCAAAAATTACTTTGGTAAAGTAGTTAATCCACCTTGTAATATCTAAACTAGCCTGCGCAATTTTTAAATTATCGTAATAAACTTGTTTGTTTTTCTCAATAGTTTTTGATATCGACAACAGGACGGGGGACTTTAATGTATGCGACAGCGTATAGATGAAATTAGACCACTCTTTATATTGCCAGTTATACATATTGAGCCGATTTAAAAATCTAATCGGCTCAAAGGAAAAAGCATATTCATTATTGACCTCTCTTGACAATATATTTACGAATCCAGCAAATGAAAAATTACTTTCTTTTTGAATCTTGATAATCACTGATATTTCGGATAGGGAACACAAAGAATAAAAAAACACCGCTCAATTTCAACAGAAATTCCCAAGATTAATTTTTAGCAGACAAAATATACTCTTTAAGATTTATTAACTTTAAAGGAATACTGAGTTATTAGCTTTGTCCAATTAAAACTGATCTTGTGAGCGAATTATTGATAGCATCATTAAAGCAGGGTGATCACTTTGCCATGGAACAGATTTTTAATCTGTACTGGGAAGCCATATTTGATGCCGTTTTTAAGAAAATAGGCGACGAAAATGTTGCTCAGGACATCACTCAGGAGATTTTTATCTCCCTGTGGGAAAATCGTGAACAAGTCATCATATCTGGCGGTTTGGCGGCCTATCTGCATGGCGCGGTAAAATTTAAGGTGATCAACCATTTTCGGAATACAACGGTTAAAGATGGCCATAAAGCCGAATTAGCGACTTTAATGAACCAGCAATATGCAGATTCAGCAGATGACCTTCTGATCCTAAAAGATGCACAGCAGAAAGTTGAAGAAGCTTTAATGCAACTTCCCGAACGTATGCGGTTGGTCGTCACCATGAGCAGAAAACAAGAAAAATCGATCAAAGAAATTGCCAGCGAGCTGAATGTCTCCGTACAAACCGTCAAAAACCAGATTACCTCAGCGATGAAACTGCTCAAAAAAAGTCTTTCTTAGCGGCCCCCTCTACATTTTTTTGTTAGTTAACAATAAATTAATATACTCCTAACATTTTCGACTAGTACCATTTCCCATTTGAAGTGACATGTATTCAAATGACGGAAGAAAAAGCAAAGCAATTACTGCAAAAGTATTTAAACGGGGAGGCTAGTGCCACTGAAATCAAACAAGTTGAGGATTGGTATGCCCAACTGGATAGTGCTGACAAAAAAATCCCGCAGGAACGCAAAACTGCACTGCGTGAACAATTGCTGAGCAATATCCAGTCAGCCATTTCAGAAAAGAAAAATAAACGGCCTTCGCTGCTATACTCTCCCTTATTCAAAATAGCCGCTACTATTTTAATGATTGTTTCGGCAGGACTTGTTTATTGGATAGTGAACAATCAACCTATTGCTGCTTCCATGCAGATCGTGACAACGACAAATGCTGCCGAGCATAAAAAGATCCTATTGGCCGATGGCTCTGAAATTATCCTGGAACCATCTTCAAAAATCAGCTATCCCAGTAAATTCAACGGAAAAATTCGCGAAATAACACTTACTGAGGGAGAAGCCTTCTTTGACATTGCCCACGACGAAAGCCATCCTTTCCAGGTAAAGCTTGCTTCAAAACTGGCTGTCAAAGTATTGGGTACTTCCTTCCGCATTAAGGCCTATCAGGCCACAAAAAAGGTAGAAGTCATCGTTGCAACGGGTAAGGTCGCTGTACAGCAACAAGATAAGATCTTAGGCATATTAACCAAAAATCAGCGCCTACTTTACAATGAGGAAACCAAACAGTCATCACGTAACCGCATCGAAAAAAATACAGCTGTAGCCATCGCTTTTGATGGAACAAGTCTTCCAGAGGTTATGAAGCGATTGGAATATGTATACAGCATTAAGATTGTATTGAAAGATAGATCGCTTTCGACCTTAAAAACCACAGCGACCTTCAATAGTACGCAAAGTCCAGCAGAAATACTGGATATCATCTGCAGCCTACACCACCTCAAATACAGCACGATAGAGAAAGATAAAATATTTAAAGTCTACAAATAATGTCTAAAAATTTACCTAAAACATCTTAGTCACCATGCGTAATTCATTACCTAATTATTACAAAAAAATGAAAACACCTGCATTCAAGAGAGAATTCTCTTTTTATCGGATCATGAAGTATCCCTGCATCGCATTTTCGATTACTTCGGTATTCTGCAGTTCATTGATGGCCTCCCCAAGTATGGCCCAACGTCTGGACAAAAGCAGCGTAAACATCAAAATAAACAAGGGCGAGAAACTCGATGTGATCCTCCACAAAATCGAAAGTCTTTCGGGTCTTCATTTCGTTTACAACCCTGATCTATTGCAAGAACGGAATACGGTTTTAAGCGGTAGTTTTAAAACCGAACCGGTTCGTTCCCTCCTGAATAAACTTGGAATCAGTGCGGTAGAAAAAGAGGACTATGTGATCCTGAACACGCAAGGAAACATCAAGGCAGACCGTATCGTTACAGGTTTTGTAAGAGATACACTGGGAGCTGCTATCGCAGGTGTATCAGTAAAAGTAGTAGGTACGCAGACTGGAACCACAACAGATGCAAAAGGGGCATTCCGTATTGAAGCGGCTTCCCAAGCGGTACTTTCCTTTTCGATGGTCGGATTCCATAGCAAAGAAATCATAGTCGGTGAAAATGAAGTCATTAATGTAACACTAAGCGAAGAACGTTCAACCCTATCCGAAGTTGTTGTCGTTGGTTACGGAACCCAGAAAAAAGAGACATTAACTGGAGCTGTGAGTTTAGTGTCGCTTGATAAATTATCCTCCAGATCCGTTAACAGTGTTGGAGAGGTATTGGCAGGAAAATCTCCCGGTGTTATCGTTACCAATGAAGGTGGTGACCCAACAGCTACACCACGTATCAATATCAGAGGTGCCGGTGGTATCAATGGTGAAAGTGTACTTTACGTTATTGATGGTTCAATCTTCTTAGGTACACCACAACTCAATCCGAACGACATCGAATCCATTTCAGTACTAAAAGATGCATCAGCAGCAATCTACGGTGCGAGAGCCTCCGGTGGTGTAGTATTGATCACCACAAAAAAAGGTAAAAAAGGACAGATGCAAATTAGTGTCGATGCCAAACTGGGCCAACAAAGTGCATGGCGAAAATTACAGCCATTAAATGCCGAACAACGCGCACAAGTAGCTGCAACAGCTGCCGAAAATGGAGGAACTGCCATCCTACCAGCTTTCGATCCAACGAAATACCCAGAGGGTCTAGTGACCAAAACAAACTGGATGGATGAGGTTTTCAGAAATGCTACACTACAGGATTACAATGCTGCGATTAATGGTGGTAGCGAAAAGTCTAACTTTTACCTGAGCTTCAATTATCGTAATGCAGAAGGTATTGTACTCAATACCAAAACCAAACGTTATAATTTCAGGATAAATTCAGAACATCAACTTACTCCTTGGTTGAAAGTTGGTGAAAATTTATCTTACAGCAGTACCAATGGAAATGGTGCTAATACCAGCAGCGACTATACTGGGGCACTACTTTCTGCCATTTATTATCCAACTAACGGAACGCCTTACAATGCAGATGGAAGCTTTGCTGGTTTACCGGGTCCGTTCCCTGGCGATTACGGTGATATCATTAACCCTGTTGCCGAACTGATGCGTATCGACATCAACAATCCAGTCAATGTCCTTGTGGTCAATCCTTATGCTAGCATTCAATTGGCAAAAGGCTTAACGTTTCGATCCAACTTAAGTATTACTAAATCGAACGCTCGATTTAAAAGTTTTACACCAAGACGTCCTGAAATAGGTAAACCTGTTTTGAGTAATAGCCTGGTTGAACGAGCTGATGATGCAAATGACATCCTTGCTGAACAAGTTTTAAATTACAAAACGTCTTTTGACAAACACCAACTTGACCTAACAGGAGGTTACACGTTTCAAAAAACAAAAAATACCTACCTCTATACCTCAGGAGCAGGTTTTGATGACGAATCCAAACAATATCGTTATCTGACTAATGCAAATACCATTCAGCCTTCGGAAAGTGGATATGCTGAAACAGCAATATCGTCGTTATTCTTAAGAGCAAATTACAGTTACAATGAGAAGTATTTACTATCACTGATTGGTAGACGAGACGGCTCTTCCATGTTGACAAAAGAAAATAGATTTAAAAACTACGCTTCTGCATCGGCAGGTTGGGTGATCAGTAAAGAAGAATTCTTACAGTCAGCTACATGGTTAGACCAGTTAAAACTAAGAGGAAGTTATGGTATTTTAGGTAATCTCGGCAGTTTATCAGCTGCCGCCGTAAATCCGTTACTTGCATCAACTCAAAGTTATTTCGGTCAAACACCAACCTTACAAAAAGGATATGTACAAACGATTCTGGCCAACAAAAACCTGACTTGGGCAGAAAGTAAACAGACCAATATAGGTTTGGACTTGGGTATCTTCAACCATTTCAACTTGGTAGCGGATTACTTTATTAAGGAAACAAATAAGATGATCTTAACAAGATCTCTTCCAGGTACAGCCGGACTAAACAGCCAGACCATTAATGCCGGTTTAGTCAAAGACAGGGGTATTGAGCTAGGATTAACGTATAATAGCTCAAGAAACTCGGACTTTACGTATTCTGTCAATGCGACCTTAACCAAACTAAACAACAAAGTAGAGGAGTTGGCTCCAGGCTTGAATAATATCGCCGTTGGCACCAATTTCAGAAATGAATTAGCTCCACTTTCAATTACCGTCGGTCAACCGCTCTACAGCTACTATGTTCTAAAAACAGACGGCATCTTCCAAAGTCAAGCCGAAGCAGATAATTACAAAAACGCCAATGGACAAAAAATTCAACCGAATGCAAAAGCAGGTGATTTTAAATTTGTAGACATCGATGGCAATGGTTCAATCGGACCTGAAGACCGTTATTTTGCGGGCAGTGCATATCCCGATTTCTCTTATGGAGTGAGCTTTAATGCGAATTACAAAGATTTTGACTTTAATATTTTTGCTCAAGGAGTTCAAGGCAATAAGCTTTTCAATGCCATCAAACGAACAACCTATAGTGCGAGTGGACCATCTTACAATAAATTAACTGGCATTTTGGATGCCTGGTCTCCAGAAAATCCAAATGGTAAAGTGCCGATCATCTCTACTTCAGATGCAAATGGTAATTTCAATGCATCCGATTTTTACATCGAAAACGGTTCTTACCTCCGCATTCGTAACGTTACATTAGGCTACACTTTACCGAAATCAATTGCAAGCAAATTTAAAATGGGTACCGTACGTGTTTACGCAACGGCCAATAACCTATTCACCATTACGAAATATACAGGTTTTGATCCTGAAATCGGGATGGATAATAATGGTCTTGATGTGGGACGTTATCCACAAGCCAGAAGCTTTATTGTTGGTTTGAATGTCAACTTTTAATTTTTAAAAAAACAAAACGATGAAAACGAATATAAAATACCTTGCAATAGCAGCAGTAGCACTTTTTGCATCGTGTAACAAACAATTGGATATCACACCAGAAGGTTCCCCTTCCGCTCAAAACTTTTGGAAAACGGAACAGGATGCCATCAAAGCAGAAGCTGGGATGTACGAAAAATACAATGAAGAGGATTATTACGGCCGCGGGATGTTTTGGTTTATTAATGCAAGTGATGATATGGTAACGGGACGTAATAAACCGGAAGCCGATAATATCAAAAATTTCAATCGTAATTACATTGGTGGAGGCTACACCGAAACCCAGTGGAGCATGCGTTACGCGATTATTAAAAGAGCCAACGACATCATCATCAATGTTCCAAACATCTCCATGGACGAGAGCCGGAAAAAACAGATCATTGGTGATGCTTATTTTAATGCTGGATTGGTCTATTTTCAATTGGCGGCAAACTACGGAAATGACAAAGCCGGTATTCCCATTGTTACTCCCGAGACGGACGCTTCTGTTCCTGTTCCAAGAGCCAATAATGTCAATGAAAACTACGATTATATCATTTCACTACTGCTAAAAGCGGCAGATAACCTTCCTTATTTTTCGGAAATGAAAGATACGGATTATGGCAAAGCGCACAAAACTGCTGCCTGGGCTTATTTATCAAAAGTATATCTATACAAAAAGGACTATACCAATGCAGCCAAATATGCTGATATGGTCATCAGTTCAGGTAAACATGATTTATTGACTAATTTTGTGGATGTATTTAAGGCCGCTAACAACTGGTCCAAAGAGTATATCTGGTCGGTCGTATGTACGCCGAATGGTGGTGGTACTGGCTGGGGAAGCAAACTTCCAGGTGTGATGTTAACCAATAAAGCCTGGGGAATTTACAATGGCTGGGGTTATTATTTACCGACAAAAGAACTTTACGATTCTTTTGAAACGGGCGATTTACGTCGTGAAGCAACCATCTTGAAACCGGGAGACAAATTTCAATTTTTTGGTGCTGAACGTACTTTCTCAAAAGACGGTGGTGCTACCTCCAATTATCAATTCAAGAAATACATGGAGCCATTTTCATATGCCAATCCAATCCCAACACATGTCAATCCAAATGGTGACAATGGAACAACAGATCTAAATGTGCCATTAATGCGTTATGCCGAAGTGTTATTGATTAAAGCTGAGGCTGCCATTAATTTAAATGGTGCTGGTGCAGGCGATACCGAATTAAATAAAATACGGAAAAGAGCGGGCTTGTTGGCAAAAAGTGGAATGGGCCTTGCGGATCTAAAACGCGAACGCCGCAATGAGCTTGCCGGTGAATGGGCAGACCGTCACCGCGACCTTGTCAGATGGGGTGATGCCCAAGCCGCTTACGCTAAACCTCTACACGACTTCGATGGCACGGTGATCTGGCCTGCCCGAAACTTCAATCCGCAAGTACATGATGTATGGGCGGTACCTCAACGTGAAATCGACAACAGTTCGGGTGTCATTAAACAAAACGCAGGATGGTAAAAAACAATAAATTAATGTGGCTACTATTTGCCGGCCTAAGCATTCAGTCAGTTTCTGCACAGCAGAAACTGACTGCCAATGCAGGACATAGCCACAATGATTACAAACAGCAAATCCCGCTATTGGAGGCATACTATGCAGGAATGGGATCAATAGAAGCAGACGTCTTCTATCGCAACGGGGAACTTTACGTTGCCCATGAAAGCAGCGAAATAAAGCCCGGGAAAACATTAAAAAAATTATACATCGATCCCTTGGTTGCTTTCTTCAAGGAAAATGGCAATAAGCCTTATGCTAAACCTGAACAAACACTACAACTCGTCATCGATATTAAGGAAAATTACGAGCAGGTATTGTCCAAATTGCTGGAAGATCTGAAAGGCAATGAATCGGTATTTGATCAGCAGAAAAACCCGGCAGCCATAAAGATCGTCGTTAGTGGAGAAATTCCTCCGGCAGAGCAATTTGACAATTATCCGCCAATGATCTATTTCGATGGCAGACCAGAAAAAAATTATACACCTGCACAGCTCAAACATATTGGGATGATCAGTCAGGATATTACAAAATATGCTGCCTGGAATGGCAAGGGAACTCCTACCCCGCCCGATCTCGAAAAGATGAAATCAGTGATAGAAAAGGTGCACAAATTGGGAAAACCTTTTCGCTTCTGGGCGACAAAAGATAGTCCCAACAGCTGGAAGGAGCTTGGCCACATGGGGGTTGACTGGATCAATACAGACCATCCTACGGCACTCAAGAATTTCTATCTGAACAATGCCAAAGTCGAATACGCAAATCCAAAGGCCTATATCCCTTATCAACCGACCTATAAAACTGATGGGGCAACGAGCAAAGTCAAAAATGTGATCTTGCTTATTGGAGATGGTATGGGCTTGGCTCAAATCCAAGCGGGTCTAAGTGCCAATTTCGGCCAGTCCAATATCATCAATATAAAACATGTCGGACTTTCACGTACCGAAGCATCCAATTCAGATTTCACCGACTCAGCTGCCGGTGGGACAGCCCTGGCTACCGGACACAAAACCAATAACCGTTACATCGGTGTGGATGCCAATGGCAAATCGTTGAGTTCCATTCCCGATACATTAGCTCAGCACGGGATCAAAAGCGGCATCATCAGTGCTGGAGATATTACAGATGCCACTCCTGCTGCTTTTTATGCACACCAGATCGAACGGACCATGTCGCAGGAAATCGCAGCAGACTTCAAAAATAGTCATGTAGATATTCTCGTAGGGTCCCGTCGCGAAAGCTTCCTCAACAATAAGGATTATACATTGATGAAGCAACTGACTGAAAAAGGTTATCAGCTTCAGCAAAATTTAGATGATTTTGAAAAAGCAACATCGGGCAAACAGCTGGTACTGCTAGCTGATTCTGCGACAAGAAGAATACTCGATGGACGGGGAGAGATGTTAAAAACTTCCCTCTCAAAAACAATTCAGCTTTTGTCCAAAAATAAAAATGGCTTTTTTATCATGGCCGAGGGTGCACAAATTGATTATGGAGCCCATGCCAATGATCTCCCCTATGTTGTCACCGAGCAGCATGACTTTGATCGGCTTGTAGGTGAAGCGCTCAGATTTGCGGACCAAGACGGCGAAACACTGGTCATAGTCACTGCAGATCACGAGACGGGCGGGCTATCGTTATTGGATGCCAATTATAAAAAAGGAACTGTAAGAGGCAATTTCAGCAGCGACGACCATACCAATATTATGGTACCTGTTTTCGCTTATGGTCCAGGTGCACAGAATTTTATTGGCATCTACAACAATACCGCAATTTTTAATAAGATTATCCAGGCCTACAACTCGAAATAATCGTTTGGAAGCTTCATGCGAAACAAAAACCCCTGGTATTCGAGCCTGGGGTTTTGTTTTAAGCTATCGATGTTCAATTTTTTGACTATCTTGTAGGTCAAAAAACACAACAACCTTTATGATACCATCAATCAAGCGACTACTGATTTTATCCGTATTGTTATTCAGTATTTCTGTGAAATTATTTGCACAGAATTCCGAAAAAGCGTCCTGGTTTAAAGATGCCCGTTTTGGCATGTTTATTCATTGGGGGTTATACAGTGCAGCTGAGGGCATGTGGAAGGGGGAGCCCTTACGTTATATGAATAACTATGCCGAATGGTTAAGATATCGCAACCGCGTCTCCAAAGAAGAGTATGGCACTTTGGCCAAACGCTTCGACTGGAGTAAAATAGATCCCGAGCAATGGGTGCTCCTTGCAAAGGAAGCCGGCATGAAATATATTATCATCACTGCCAAACATCATGATGGTGTTGCTCTTTGGGATACGAAAGTTGGTAATTATAGCCTTCCAAAATTGAGTGGTTCTAATCGGGATGTCATCAAAGACATTGCAGCAGCTTGTAAAAAGCATGGAATGAAATTGGGTTTCTATTATTCACATTGGATTGATTGGGAGCATCCCTATGGTTGGAACCATCAACAGGAGCTTTCGGGACATGTGACCGATGCCCAGTACAATCAATATTGGCAGGAAAAGGTCATCCCTCAGCTTCGCGAGCTGATGACCAACTATGGTGACATTGCATTGGTATGGTTTGATATGTGGATCCCCTATCAAAAATCCATCATTAAAAAGGAACAATTACTTCAAGTCGTCAAATTAATTCGTGAACTACAGCCCAATTGTTTGATCAATTCGCGTTTGGGCCTTCCTACTGATGCAGAGAATGTGGACTTTGAAACACTTGGTGACAACCAATTTGCCAGCAGCTACATTAGCCATCCCTGGGAAACCCCCGGGACGATTGCGCATTCATGGGGTTATAATGGACAAGAAAACGAGTGGAAATCAACCAGTCAAATTTTCCAATCCTTAATCTCCAATGTAAGTCTCAACGGTGGATTTACCTTAAATATTGGTCCGCGTGCCAACGGAACAGTTCCTTATGAGAGTGTCAGCCGTCTGCATGAGATCGGCAATTGGTTAAACACATACGGTGAAGGCATTTATGGCAGTACAGGACTTGATTTAAAAAACAACCATTTCGACTGGGGATATCTGACAACCAAAAAAGAAGGTCAAAAAACAGTGGTATATGCGCATGTCTTTAACTGGCCTTTGGATCACACACTTCGGATTACTGGAATCAAATCGACGCCAGAACAAGTTTCCCTCAGAAACGGAAATACGTCTACCCCGGTAAAATTTGATCAAAACCTCAGTTTGATACACATCCAGCTACCAGACGCACAACCTGATCATTATGTTTCGGAGGTTAAATTGACTTTTAACGGTCCCCTGGAACTGGACAAAAACACCATCCCAGAATCTACCTTTGGTGGCTTCTCCTTGAAATCGACCAATAGTCTCAACCAGGGACTCAAAATTGTACGTTATAATGGCAAGAACCCAACACATGCGGTACTTACAGGCGATACTAAAATCGATTGGGAAGTAACCATACCCGAAGCTGGCGTCTATTCACTGGATTTTTCAGCACATAATCCCAATAAAGAAAATAGCGTTTTTGAAATCAGTACAGCCAACCAGCGCTTGGAAGGAAGTTTCGCCCCTACAAACAAAATGGTTGTAGAGCCCAATGAAAACAACTATACCGAAGAATTCGTCGAAAACCGCATCGGCAAATTTACATTCAATAAGGCCGGAAAATATATCATTACCTTTAAAAGTAAACAAGTACAGCCACTGTGGTTTAATTGGATATGGCTTGAAAAAATTAAAGATTAAACATCAGGTCTACCTCACGAAAGATCACTAAAATTAGCAGGCAGATTGTTATGTATGCATAACAATCTGCCTGCTAGCAATTTATATAAAAAGTTACATATTTTAATATTTATTTATTATTTTGGGGTAAAAGTTACCAATTTTGCAAACAGGGGCATACATGCCGCTTATGCTTATAAATGAGAAAATTAATCCTAAACATTGTTGGATAATGCATCTGCAACGGGACTCTTTATCAGTGCTTTCGGACCCAGCCTTTAACACAAGGTTGGAAGGATTAATCATGACCACAGAAGATGGTACTATTCAACAGTTTAACAACCGTGCGAAGGAGCTTCTAGCGCTCGAAAACACGAAAGATACCATTAAGATCCATGAGTTAATTACGTTTTACGCAGTAGATGATCTTTCCATACTGCCTCCTACAGAAACTCCTTTTTTCATCGCCCTTTCAGAAAAACAAAACCAAAATGAAATTATCCTAGGACGAAAAGAAGACGAACAATTTAGATGGTATCAATTTACCATTCATCTTATTGCTGAAGACAAGAATAAGGGGCTTTTGATTTCGTTTATCGATGTATCGAAATTGGTCAATAAAAATCGCGTCCTAGAAGATAAACAGCACCAGCTACAGTTGCTTGTCGCGTCATTGAATGATCTCGTATTTGAAGTAACAGATACAGGGGTGTTTAAAAATTATTGGACCAATAATCCGGATCTGTTGTTCTACACGCCGGAAGAATTTCTAAATAAGAGTGTCACGGAACTTTTCCCGCCCAATCTTGCAGTACCCGCCGTTCAATTAATACAAAATTCATTAAAACTGGATCGCGAACTTAAGATGGATTTTCAATCCAATTTAAAAGATCACAAGGACAAATGGTACCGCTTACAGATTAAACCGATACATCGGGCCCAGAATAGGGTAGCCCTGGTTATTTCCGACATTACGAAACAAGTCGAGTCCAATGAAAAGAGTAAATTCAATGAACACAAGTTTAACCAAGCCTTTCATTTATCGGGTTTGGGAATCTCTTTGACCAGTCTCGAAGGTTACTGCATAGAATCCAACAGCATGTTAACGAAAATTCTTGGTTATTCTCATGAAGAAATGTCGACAACAAAGTTTACTGAAAGGACACACCCAGACGATATACACAGGGATGTTGAACTTCGGGAAAAACTTGTCAGGGGTGAAATTGACGCATTCACGCTTCAAAAACGCTATATACATAAATTGGGTCATTTTGTATGGTGTTCTGTAACGGTTGCGGCAGTTTTTGATAATGCCAATACCGCACAATTTCTGATCGTTCAGGTTCAGGATATTTCCGAATCAAAGAAGAATATCGAAATCCTAAAAAGACAAAAAATTGAATCGGATTTAGTCAAAATAGATCTTGAAACCAAAATACGACAACTGGAAGAATTTGCCAACATCCTCGCTCATGATCTAAAAGGCCCGCTAAGTAATATCCAAATGCTTATTGACGAAATTAAGGCTACCAACGATGAAAAGATAAAAACTGATTTTTTAGACCTTTTACGTATCAGCGGCAACGACCTCACGCAGACACTGCATGACCTGGGCGAGATACTCGAACTCCGGTCCAACAATTCACTAGTCTACGAAACCTGTAACTTTCCAACTATTTTTAAAAAAGTACAACAGCAATTTATCGCTGAAATACAACAGAAAAACGCAATAATTTCCATAGACTTCAACGTAAAGGATATCTATTATCCCAAAATTTACCTCGAAAGTATTTTGAGCAACCTGATGAGTAACGCACTGCGATTTACGCCCTCCAATAGAGCTCCTCAGATTGAAATTCGAACTTTTGCTGAAGACGACGGCATATTGTTGACCATCAAGGACAATGGTCTCGGTATTAATCTCCCCAAATATAAATCGGAACTTTTCATGTTTAAAAAAGTTTTTCACCGTGGATTTGAGAGCCGGGGTCTCGGCTTATTTCTGACCCGATATCAAGTTGAATCTTTGGGCGGAAAGATAGATGTAGAAAGTGAATTAGATGAAGGAAGCACTTTTTCGATTAAGTTTTCAACAAAAAATTCCCCAGAATCAGTGTTGGAATAACAATAAAAATCAGTCTAAACTACCATGAACCAGGAAAACAAAAGAAAGATAATTCTTATCGATGACAACGCTATCTTGCGTACAATATTCGGCTACATGCTTCAGGGATTTTCTCAATATGAAATTGAATTCCATTCTTTTAAAAATGCGCTGGATGCATTGGATTTTCTGGATAACAACGACATTACCCAATCTTCAATGCCACCCATACTTTTTGTCGATATCAATATGCCATTTATGACTGGCTGGGAATTAATGGATACATTGGAAGACAGAACGGATTTTATCAAAAAAACAAAGATATATATTGTCAGTTCCTCGACAAGCAAAAGTGACCAGGAGCAACTTGCAAACTACCCATTTATAAACGGCTTCATTCTGAAACCCTTTGGAAAAGAATCCGTCTATAGTATTCTAAAAGAGCCCTACTAGAACATCATAATTCACAAAAATACCCCCCAAAAGTTTTCAAGCTAACAATTGAGGGGTAATTTAATTCTTTCTTTATTAGATAGCTTGGCATTTTTCGGCCAACCAATTCTTTTCCTCAGCGGTAAGATGTGTTGACAATTGATCAAAGACCCACTGATTATAATTATTCAGCCAAGCAATATGTTTCTTATCCAGCAGGGATTTTTCGATCAAATCCGTTGCGATGTAACATATAGTCAATGTCTCAAAATTTAAGAAGTCTCCAAATTCAGAAGAACCCGCTTTACGGGTCAAGACTAGGTTCTCAATACGGATCCCATGCTTGCCGACACGATACAATCCAGGCTCTATCGAAGTGATCATGCCCGGTTCAACGGCCACATCAATCGCTGCGGCATTGAACACCTGCGGACCTTCGTGTACGTTCAGGAAGAAGCCTACACCATGTCCGGTACCATGTCCATAATTGCGCAGTGTTTCCCACAATGGACGACGCGTGATTGCATCAATCTGATAACCGCGCGTTCCAGTAGGGAAGATCGCTTGTGAGCCTTCTATTGTTCCCTTGAGCACCAGTGTATAATCTTCTTTTTCCTCTTGTGTAAGAGCTCCGAGTGTGACCACCCTTGTAATATCTGTTGTACCTGTGTTATATTGTCCCCCGGAGTCTACTAATAGCAAACCTTTAGGTTGTAACGTATAATTTGATTTTTCATTTGCCGAATAATGCGGCAGGGCACCGTGATCCAAATACCCCGCAATTGTCGTGAACGAGACATCAACAAATCCCTCCTGACTTTCGCGAAATCCGCGTAATTTGGCGGCGATAGATAATTCCGAAAGCTCCCCAGAGGAAACATTCTCTTCCAGCCATTTGAAGAAGCGAGTCAATGCGACACCGTCTTTGACAAAGGTATGGCGGTTATTTTCAACTTCGACCTTATTCTTAATCGCTTTTAAACTCGTCGAAGGATTTATTTTCTCAACAATTTTAACCTGTTTAGGTACGCTGTCGAAAACAGCGAAACAGGTACGTTTCGGATCGATAAGAATGGATGCAACCTCCAATGTCGGAATTGTTTCAAAAATCTCTTCATACCCCACAACATCCACTCCATAGCCTTTCAGTTCCTCAGTTGCCTGTGTTGTCAGCTTTGAAGGTTCGATATACAGTGTTGCCTTATCGGCAGTGATCAGCA
Source organism: Sphingobacterium sp. (assembly GCA_022712315.1). Taxonomy (GTDB): domain Bacteria; phylum Bacteroidota; class Bacteroidia; order Sphingobacteriales; family Sphingobacteriaceae; genus Sphingobacterium. Next base: position 48,376 of record JALAGS010000234.1, on the reverse strand, counting down.
CAAAACCCAAAACAACAGGATTACATGGGACATCCTGACCACGGATATTTAATAACCAGGCTAAGTCATCCAGGGATGAAATCAGATGCGCCTCGGCCCTATTCTTTTTCATCTCCGCACGGACGGCTTCAATTTTAGAGACCGTTGACTGTCCCGTAATATTTTCACCCAACAGGTAGGCCTGTGCCTTAGGCAGCTCTGGTCTCCCCTCCCATAATGATGACAACAGATCAACATGACCATCCACTTTGATCTCCAATGGCTCCAAAGTATGCTGAACAGATTGGGCCACCAATAAAGAAGCAAGATTGCCGTCAAAAGCAACTTTAGCACCAGCATTCAACTGCTCGCCCAACCAATCAGCGTACTCCGCAGCTCCCTGTGCCTTCAATTTCACCAATTCAAAACCTGTTCCAGCCAATTGTTCTGCAGCTTGGACAAAATAGCGAGAATCGGTCCAAAGGCCCGCAAAATCCTGCGTGATTGCCAAAGTACCTGCTGACCCTGTAAAACCCGATGCCCAGGCGATGCATTTATAACGTTCCGGTAGATATTCACTAATATGAGGATCTGATGATGGGATGATATATCCATCGATTCCCTGAACCTTCATCGCCTCACGAATGGCAGCTAATTTTTCGATATGCTTCATGTCGTTTATACAATTTTACGCAAGTTAGGATTTTTTAGGGGCGAATGCCTAACTTTAAGCCAAATAAAACAAACGAATACAGCGAACGCTTTCCCCTTAAAATAGGCAGCGTTCAAGTCATCATGATAAATCCGACGAAATATCCATGATTGCCAGTACGAATATAGATCACCGTATTTGCAAGCTAATCGAAGATAAACTAGGATATACCATAGGACAATAAAAAATATGATATATGAACCAATTTGTGCTAAGTACCATTGCTTTTTCCACTTACGCGTTAACGACCGTTACCACTCCACTATTTGCACAGGATCTTCGCAGTAAAATCCAGGATGCATTTACACAGTTTCAAAATCAGGAAAGCCTCAGGAATGGTTTGAGCTCATTGATCGTTTTCGATGGAAAAACAGGCCAAACGGTATTCGCAGCAAATGAAAATATCGGACTGGCGACCGCCTCCACTATGAAGGTAATTACTTCGGCTACAGCGCTAGATTTCCTGGGCAAAAATTATCAGTTCAAAACCACCTTGTATTATACCGGTGAGATTGACGAGAACGGTGTGTTAAACGGAAATATTATTGTGACAGGCACGGGAGACCCTACCCTTGGCAGTCCCCGCTATCCGGAGACTCAAGCAACAACGATACTGAACAAGTGGCTTGCAGCGATCCAAAATGCCGGTATCAAAAGTATTAATGGGGCCATCATCGCCGATGACAGGCTTTATAATGGAAACCAGCTTCCGGGCGGGTGGATCTGGACCGATATGGGAAACTATTACGGTGCGGGAATTTCGTCACTCAATTGGTGTGAGAACGCTTTTGGCCTAAATTTCAGCCCAAGCAATAAAGTTGGCGCCAAAGCGGAGATCCTGAGCTATACCACCCGTGTCCCCTACCTGGAAATTATCAATGAAACAACTACGGGTAAAGCAGGAAGCGGCGACAATGTATACGCCTATGCTGCCCCCTATTCGACCAAAATATTTGTGCGTGGTTCATATGGACAGGATCTCAAGAAAACTATTGAGCTCTCCTCGCCCGATCCGGCCTATGATCTCGCTTATCAATTAAACGAAGTCTTAAACAACAACGGTATTGTTGCCAGTGAGCTGCCTGCTACCGGGACAAAGATGGATTCAGTCGATGTTTCAAAAAAACAAACCCTGGATATCCACCTTTCCCCGACCTTAGACAAAATTGTCTACTGGTTTAACCAAAAGAGCATCAACCTCTATGGAGAAGCCCTTTTGAAAGCAATCGCTTATACGACAGCGGGTAAAACGGGCACCGATGATGGCGCCTATTATATACAGAAATATTGGAATGCCAAACTAGGCATAAAATCCAGTGAACTCAATAGCATGGATGGCTCTGGTCTATCACCTCAAAATAGGGTGACCACATCAGCCATGAATAAGATTATGCAATATGCACAAAAACAAAACTGGTACCCCGCCTTCTACGAAAGTCTTCCTACGTATAACAATATGAAGATGAAAAGTGGAACAATTGGTGGCGTACTTGGTTATACAGGTGTACATACCAATAAAACAGGACAATCATTTACCTATACTTTGCTGGTCAACAACTATTCTGGTTCTGCGTCCAGTATGCGCCAGCAGATGTTTAAACTGTTGGATGTCCTGAAGTAACATATTATTGTCTAATTATAATAAGATATTGGCAAATATTTCCAATTATCAAAAAGAATGATAGATTTGTAGCCTTAAATTAATAAAATCGTAATGAGTAACACTAATCGTAAACAGGCAGCGTTAAACTACCACGCAATGGGTAGACCTGGTAAAATAGCTGTTGTTCCGACCAAACCAACAAATTCGCAAAGAGACTTATCATTAGCATATTCTCCAGGTGTAGCGGAGCCATGTTTGGCTATTGCTGAGAACAAAGAAGATGCTTATAAATATACCGCAAAAGGAAACCTTGTTGCTGTTATCAGTAATGGTACAGCAGTATTGGGCTTAGGCGATATCGGCGCCCAAGCTGGTAAACCAGTCATGGAAGGTAAAGGTTTATTATTCAAAATTTTTGCCGACATCGATGTATTTGACATCGAAGTGGACACCAAAAATGTTGATGAGTTTGTCAACATCGTCAAAGCATTAGAGCCTACTTTTGGCGGGATCAACCTGGAAGATATCAAAGCACCGGAATGTTTTGAAATCGAACGTCGTCTAAAAGAAGAAATGAACATCCCAGTGATGCACGATGACCAACATGGTACGGCAATCATTTCGGGTGCTGCATTGATCAATGCCTGTGAAATTATCGGAAAAGATATTTCTAAAGTGAAAATCGTCGTGAATGGCGCTGGAGCGGCCGCAATGTCATGTACTGCAATGTATATTTCAGTTGGTGCCCGCAAAGAAAATATCGTGATGCTGGATAGCAAAGGTGTCATCCGTACTGACAGAGAAAATCTGGACAGTATGAAAGCACAATATGCAACGGATCGCGATATCCGCACCCTGGCAGATGCTGTAAAAGATTCGGATGTATTTATCGGTCTATCGGCAGCAGACGTCATGTCGGCAGAGATGTTGTTATCGATGGCTCCAAACCCAATTGTATTGGCAATGGCAAATCCAAATCCTGAGATTGCTTACGATTTGGCGATGGCAACACGTAACGATATTATCATGGGTACAGGTCGATCAGACTATCCTAACCAGGTAAACAATGTATTGGGTTTCCCATATATCTTCCGCGGTGCATTGGATGTACGTGCAACAGCGATCAACGAAGAAATGAAAATTGCGGCAGTACGTGCAATTGCTGACTTGGCGAAACAACCCGTGCCGGAAGAAGTAAATCAAGCCTATAACACCAACAATTTAAAATTCTCGGAAGAATATATTATTCCAAAACCTACCGACCCACGTTTGATCACTGAAGTTTCTATGGCTGTTGCAAAAGCGGCTATCGCATCAGGTGTGGCACAAAGCGTGATCGAAGACTGGGATCAATACAGCGATGCTCTACGCAAGCGCCTTGGTAAAGATGATGCGATTATGCGCAACTTAACCATGGCAGCTAAAAGAGATCCTAAACGTGTTGTTTTTGCCGAAGCAGACAATTACAAAACATTACGTGCGGCGCAGATTGTTAAGGAAGAAGGCATTGCTATTCCAATTCTCTTAGGTCGAAAAGATAAAATCGAACGTCTAATCAAAGAATATGCTTTTGAATTGGATGGCCTTGAAATTATCGATCCAGTTGCTGAAGTAGACAACGAAACGGAACGTTCCAAGAAATTTATCGAGCATCTTTACATCAAAAGACAACGTCGCGGTATATCGAAATATGATGCCCGTAAGTTGATGTATGACCGTAACTATTTTGGGGCCTCTTTAGTGGAGTTTGGCGAAGCAGATACCCTAATTTCCGGTATGACCAAAAACTACGCGAATACAATCCGTCCCGCATTGCATGTCATCGGTGCTAAACCAGGCAGCCGTGTGGCAGGTATGTATATGATGTTGACAAAAAAAGGACCGATCTTCATGGGCGATACAACCGTAAATGAAGACCCAACGGCACAGGAACTAGCAGACATTACCTTGCTACTGGATAAAGCTGTGAGACGTATGAACATTCAACCACGTATTGCCTTGTTGTCTTACTCTAATTTTGGTTCCAGTGAAGGAAAAACACCAACGAAAGTGAGAGCAGCAGCACAGATCCTACACGATCAACATCCGGAAATTATCGCTGATGGTGATTTACAGGCCAACTTCGCACTCAATAGCGAAATGCTGACAGCGAATTTCCCTTTCAGCTGCCTAAATGGAAAATCTGCGAATACACTTGTATTCCCTAACTTGGAATCAGGAAATATTGCTTATAAACTATTGCAAGAAGTTGGTGAAGCGGAAGCGGTAGGTCCAATCCTTTTGGGGATGAACAAACCAATCCACGTGTTGCAATTGGATAGCTCGGTGCGCGAAATCGTCAATATGGTTACCATTGCTGTAGTAGACGTACAAGCACATCTTAAAAATTTATAGAATAGCTTAAAATCTTCCTATATTCGTATACTATGTACGAATATTTCAATGGAAAATTAGCATATAAAGCCCCCACTCATGTTGTTATCGATGTGAGTGGGATTGGCTATTATGTCCACATCTCTCTTTATACCTTTTCCCAAATCAAGGATCAGGAAAATTGTAAATTATTTATTTCACTGCAAGTTCGGGAAGATTCACACACGCTTTATGGCTTTGCGACAGAAGGCGAGAAAAAACTATTTGAAAATCTGATCTCTGTTTCTGGCATTGGTCCAAATACAGGCCGGATGATCCTATCGTCAAACACACCAGATGAAATCCAGTCTGCCATTGTCAACGGTCAGGTTGCCCTGATTCAAAAGATTAAAGGAATCGGGCCTAAAACAGCACAGCGGCTTATATTGGAGCTTCAGGATAAATTGAAAAAGCAGGGCTTCGAAGCTTTGGCGACAGAAATTCAATCTCAATCCGTGCCGGACGAAGCGTTGTCAGCACTGGTGATGCTCGGATTCAACAAAGCCGCAGCAGAAAAGGTATTAAATGCTATTCTAAAGACAGAAACCAATCTTTCCGTCGAAGACATGATCAAATTGGCGCTTAAACGACTTTAATGCATACACATTTGCTGAACTCATCCGATATCAAACATCAAATGAGCAATACGTTCGGCTAAATGCGATATTTCCTTGTTTTCTCTTTTGGTTTTTACGTACAGCAAACAAAGATCAAATAGGGATCAAATTCGGCCTTTTGACAGTGCTTGTTCAGTGCTTGTTCAGTGATCGTTCAGTGATCAGTCAGTGATCAGTCAGTGTGGACTGAATAAACACTGACTGATCACTGTCTCAAAATTGATTAAAAATTGTGACTAGTCCGAACTTGGTATTAGGATGTTCCAATTTTAACACCTACCTTATGTAAACTACAGCCTATTTAACCAATTGTAGCCATCTTTATAAATGGCATTTATGAGACTGTTTCCGGAAAAAGCAGATTCCATTGTGTTTGCATTGTGTTTGGACAATAGGAAATAATGTACGCTCTCTCCTTGCGTTAAAAAACAGGCGTCCACTCCTGAACAGCTATTCAGGAGAACACAGTTATAAACTTTTAAAAAGTACATTTTTTTAAAACTGAATTTAGATGTTATTCCAACGAAGTAAAATATCCCCTTTAACAGGCTAAACAAACGATTGACCTACCTCAAACAGCTTGTTATTTAAACTGCAATTAAGTGCCCAAAAACACGTTTAACAGCATTTTCTCACTTTATTTGTTACATTTTCTCTTTGCTAAAACGTATTTATTCACCTATTTTTAGAACTTCATATTTCAGTTATAATCTCACGCATGAAGAAACTATTTTCACTTGCGCTGGCTCTAAGTTTAGGAGCAGCAGTATTTGCGCAAGAAAAGAAAGATGCTACCTTGAACATTGTGCCATTGCCGCAACAGGTTCAGATTAAAAATGGCACATTCAAAATCAACGCAAACACCAAAATCGCCTTTGACAGCGAAGAGGACAAAAAAGTTGCCACTTTATTTCAGGACTTCCTGAAAAGCAACTACAACCTCAACTTATCCTTAGTGAAGTCAGCGAGCAGCAATAGTATCTATTTCTCCTCCAAAAATGTTAAATCTACTCATGCTGAAGCGTATGAACTTAACATCAGTTCAGACCGTGCGACTATTAGCGGAAAAGCTGCCGGTCTATTTTACGGCATGCAATCCTTAATCCAATTGTTACCTGTGGATAAAAAAGCCAGCGTAGAAATTCAACAGGCTTCGATCCAGGATGAACCTCGTTTTGCCTACCGTGGATTGCATCTGGATGTTGGACGCCACTTCTTTCCGGTAGAATTTATTAAAAAATACATTGATATTCTGGCCTCTTACAAATTGAATACATTCCATTGGCATTTGACAGAGGATCAAGGCTGGCGCATAGAAATCAAATCACATCCCAAATTGACTCAGATTGGCGGTTACCGTAAGCAAACGCTTTTGGGTAACTACAAGACAGATGGCGATTATGACAACACACCTTACGGTGGTTTCTATACCCAGGATCAGGTCAAAGAGGTCGTTGCCTATGCAAAATCCAAATATGTAACGGTTATCCCTGAAATCGAAATGCCGGGGCATGCACTGGCAGCACTTTCAGCTTATCCAGAATTAGGCTGCGGTGATAAGCCGGGGCCATACACTGCTGCCCAGACTTGGGGGGTGTTTGACGATGTTTTCTGTGCAGGAAAAGAAGAAACATTTAAGTTGCTGGAAGATGTGATTGACGAAATCATTCCCCTATTCCCTAGCGAATATATCCACATCGGTGGTGACGAATGTCCAAAAACAAAATGGAAAACTTGTCCTTTTTGTCAAAAAAGAATCAAGGACAACAACCTCAAGGATGAACATGAGTTACAGAGCTATTTTATCCAACGTATGGAAAAATATATCAATAGCAAAGGTAAACGTATCATCGGATGGGATGAGATCTTAGAGGGCGGTTTAGCGCCTAATGCAACTGTGATGAGCTGGAGAGGTGACCAAGGTGCAATTGATGCAGCCAATCAAGGTCACGATGTGATCATTACGGCAAACAGCTATGGCCTATACTTCGATCACAAACAAGGTCCTGATCAAAACAGAGAGCCTTTAAGTATCGGTGGACTTTCCACCCTGAGCAAGGTATATGCGTCCGACCCAATGCCTAGCAAAATTTCTGAAAACAACAAGAAACACGTGTTAGGTGTTCAAGCAAATATATGGACAGAATATATTGGATCATCCAATAAAGTCGAATTTACCGTGTTACCGCGTGTATTGGCACTTTCTGAAATCGCCTGGACACAACCTGAGAAAAAGAACTGGAAAAACTTCTCAGAACAGCGTGTGGCAAATCAGCTGGCTAAACTTGACCAAACCAGTACATTCTATCGTGTACCGGAGGCATACGGCATAACAGATACCACCGTGTATGCTTCCGAATATACCATCCGTGGACTAAAACCATCTGTTGAAGGTGCTAAAATTTACTACACGCTGGACAACTATGATCCTTCAGAATTGGATTTAGAATATACAGGTCCAGTGAAAATTACGGTTCCTAATAGTAAGGAACGTGTTTTCAAAGCGGTTGTTGTAACGCCTTCCGGCAAAAGAAGCAACTACATTCGGGTGAACATTATCAACACAAAGAAATAATAACATTTGCCTGATAAGAAAGCGCTAATATTCTGTTAACTTTGAACAGCGTATTAGCGCTTTTTCATGTCATGCGTTCTCATAAAACAGTGGTAAAGTTTTCTAAAAAAGTAGAACATTGTCGAGTATGAAGTCCCTGGAGCAAACGCATGATTTTTTACGTTGATTTTTATGGCAGAGGATTTACAAATTGCTAAAGGTAGCAAAGAAGAACAATATCAGAATTTACTTCCGCAGATCGGAGGATTATTGCAGGGCGAACCTAATCAAATTGCCAATCTGGCGAATATTGCCGCCGCATTAAAAGAGCAATTCAATTTTTTCTGGGTTGGCTTCTATCTTGTCGAGGGAGATGAGCTTGTATTAGGCCCTTTTCAGGGGCCTGTAGCTTGTACACGCATCAAGAAAGGCCGTGGAGTATGCGGGGGAGCCTGGGCACAGGAAAAAACATTAATCGTTCCCGATGTGGAACAATTTCCAGGGCATATTGCCTGCAGTTCGCTCTCGCGATCTGAAATTGTTCTGCCGGTTTTTAAACAAGGACAGATTATCGGCGTACTGGACGTTGACAGCAGTGAACTAAATAGTTTTGATGAAGTCGATGAGAAATATCTGACGCAGATCCTACAACTTTTAGACAGTATGTAAAGATCTTTACGACTAAAGTACAAAATAGTGCAAGTGTAGGCTGGGATTTCAAAAAAATCGCATTCTACACTTGCGCTATTTTTTTATAGTTAAAGCAGAAAATACCTGTTGATACAGATAAAATAATAGTCCCATTAGTATTTAAAAACCAAATCCTATCTGCAAGGTAAAACGGTGCAGATCATATTTTTTATCCATTTGTGTTGTTCCGTACCCTATGCTAGTGTCTGGTAAGTTTGCTGAGGGACGCGTATAAGTATCCTTTCGGCTATAGTGCTGATACCGGTATCCCGTTGCCAAAGACCAATATTTCGCTGAATTCTTAAATTTAAAGCGCCAACCCAGCTGTGGATTTACCAACAAGCCGCCCTGATATTCATATTTTAAATTGCTCTCGACTAGATTTTTATTCAAGAAAGCAAAACTATAGCCTAAATCCAATCCTGCAAAAAAACTACGTTTTCTGTCCGGGAATTCTACATAATTCACTTTGGCTGAGAGCGGTAAAAACCATTTTGATCCTTCATTGTTTACAGGATACCTATCGACCCCTGTATTTAAACCCAGAGCGATATTTTCATGGAGCTGCACCCCATGGAATGTATGCAGGCCAAATCCAGATTCGAGAAAAGCAGGACCATAAGTAATAACCGAAAATTCATTATGATTTGTATATTTTTTTGTTTGGGCATCAACAGTTAGATACCCGAGAAGAGCCAAAATGGCAATCGAAAATCTCTTCATATAAGGAAAAATAATAAGCAGTTGGTTTTAGTTGGATTTAGTAACAGAAATAACACTTAAAGCTTTCAATTTAGCCTTATTGCTATAATCATATTGATGGACGCCGTCCTGCCCCACGACAATGAGCGATTTCGGTCCTGCAATAACATCCATGCTCATCAATTCTTTGTGAGTCTCGAGAAGCTTGTTACCTATTTGGCTGACATCACTGGCATCGAATGATTTCATTCCAGATTTTCCATCACAGACATATAAAGTTTGGTCTGATAGCGCCAGGCCGTAAGGGTTCTCCAAAGTGAAGGTATGTTTCAGCATAGGTTTCGTCAGGTCCTGGATATCGATCACTTCCAATAAATTCTGCTGCCCACCACATACCACTCCTGCCCGTAAGGTGACAAAGGCATATTTTTCATTAACAACGACAGGATCGCAGGCGCGAATATGGGCATACCGTGACAGCTCCACCGGAGCCGAAGCCGTCGTGATATCATAAATCACCATCCCTGTTTTGGAACCGATAAACAGACTATTTTTGAACGGAAAAATTGTTTCGATACCAGGGCCTATTTTGATGTCCTTTACATAAGCCGGTTTACTTGCATTCTGCACATTAAAAAGGTGTAATGTCGTTTGGTCTACGGCGTATAGATGTTTATTGGCAATGGTAAATCGCGCCATGGATGCCCCTTGTCCAGATCCAGCATTGACTTGGTTGTAGTCAAGCTCTTTTCGATCATAAGGTGAATATCTATCTTTCTGGCTATAGCTTACCAGACTATCCCGGTATCCCGTAATGATGCGATCTGGTCTGTTATTAAAGTTATCCATTTGAAGCAACATCTTAAATACATCCTTATTTCGTGTCAGTAATTGGGGCGATGCAGGATTTTGAAGGTCGAATGTCAACAAATCGGTATAACTATCGGCATACAACTTTCCGTCTAGAACAGCAAGATCCACATTGCCAGGAATACTCAAGAACGCCATTGCCTGGGGTTTTGAAGGATCACCATTGTTAAAAATATGAATACCTTTCCCAGGCTCATTGATAAACAAGTAATCTTGATAAATATAGATCTTTCCTGTTTGTACAATTGGGGCAGGACTGCTTACGGGATTAGCTTTAGCCCGGATACCTTCCATGGTTTCAAATATGGGAACGCTAGCTAGATACATTCCTTTACTTTCGATTTTATCACAGCTCGAAAGCGCAATACAACCCAACAAAATAAGCCAGATTCTTTTCATAAAATATAACTATACGGTCAATTAAATTTATAATTACTATAGTTAACGGTATATTTATGAATTCGCTACAAGCTTATCTATTTTTTTTTAATTTCCCATATTTTCACTAATTTATCATCACTGACGCTAAAGAAATATTGCCCATTTTGCGACCATGCTCCAGCATTCACAGATAAATGATGGCCATCCTGCATTTTCTCACGACTTATATTTTTCAACAAGGCAAAGTCATCTGTGGACCAGAATTTCAACGATTTATCGCGGCTTACCGTAGCAAAAATTGGACCTTCCGGATGCGGGTATATCCCGTATACGGTAAAAAGATGGGGTACAAAAGAGAAATTATCATGCAATTGGTTTGGATTCGAAATCACCAATTGCGCATCCCGTCCACCGCTTAACAACTTATTATGGATAAATGCCAAAGAAGTTGTAGGCATGTTATGCAATTTTAAGTCAGCGATCATATGAAAGTCAGTACTATCCAATAGATATACTTGCCCATCTTTATCGCCCAAAGCTATGCGTCCAAGTCCTTCATCAATTGCAATTGCCCGGATTGTTGTTGTGGAGATGCGTTTCTCGTAAATACTTTGGAAGGTTGACAGATCAATTACATGCAGAGTCCCCGCTTCTCCTACCGCCAAAAGTTCATTTTTCCAGGACATGTGAGCCAGGGCAAAAATAGCTTTGGTCCCTAGCTGTAGGCTTGCAATAAGCTTTTGCTTTTCCACATCAACAAAAAGCAGTTTTCCTTCGCGCAATGCGATGGCAAGAATCGGTGTCCCTATTATCAAACGTAAGGCATAGACGGATGAACTGACTGCACAGAGGATACGTTTAAATGCATTATGCTCAATATCCCATTCCACAACACCTTTATCGTTACCAGCAGTAAAAAATGTATCCGCATAATATCCCTTTTCTACGCAGAAAATAGGGTTCTGATGTCCTGGCAAAGTCGATTTTAATGTAATATCCATAGTCATTTCGCTAATACTTCCGCTTTATACAGATTGGGTATGTTATGATCGATAAAGTCATTTGCCTTACTGGTCGGTAAAAACAAGAAGTGCAGTATATTTACAAATATACTGCACTTCGGAGATTTTTTTGTCATCTTAGCTTAAAGCCTTGCTCCAGTTTTGGATTTCTAGTACGCCATCTCATCATCCGATCTGATGGCATCCGCCTAACCAGCGCGCTTGGCGAGCAAGAATGACTATTGATGTCTGCTTTCGAGGTTTTTTGCGATTGTCTCCAACGAAAAGCCCTTTTCTCGCAACAATACGATCAGGTGAAACAATAAGTCTGAAGTTTCATTGATAAAATCGTTATCCGTTTCAGTCAAAGCCGCAATGACAGTTTCGACAGCTTCCTCACCTACCTTTTGCGCAATCTTATTGATGCCACGGGAACGTAGACGATTGACGTACGATTCGTCCGAGGGATGTTCATAGCGATGGTTGACAATACGCTCTAATTCCAATAAAAAGTTTTGATTGAAGTCTGTATTGAAACAGCTCCGGCTCCCTGTGTGGCAAGTAGGTCCCATCGGTTCTGCTTTGATCAAAACAGTGTCCTTATCACAATCCACATGAATACTTTTTACATTTAAAAAGTTTCCACTCTCCTCTCCTTTTGTCCAAAGGCGATTTTTGCTCCGGGAGAAAAACGTTACGCGTTTCTCCGCCTGTGTCTTCTGCCAAGCTTCCTCGTTCATATAGCCCAACATCAACACTTCTAAGGTTTGGGCGTCCTGTACGATCACTGGAACAAGGCCGTCACTTTTTGCAAAATCTAACATGATTTTTATTTCAATTTTTAATTTTCTTCAATGAGCTCGCAAGCTCGGTCAACTTTTAAATCTGAATCAACAAGAATTATATTACCCCTTACCGTATCACTCGTTGAACCTTAATTTTTAATTCGTAATCTTTGAACCTATCGTACGACAATACCATTTTGTCGCAAGGTTGCTTTAAGGTCGGGAATCAATATTTCTCCATAATGGAAAACAGAAGCTGCCAGCGCGGCATCCACATTAGCTTGTTGAAAGACATCTACAAAATGCTGTTGATTACCGGCGCCGCCGGAAGCAATCAGTGGAATATGAATCTGATCGTTTATTGCTTTTAAAAAAACATTGTCAAATCCATTTTTTGTTCCGTCATGATCCATTGATGTAAGTAAAATCTCTCCCGCTCCACGCTCCTGCGCTTCAAGAACCCAATCCGTAGTATTTAATTCTGTCTTAATACGTCCGCCGCTCAGATGGACAAAATTCTGCCCTTCGATGGATCTGGTATCTACAGCAACGACAACAAATTGTGCTCCAAAAGCGGCGGCCATCTCATTAATAAGAGCGGGATTACGTACCGCAGCTGAGTTGATGGAAATTTTATCCGCACCGGCATTCAATAGGATGTCAGCATCTTTAATTTCATTGATACCACCGCCTATTGTAAAGGGTATATTCACTTGACGTGCCACGGCTTTGACTAAATCAATTGTCGTTTTACGTCCCTCATGTGTCGCTGTGATATCCAAGAAAACGAGTTCGTCTGCCCCTTGCTGAGAATACTCATAAGCCAATTCAACGGGATCACCCGCATCCCGGAGATCCACAAAGTTGACTCCTTTTACGGTGCGTCCATCTTTAACATCCAAACAGGGAATTATACGTTTTGCCAGCATTTTAAAACCTGATTAACGATTTTAAATTCCAGTCTTTGATTTCATCGATCGAAATTCTATTTTCATAGATGGCTTTACCAACCACAACGGATTCTACACTGCCCAATTCCTGAAGTTTTTGAATATCTTCCATCGAACTGATGCCACCAGAAGCAATTAATTTGATAATCGGAGAATGGTTCAACAACTTTTGGTACAATTCAACACCCGCACCGCCTAATTTACCATCTTTACTGATATCAGTACATAAAAACCGAAAGAATCCTAAAACCAAGCATTTATCGATATATTCGATCAATTTGATCGGTGAGCTTTCCAACCATCCGGAATATTTGATTACCTCATCCAACACGTCAATAGCAATAACGATGTGGTCAGCATATTTTACTTTTCCTTCGTTCAATGTAGCCAGTTCCTCCAGGAATGAAGGATTTGTGATCGCCTGTGTTCCTACGATAACACGATAAACACCAGCATCAACCAATTCTTTTACTTTTTCTATACTTCTGACACCACCACCATATTGTATTTTCATATCCGTCTTTTGGATGATGTCAAATAAATAGGCTTGGTTGCTGAAGTCCCCTTTTGCACCGTTTAAATCGATGATATGAACCAACTCCGTACCATTTGCACGGTAGTTTTCGATCTGTTCCTCTAAACTAATCGCATACGTTGTGACGTCGTTGTAGTTACCCTCTCTCAAACGGACAACCTTTTTGTCCAAAACGTCTATTGCTGGAATGATATACATAGTCGAATATTTTTAGTCAATTTGAATAGTTGAAAAATTGAGCAACAACTGCTCTCCTGCTTTCCCAGATTTCTCCGGATGAAATTGTACGCCAAAGAAATTGTCTCTGGAAATCGCCGCCGAAAAAGGCTCTCCATAAACACATTTCGCTGCGGTATAAGTCGCATCGTATTCGATAAAATACGAGTGAACAAAATAAAAGTAAGTCTGATCTTCGATATTGGCAAATAAAGGATTACCTGCTTGCACGGAGACGCTGTTCCACCCCATATGTGGTACCTTACCTGCTTTTCCGGCATCGAAATGTAACGTTTTCAAAGGAAACAGTTTTAACATTTCGGCATTCCCCTCCTCTGAAAAATCTGTCAGCAGTTGCATACCAACACAGATACCCAAGACAGGCTTTTGCAGCTTTTTGATAGAGGGTACCAGCCCAGATTCCTGTAGCTTGTCCATTGCTGCTCCAGCATGGCCCACTCCCGGAATGATGATACGGTCATATTGATCGATCTCATCTGCTGTATTGACCATACCATAGGTAAGCCCAACACGATCCAGTGCCGCTGTCAACGAGAAAATATTCCCCGCACCATAATTAATAATTCCTATCATCTTACAACACTCCTTTTGTACTTGGCAATTGCATATGGTCGGCATCACGTCTTACCGCTTTCTTAATGGATTTAGCAAAAGCTTTAAAGATCGCTTCGATCTTATGATGTTCATTCTCGCCCTCAGCTTTAATATTTAAATTTGATCGCGAAGCATCTGAAAATGACTTGAAGAAATGAAAGAACATTTCCGTAGGCATGTCTCCGATCTTCTCGCGTTTAAATGCTGCATCCCATACAATCCAGTTGCGGCCGCCAAAATCCAACGCCACCTGAGCCAAACAGTCATCCATTGGCAACGTGTAGGAATAACGCTCAATTCCACGTTTGTCACCCAAAGCTTTCAAAAAGACCTCACCTAGTGCAATGCCTGTATCCTCAATAGTATGATGTTCATCAATATGAAGATCCCCTTTTGCTTTGATGGTCAAATCAAGTGCTCCATGTCTAGCCAATTGATCCAACATATGATCGAAAAACGGCAGTCCAGTTTCGATATTCGATTTGCCCGAACCATCCAAGTTCAACTGAATAAAAATATCCGTTTCATTGGTTTTTCGATGATGTTCGGCGGTACGTGTCCCTAATTTAAGAAACTCGTAGACAGTTTTCCAATCTGTTGTCTCTAAAGCTATAACAGTTGAATCGATCGCAAGGTTTTCCAAAGCACCTAATTGATCGTTGGCACGCAGCCAAATTGCTTTAGCACCGAGGTTCTGCGCCAGTTTCACATCGTTTACACGATCTCCAATAACGAAAGATTGGCTCAAATCGTATTTCGACGCATCAAAATACGCACCAAGCATACCAACTCCAGGTTTGCGGGTATCCGCATTCTCTTGTGGAAAAGTTTTATCGATATGTTCCTCGGCAAACACTACTCCTTCTCCTGCAAACGTATCTATCACAAAATGATGGACGGGCCAGAAATTCTCCTCCGGATGGGAAGAAGTTCCTAAACCATCTTGGTTGGAAACCAAGATCAATTCGAAATCCAGCTCCTTTGCGATACGTGGCAGATACTGCAAGGCACCAGGGTAGAATTTTAATTTGGCAAAAGAATCGATTTGTTCGTCTTCAGGTTCCAAAATCAATGTTCCATCTCGGTCTATAAACAGTACACGTTTTAAGTTATCAGGCATAGTATTATTTATTGATTTGATTAAGTTTTTCTAACAATATTTGATTTTCGGCAGGTGTACCAACAGTAATCCGAAGGCAACCTTCACAGAGTTCGACTTTGGACCTATCTCTAACAATAATTCCATATTGAACCAAGTAATCATAAACTTCACGTGGCTGCTCCATCTTGACCAAGATAAAATTGGCGTCAGAAGGTGTAATATGTTGCACATAGTCCAGCTCAAGCAGTTCGCGTACCAGTTTCTCCCGTTCAGCCACCGTTTCCTTGATCCAGTCATTGACTTGATCCACATGATCTAAGGCCTCCAATACGATATCCTGCGTGGCTTGATTAATATTATAGGGTGGTTTTATTTTATTGTAAACAGCTATAATCTCTTTGCTTGCAAAAGCCATTCCCAAACGTAAAGCCGCAAGTCCCCAGGCTTTAGACAGCGTCTGCAATACCACTAGATTGGGGTATTCAGCCAATTCTTGCGTAAATGATTTGACAGCAGAAAAATTAATATAAGCTTCATCCACAACGACTAGCCCCTGAAAATTATTTAAGATCGCTTCAATATCCTGACGACGGATTGAGTTTCCTGTTGGGTTATTGGGAGAACAGATAAAGATCAGTTTAGTATGTGCATCTATTGCATTGGCAATACCGTCCAAGTCCAGCTGGTAATCGGCAGTTAGGTTTACCTTTTTGAAAGCAACATCATTGATATTCGCAGAAACTTCATACATCCCATAGGTTGGCGGAACCAATATCACATTGTCAACACCAGGGGTACAAAATGCACGGTATAAAATATCAATGGCTTCATCACTTCCATTTCCCAAAAAGATATTCTCTGAAGGGACACCTTTTATTTTAGAAAGTTTTGCTTTAACTTGATGTTGGAGAGGGTCTGGGTATCGGTTGTAATCATGGTTTAGTGGGGATCCAAAAGGATTTTCATTGGCATCAATCAATATGGATGCCTCCCCTTTAAATTCATCTCTCGCGGATGAATAAGGTACGAGCTTCTTAATATTTTCCCGTAGTAGGTTGTTTAAGTTGAATGGATTATCCATTATAAAAAAATTAGAGCCGTAAACTTAGATAAATTGTTCATCATATGCAATATAATAAGCAATTATTCACTGCTGATCTATTGGACCTTCGATTGCATTTATCAACTGGTCTGGAAATTTGCTTATATCTCTTCCTTTCCACCATTGGGAACCTCTCTCATAGCAGTATTTCCATGCTCTAGCAAAGCTGTCCTGGAGAAATAAGTGAAAATTCACACAAAACTATACCGAAAACCATCGACCTTCAACAGAGAGCTCCGTATTTGGGAATACGGTTCTCGCCTCCTCCAATAGGGGTTGTAAATCTCGGTATCGTGCCGAATAATGGCCTAACAGTAACTTATTGGCCTGAGTCTCCTGGGCGATCTCTCCAGCTTCCAAAGCTGTTGTATGAAACGTTTCTTTTGCCCGATCGACCATATCATGCAGGAATGTGGACTCATGGTACATCAGATTCGCCTTTTGAACATAAGGCAGATATTCTGCGGTACGTACCGTGTCGGAACAATATACATAGCTGCGCGATAAGGGAGCAGGAAGGCTCAGCTCATCCGCTGTATACACTTTGCCACTTTCATCGACGTAATCAAATCCTTTCTTAATCATCGGGAAATACACCGTAGGTATATTCAGTTCCTGAACCACATCACCAAGTAGTGTTCGAGCGCGAGGCCCTTCGTCAAAGCGAAAACCAGTACAAGCGATGCGATGTTTTAATGGAAATGCACTTACTTTTAACGTTCTATTTTCAAAAATAACGCCCGGCTGCTCCGGTGAAATCGGATGGAAAACAAGATTATAGCGTAAAACAGTCTCGGAATGCAAAAACTGCACATCCAGAATCTCCTTTAAAGCAGGAGGGCCATACAGATGGAGATCACTTTTTCGACCGACAAGGTGCATCGATGAGAGCAGCCCGACCAGACCCAAATAATGATCCCCATGTAAATGGCTAATAAATATATGTCCTATGCGATTGCTTTTGATACCGTATCGGCTGAGCTGCATTTGTGTCCCCTCTCCACAGTCGATCAAAAACAATTGCTCATTAAAGTTCAGCACTTGGCTAGTCGGATGACGATCAAACATGGGTGTCGCCGAACTATTTCCTAATATCAGAACTTCAAACTTCATATTAATCTTCAATTGCCCCCCGATACTCAGATTCCAGTTCGTGTGCAAAGATTAAATCCTCGGCAACCTTTAAAGATGGTGCAATTTTCAACGATTTATCCAAATGCGACACCCGAACCATATCCATCAATGTTGGACAAAGATTAACCAGAATGAATATGCCACCCACAGACTGACACAAACGATGAGCAAGCACCCCTAAACGGATACCCACCTCGTCCGTTTGCTGAACGTGGATCATGTCCAAAACAATATTCCGTTGTCCAATCGTATTCCGCAACAAAAACTCCCCTTTGAGTTTAGCGGCATTATCCGCGTCAATCACATCGACATGAGGTTCTATGACAATATAGCGATCGTGTTTATCAATGGTATACTTCATTAGTCTATCTCCTTTGTTTGAGGATACAATGTACTAATAATTTAGTGTTTTCAAGGCGTTTGCGACATTTCTTTCCACACGCTCCAATACGTTTTCTTGATCCGGATACACAAATTTCTCCCCAACAATATGCTCATACAACTCAATATAACGCTCGGAAATCGATGCGACAATCTCATCAGTCATCTCCGGAACAACCTGGCCATCTTTTCCTTGGAAGCCGTTTTCGATCAACCATTTGCGAACGAACTCTTTCGACAACTGCTTTTGTGCCTCGCCTTTTTCCTGACGATCTTGATAGCCTTCCGCATAAAAATAACGGGAAGAATCCGGTGTATGAATCTCATCGATCAGCACAATTTTTCCATCTTTTTTTCCAAATTCATATTTTGTATCCACTAAAATTAAACCCCGCTGCGCGGCAATTTCAGTACCTCTTTGGAATAAAGCTTTCGTATATTGCTCCAATTGAACATAGTCTTCTTCACTTACAATACCTTTTTTCAAAATATCGGCACGGGAGATATCTTCATCATGTCCAACAGCTGCCTTTGTTGTTGGCGTAATAATCGGTTCTGGCAATTTGTCATTTTCTTTCAACCCTTCCGGCAAAGCCTCACCGCATACTTCACGTTTACCTGCAGCATACTCACGCCATGCATGTCCCGACATGTAGCCACGGATAACCATTTCCACTTTAAACGGCTCACATAGTTGACCGATAGTTACACTTGGGTCCGGAACAGATACCACCCAATTTGGAATAATATCAGCCGTAGCCTTTAAAAATTTGGCTGCAATTTGATTCAATACCTGCCCTTTATACGGAATTGGACGTGGAAGTACCACATCAAATGCCGAAATACGGTCTGAGGCTACCATCGCTAAGTAAGTATTAGCAATCGTATACACATCACGTACTTTTCCTCGGTAAAAAGCGGTCTGATTTTCGAAATTGAAATTTGTTTCTTTTATAGCGTTCATGTTCAAAGTAAAATTCAAATGTAAGTAATTGTTCATTTACGTCTGCGTTCAAGGGCATTCATAAATGTAGTAGCTTTATTTTACGAGCTTGCTGTGCTCGATTTGCATAGTCCCAAATCATTCGCTTTGAGCATAGACCAATTAAATATCGCCGTATGCTTCCAAGATGCGACGTACCAGTTTATGGCGAACTACGTCTCCGCCGCTCAGGTGGATAATGTCAATCCCTTCGATATTCTCCAATAAACGAATCGCCGTAGACAATCCAGATTGGTTTTTCTTTGGTAAATCTACCTGTGTCATATCACCGGTAACGATAAACTTTGCTGTGGGGCCCATACGTGTCAAAAACATCTTCAGTTGCATATCCGTTGCATTTTGAGCCTCGTCCAGAATCACAAAGCAGTTGTCCAATGTGCGTCCACGCATAAATGCCAATGGTGCAACCTCGATGGTCCGATTTTCCAGGTAACCTTTCAGCTTTTCAGCTGGAATCATATCGTCCAAAGCATCATAAAGTGGCCGCAAATACGGATCTACCTTCTCCTTCAGATCACCTGGTAAAAAACCAAGATTCTCACCAGCTTCCACGGCCGGTCTTGTAAGAATAATCCTTTTGATTTCTTTATTTCGAAGTGCCCTGACAGCTAAGGCAACTGCCGTATAGGTCTTTCCTGTACCCGCCGGCCCTATCGCAAATAGGATGTCATTCTTCGAAATACTATCCACCATTTTCCGCTGGTTGGCGGTACGTGCACGTACGATCAGGCCGTTAGGTCCATAAACGATTGGCTCGGATCCGAAGGCAGCATGTTTGGCAGCAAGTTCCTTTTCCTGTTGGGCTGCAGAACCTGCATTTGCCCCCAGGAGATTTTCAAAATCCAATAAAGTAATGTTGTTAAATTTTTCCAGATGAGCCATGACTTCCTTAAACGATTGCTCAAACAGATCTAATTCCTTCGCGTCGCCCAACACCTTCATTTCACTTCCGCGAGCTACAATCCGCAGTTTTGGGAATTGCTTCTTCAAATAATCGAAGTGCTCATTGTCTGCTCCCCATAATATGGGCAAATTCAGACCATCTAATGCAATTAGTAATTCGTTCAAATTTTATCCTATTTAGAATTAATTAGATTGTAGCCATTACACAACATCGTTTCTGTATAATACTATTCAAAATTAACGTATTCTAACGAAACCACCAAGAATATACAGTGCACAAAAAAGGATGATTTAGAAGGCGACGGAAACAAGAGACAAAGGGATGCAAAGATTTCCTTATGCACAAAATCTTCGCTATGTTTGTGTATATCAATCGAAAAAAGACAGATTCAAAATAAGTTATCCAATTAGCTTTATAAATCATCTGATAAATAGTAGTTTTGTCCACTATTTAGATAAATTTAAGGGTATATTTAAGGGGATTCGACAGCAATTCGATCTAGGATTTAGATTATAATGGCAGTAATTACATTAACAACAGACTTAGGACACAAAGATTTTTATCAAGCCGCGTTAAAAGGTAGTCTTTTATCGCAGTTGTCTGATGCCAATATTGTTGATATTACCCATGAAATTCCAGCATTCAATATCCCTCGGGCGGCCTTTGTATTAGGCAACGCCTATCATTATTTTCCGAAAGGAACCGTTCACATTATCGGAATCAACACCCTGTTTCATGAAGAGTCGAAATATATCGGCATGAAATACAACGATCATTATTTCGTCGGGGCCGACAATGGAATTTTCAGTCTATTACTGAACGGCAATGAACCACAGGAATTATACGAGCTCAACTTAATGCAAGATCTTCGGTATCTTCATTTCCCCCTCGCAGATATCCTTTCTAAGTCAGCCTGTCATATCGCCAAGGGAGGCAAACTAAAAGAGATCGGCACTCCGATGCAGCAGCTCATCGAAAAAGTAACTTTGCAGCCTATCTTTGATAAAGATATGATCCGGGGCAACGTCATTTATGTTGATGCTTTCGGTAATGCCATTACCAATATCTCCAAGGATTTATTCAATAAAGTTCAAAAAGGACGTCATTTTGTCCTTTATTTCAAACGCAATGAAACCATTACCAACCTTTCCTGGCATTACAACGAAGTCGGAGAAGGTGAGAAACTTTGTTTATTTGGGATTTCAAACTACCTGGAAATTGCCATCAATAAAGGTAATGCAAGTCAGCTACTTGGACTTCACGACGACGACTCCAATGTAATTCGTATAGAATTTAAAGATTAATTTCATAAATTCATTGGCAGGTATTTACCTACGCCTTATTTTTATCCTCTGCCGGCTTCATCCACAGGGCTAAAATTCAGGCATAGCATCACGACAAAATAAAATTTTACCGTGTCCGTTAATTTTAATTAAATAGTTGATTACACAGATCGTCCAAATACATGATAAAATCTTTAAGATCCCTTTTTCTACTCAGCATTTTATTTTGCTTCCTTGGGCAGGCCAAGTCGCAAACTAATCCAGATTCGAGCTCTTTTGAGGTACAACGGAGTCGTGTAAATGACCTATTGGATGCCCGACAACAGAAATTCGGTGCCTATGACACGAGCCTCACGCAAAAAACAGGGCTTTTTGGCTTATTCAAATCAAAAGGCGACATGCAAAAAAGCATTGACATCCTTAAAGATATTGTTATCACCGACAACAATATTTTCTTGGAGACTCAAAAATTATTGAAAATCAAAGATTTTGAAAAAGACAAATTCCAACAACTGGCAACGGATTACGACAAACAGGTCTCAGCTTATATAGGCACCATTAGCAAACTTCAAAAAGAGAACGAAAAATTGCGCACGCAAGTAGACAAAACATCTGGCAACGGAGGTATTGGCAATATCCTTCTGTATGTTGCTTTACTTGTTATCTTGGTTTTAGGCTATTTACTCTATAAAAGCCGGGCACAGCAATTGGCGGAAAAACAGCAAAATATAGGCTAACCATCCTGATGTGCAAGCATTTTCGCACCAGTAGAGCGGCCAAAACCACTATCTATCTTAGAAAAAGTGAGATTGAGGTTGAAAAATTGACTAAAGTATGATAGCAAAATATTTTTAATCTCTTTACATTTGTCCTCGCAACAAAATTTGAAGTAGTGGCATATGGCAAGAGGATTCAACAGCGGTAATAAACAAGAAGAAGATCTACCAAAACCAAAATTGAATAAGGAGCTCCTCATCAGAGCATCTAAATTATTGACCTATTTAAAACCTTATCGTTTTAAATTTGGGGTCGGCATGTTTTTCTTGATATTGTCCAGTTTAGCCATGCTGGCGTTTCCCGCTTTGCTCGGTGCCATGATTGATGCTGCGCAAGGCAAGCAAACTTATCCTTGGCTGACTCCGCAAGTATATTATATCGGTGGAATTGCCTTTATTATTCTATCGTTTCTGTCGGTCGTTTCTTTTTTTCGCATACGCATCTTTGTAGAGATTGCAGAACGCACATTGGCGGCACTCCGCAAGGACACCTACCTCAAACTAATTTCATTGCCAATCGAATTTTTCGCCAATCGTCGTGTTGGGGAATTAAACAGTCGATTATCTGCAGACCTTTCGCAGATCCAGGATACATTAACAACAACATTGGCGGAAATCTTACGACAGTTGATTAGCCTTTGTTTCGGTGTATTTCTTTTAGTTTGGGTATCCCCCAAACTGGCGCTCATGAACCTCTGTATTTTACCTATTATCGTTGTGGCGGCCATTATTTTCGGAAAATTCATCCGTGAATTGTCGCGACAGGCTCAGGATAAAATGGCCGAGTCCAATAGTATCGTTCAAGAGACGTTATTGGGGATCAGCAACGTAAAAGCTTTTGTGAATGAATACTTTGAGTTTAACCGCTACAGCAATCAGATGGATTCAGTGGTAAAATTGGCGGTCAAAGGAGCTACTTTCCGGGGTGCTTTTGCCTCTTTTATTATCTTCTGTATTTTCGGTGCGGTAATCGCTGTCATCTGGTACGGAGCGGCATTGGTTTCTATTCATGAAATGACTGTCGGCGACTTAACGACCTACATATTGTATTCTATGTTTGTGGCAGGCTCTATGGGCAGTTTCCCTGAGCTATATGCCAACATCCAACGTTCGTTAGGCGCAAGTGAACGGATTTTAGAAATTTTGGATGAACCACAGGAAAACCTGAATGTAAAACCGACTTGCAAGGAAGTCCACAAGACCATGACTGGGAAATTAAGCTTCAACCACGTCGCTTTTTCTTATCCAAGTCGTCCCGATATTGAAATTCTGAAAGATATTAACTTTACAGCCAATGCTGGCGACAAAGTTGCCATAGTAGGACCAAGCGGAACCGGTAAATCAACGATAGCTTCGTTGATCTTACAATTCTACACCGCCAATAAAGGTGAAATCTGTTACGATGACAAACCTGCATCCGATTTTGAACTTTGCGATATTCGCAATCAGGTCGCTATCGTACCGCAAGACGTTCTGTTATTTGGAGGCACCATACGTGAGAATATCGCCTATGGCAAGTTAGAGGCTACCGAAGATGAAATTATAGCGGCAGCAAAACGCGCCAATGCCCATCAATTTATATTAAATTTCCCTGAAGGCTATGACACTATTGTTGGCGAGCGGGGCGTTAAACTCTCTGGCGGCCAGCGTCAACGTATTGCCATTGCACGTGCACTTTTAAAAGATCCGGCAATTCTTATCCTGGACGAAGCGACTTCTTCCTTAGACTCCGAATCAGAAAGACAGGTACAGGATGCATTGGAAGAATTAATGCGCGGACGCACCTCAATTATCATTGCCCACAGACTATCGACGATTGTGGACGCCGACAAAATTATCGTGGTCGAGAATGGCATAGTGTCTGAAAGCGGCACTCACTTTGAACTGCTCCAAAAAGAAAGCGGCCTCTATCAACATCTCTATAATCTTCAATCAAAGCAGCAGAAGATTGATATGTAAAATTTTGTTAATTATTGATTCTTTTTAAACAAATTCACCTAGAGATTGTTCATTTGGTATCATACTTGATTATCATTTGAATATATAACAAAATAGAAGAATTATGAAAAATAGCAAAAATGGATTAGTGGCATTTGCTTTGGTAGGATTGGCTGCAGGAGCTGCTGCATGGTATCTTTTAGGAACTGATGATGGGAAAAAACAACTAGATCGTGCAAATGATGGCATTAAAAGCTTAACTAAGTCATTGAAAGATCTTTCAAAAAAAGAAGCTAAAAAAGCCCAAAAACTAGCCAACAGAGCTTCCGCCGAGTTGGACAATCTGAAATCTAAAGCCCAAGCTGCTTTTAGCAAGGCTACCGATGATGCAGATGCCCTAAAAAATAAAGCAAAAGAAGCTGGCAGAGAAGCGTTGGACCACGCCAATAATGCCGCTCAAAATTTGGCAAGCAAAATCGACAATACGACTGATGCTGCAAAGTCCAAAATTTCTAATGCCTAAGTAAAAAAACAGCTTTTTTAAGAATTGATGGTTTTGGTCACTCTCGCGGTCAAAATACATTTGTATCTTTGCGGTATATGACTTTACTGCAACAGGTAAAAACTTTAATTCTTAAAGACATCATTCTGGAATGGCGTTCAAAATATGCTATTAACGGAATTCTACTATATGTCGTATCAACTGTTTTCGTCTGCTATCAAGCGTTTAAATCAGTTGATACGACTACCTGGAACGCGTTGTTCTGGATCATTATGCTCTTCGCTTCGATCAATGCAATCAACAAAAGCTTCGTTCAGGAAAACCCCAATCGACAACTCTATTATTATTCACTGGTTGACCCCAGAGCAATTATTTTAGCGAAAGTCATCTACAATATGATGATGATGACCCTTCTTGCTATCATTGCCTATTTCGTCTATTCAACAATATTCAGAAACCCTATCGGCGACCCTGCCCTTTATTTTGTTTCGGTTATCCTTGGCAGCATCAGTTTTGCCACTGTTTTTACCATGATCTCTGGTATCAGTTCCAAAGCAGGCAACAACAGTACCCTAATGGCCATCTTAAGTTTCCCAGCCATCATACCGCTATTAATCGTGTTAATTAAGCTATCTCGCAACGCAATCGAGGGCCTGGAAAGGGCCTCAAGTAGCAAAGAAATAATCGTGTTACTTGCAATTAATGTAATCACCATCACTATTTCTTTGTTGTTATTTCCGTACCTTTGGCGAGATTAAATTTTAGAATTGAGAACAAACTAAATTCAATTTATCCATGAGAAAAAAATGGTGGAAAATATTAGCAGTAATGATTATCTGTGCTGTCATTATCAATGGTCTCCTGGGCCCAGTTCCCCGCCTCTTTATCCTTCACGAAAGCATACGCAATGTCTATTTCCATGTTCCGATGTGGTTTGCTATGATTTCGATGTACCTGGTATCTGTCATATACAGTATTAAATACCTAAATACCGGAAAGCAAGAATATGATCTGATGGCAATAGAAGCTGTAAACACGGGTATCACCTTTTGTTTCCTTGGACTTGCGACGGGCATGCTTTGGGCAAATATCACCTGGGGAGAGCCTTGGCCAAATGACCCCAAGCTGAATGGCTCCGCCATAGCGACATTGATGTACCTAGCTTACCTGGTTCTCCGTAATGCACTGGATGAAGAGCAAAAAAGAGCCAAGATTTCGGCTGTGTATAATATCTTCGCCTTTCCCATTATCATCGTATTGATCTATATTTTACCCAAACTAACGGATTCCCTACACCCAGGCAGTGGGGGCAACGGAACATTTGCGGATCTTCAGATGAGCAATGAGTTACGTCCTACATTCTACAGTTCGGTTATTGGATGGATCCTAATCGCAACTTGGATCTGTACACTCCGCTATAGAATGCGTTTATTGGAGAGAAAGCAAGAATTGAATGCCTAGATCTATCGAATCATTCATAACTAAGAAAATCAATACAGACTATAATTTAAACAAATGAAACCATCATCATTTATTCAAATCGTATGAAACTGCTCATGAATGCATCCAAAAAATAAATTGCACATGGATAATTAAATAGGAAATGAATAAATCGGATAGCTTCACTACAATAAAAAAACAAACCGAGTGAAAGTGCTCATTTATACCAATGGACACCACACTTAATAAATAATTTAAACGGATGAAAAAAATAACTCTGTCAATCGCTTTACTGATCCTATCTACTTTGAGCACATTTGCACAGGATGATGTCGATATGGCGACCGGATTACGTAGTGAAGGTAAGATCTACGTTGTTGTGTTGGTCATGCTGGTCATTTTTCTAGGTTTGGCTTTTTTCCTTTTCCTGCTTGATCGTCGTATCAGCAAATTGGAAAAAAAGAATAAATAGCATTTTATTTATCGCATACCATGATTATAAGTCAGTTTAGAAATTATTCACCAATAAATATTTTATTTCTATCCGTCGTAGGTTTTATTCTATGCTTAGGCATATTTCTGCACCTTCCGGACAAACTTGATTCTGTAATCTTTGAGCCTGCTTTGGGGAATCTTTTGGGAGAAAACAACTTGATCAACCTTTCCCCTTCGACCAATGTTTTTATCACATTGATCCTGACGATCTTTCAGGCTACGATACTCAACCGCATCACCAGCCATTTTAACCTATTAGGGAAACCTAGTTTCTTGGTTGCGCTGATGTACATGACACTGGCCAGCTTATTTTTACCATTCTTGGTACTCTCTCCAACCCTGATCTGTAATTTTATTTCGATATGGATGTTAAGCAAATTACTCTCCCTCTATCGGCAGACAGATGTTAAAGCCGAAATGTTTGATCTCGGCATGATTGTGGGCATAGGAAGTCTGATCTATTTTCCCTTTCTGAGCATGTTCTTCTTGTTGTGGATAGGCTTGCTCATTTTTAGACCCTTCAATTGGCGAGAGTGGGTCACACCATTATTAGGCCTTGCAACGGTCTATTTTATCTTGGCAGTTATCTATCTTTGGACGGGTAAAATGACGCAGTTTTACACCATTTGGTTGCCGTTTACCTACAAATTCCCTACGGCTATCCGCATTCAATTAGTCGATTACCTGGTCCTTGTTCCCGTAATCTTTACCTTGATACTCTTCCTGCTGGTATTGAAAGACAACTTTTTCAAAAGTGTAGTGCATATCCGCAAGTCATTTCAGTTATTGTTTTTTATGTTATGTTTGGCGATAGTTTCCTTCTACTGGAATAAAAAACTAACAGAGGCCCATTTTTTACTTTGTGCACCTTCTATTGCTATCTATATGGCATACTATTTCACTTACGCCAAAAAGAAATGGTTTTTTGAGGTTGTATACGCCATTATAACACTCACCATTATCTACTTTCAGTTTTTCTAAAAAGCTGTACAACAGATGTTTAACCTTTTTTAACAAAATCGGCTTAACAAGCTCGCAAAAATTGAATAGTTTTGTATGCGATTAAAAGCAAAGAACATTTAATATAAGAGTCAGATAACTCGAAAATTTCACTAAAACTAAATAAACATTAGTTTCTCAATTTTATAGATTGACCATGCAGAAACGCTTTACAAGCTCTCTAAGAAATAAATCACTCCAACTGTTGTTAGCAGGTGGAATTTTAGCTAGTTCTACTACCGCATTTGCACAAAAAACGACATCCGCATCACCTTATTCTCAATTTGGACTTGGTCAGATGCGTGAAGATTTATTGCCACAATATAGAGGGATGGGAGGTGTCAATACCGCTATCCGGAGAATCAATGGCGTATACAATACCAACCCAAGCAACCCTGCATCTTATTCTTCGACACAGTTTACCACCTTTGATGCTGGTTTATATGGGAATTACACCCAGTTAAATTCAACGACCAGATCAGACAATACGGCTGACTTTGCTTTTAGCCATATCACCATGACTTTCCCAATGAAACGATTTGGCGGTATCAGCTTAGGTATCCTTCCCTACTCGGATATCGGTTACCGGACATCTTCAACTGGGACCGTCAATTCTGATTCTTATACCAAAGTATTCACGGGCGAAGGTGGTTTAACAAAAGCCTACGCAGGCTGGGGGGTACGCATTGTCAAAGGCCTGAGTATCGGTGCCAACATGTCTTATCTATTTGGAACATTAAACGATTATAGCCGTGTAGAATTTTTACCTTCATCCGGTGCATTAAATACACAACAACAAAATAAACGTGAAATCCAAGGGATTATCTTTGACTATGGTTTACAATACGAACAACCTTTAAATAAAGAATATTCACTCACCTTTGGTTATTCGGGATCGCTGAATAATGATATTAAAGAGAGAACAACAATATTTAATACAAGAACGACGCCTTCTACGGATCCTGACAACCAAAATATCCCTTTGGATAGTACCTATATTTCGGGCCGAGAAAGCAGACATCTGACCCTTCCGTTGAAACATAATGTCGGTATCACGCTTGCCCGTAGCAATCGCTGGTTAGTCGGTGCGGATTTTAAATATGCAGATTGGTCCAGATTTCAGACAAGAAAAGGAGAAAATGAGCTTCGTAAGAATTATGGCGTAGCGATTGGTGGTCAAATTACACCAGATGTTACTTCGCTCAAATACTTGAACCAAGTAGACTATAGGATCGGTTTCAGATATAACAAAACACAATATTTCTTAAGCGACCAGAATATCAATGATATGGCGGTTACTGTAGGCGTAGGATTACCGTTAGCTAGAAATCAATATTCCGGCGCATTCTCTAAAATCAATTTCTCTGCAGAATTTGGCCAAATGGGCAAAATCAGTAATAGCCTCTTACGTGAACGTTATATTAACTTTAATATCGGCTTTACCTTAAATGACCGCTGGTTTAGAAGAACACAATTTGATTAATAGCATGGTACGCAAAACTTTTGCTTCATCCATCATCCAAAATATATCGCCCCTAGTAATATTATTTTTACTAGGGGCGCTCTCATTGACCTCCTGTGAGCCCGATCTAAAGGAGGTAGACCGTATTGCCAACATGAAAAAAGAAGAGGCTGTCGACATTTCACGCCATGTTGATATCATCTATAGCGACTCCACACGGGTCAAAGCGAATCTCACAGCGCCCGAAATGCGCATCAAACATGATAGCACCGAAGTCTACGAATTTCCAAAAAGCATCAAAATCATCTTTTACGATGACCATTTGAAGGAAACTCAGCGAATCACTTCCGACCACGCCATTCGAAGGGAAAAAGAAAAGACAACCACCTTCACAAAAAATGTGGTGGTAACGATGGCCGACGGTTCTATCATCAAAACCGAAGAGATCATCTATGACGAAAGTAAGGCCGATAGCAACAGCAACATGACATTTTATAATCATGTTCCGATTACAGCGTTCTTTCGGGATAATCGGGGTAACTTACAGGGCTCATCATTTACTTCGGACAAGGATTTTAAACATGTGAATATTGCCAACGCAACCGGTTATACGGTCATTACCAACAATAACCTGTTCCCTTCGTTAGGTAAATAGACGATCGACAGGCGTAGGCCTGATTCCTTTGACCAAACATCTGCATGATGCCTCCGGATAACCCATTTCCACCAGATTATTTATATAATTAAGTTATTAAGAACGAATCCTTTGTGCGAAAAGAGAAGAAAAAACCCCACTCCATACAAATAGTTTTCAAATTTGTTTTGCTACATTCAGGAAAATATTCCGTTTTTTTTTATAAAAATTGTATCTTGCACCGCATTTTGCTATGCTATGCATAAATTAACGAAATACAAGTATTTACACAATATAAACACAATAAGCAGACTATGGGATTAATGGGCTTTTTGCGTAACAAAGCCGGTGTC
The DNA here is from genome assembly GCA_022712315.1 of Sphingobacterium sp. Lineage (GTDB taxonomy): Bacteria > Bacteroidota > Bacteroidia > Sphingobacteriales > Sphingobacteriaceae > Sphingobacterium. The sequence goes on along the minus strand of JALAGS010000234.1, from coordinate 18,246 downwards.
ATCTTGACAGCAGCTATGGCTATCGCAATTTTAGCATTTTTACTAGGCGATGTCGTTCGGGGGGGAGCCCCTTTTTGGGCGAGACATCAAAATCGTGTAGGGGAAGTCAACGGAACTGAAATTGAATATCCTGCGTTCAGTCAACAAGTTGAACAAACAGAAGAAATGTTCAAACAGCAGATGGGTGGTGCAGTTACCCCTCAAATGCGGACATACGCCGTTCAACAAGTATGGAATCAATTCTTATCAAGAGAGATCTTGAAGAAAGAAATTGAAAAGATCGGGTTGGCGGTAGGTGCCAAAGAATTAAATGATCTAGTACAAGGACCAAATCCTTCACCTCAGATCGTCCAAGCATTTACCAACCCACAAACGGGACAGTTTGACCCTGGTCAATTGCGTACTTTTATCAGCCAAGTTAATACAGCAGGCAACCAACAGGTGGCTCAACAATGGGAAGCGCTACTTGAGGGTGTAAAAGATGAGCGCTTAAGCAGCAAATATGGTGAATTGCTTTCCAATAGCGTATATGTAACCTCTTTAGAAGCAAATGAAGAATACCAGGAGCGCAACAAATTAGCAAACTTCAAATATATCCTTTTAGATTATGCTTCTATTAAAGACGCAGATGCTAAATTGACGGATGCTGATTACCAAGAATATTATAATGAACATAAAAACATGTTCAAAACACAAGAGGAAACGCGCGCAATTCAATACGTAACTGTGGATGCAAAACCTCTTGCAAAAGATTCTTTGGCGGTAAAAGAGACGATCAATAAATTGAAACAAGATTTAATTGTTTCGAAAGATGACTCCTTGTTCGCTTCGATCAATTCAGACAACAAATTTCCGTTCACCTATGTGAAAAAGGGACAGTTGAGTCCTTCGCTGGATTCAGTTGTCTTCAATGTTGCGGCTGGAACAACAGTGGGACCTTTCTTGAACAATAATGCGTATGAAATTGCAAAAGTTGTTTCGACGATTATCAGTCCTGATTCTGTAAAAGCATCTCATATCCTATTGGACCCTGCTGCTGAAGGTGGCGTTGATAAAGCGTTGGCAAAAGCGGATTCGATCAAAGGACTGATTCAAAAAGGAGACAATTTTGCTGCCCTTGCAGTTCAGTTCAGCAAAGATCCTGAAAGCAAAACAAATGGTGGTGAACTCGGTACTTTCACAAGAGGCCGCATGGTTCCTGAATTTGAAAAAGCAGTATTCGAAGGAAAAACAGGTGATATCAAAGTTGTGAAATCACAATTTGGTGTTCATATCATTAAAATAGAGAAACAAACAGGCAGTTCAAAATACGCGAAAGTTGCTATCATTGATAAAGTGATCAACAGCGGAAAAGAAACGCTGAACAATGCACATAGTAAAGCTACAGCATTCTTATCGGCAGCTACAGCACAAAACTTTGCGCAAGAGGCAAAGAAACTTGGTCTAGAAGCAAAAACAGCATCACGCGTAACGGCGATGGATAATGTACTAGACGGCGCCGAAGCTCCAAGGGATTTAATCAAATGGGCTTTCGAAGCTAAAAAAGGTGACGTCTCGGATAAGGTATTTGAAACTGAAACTTCGTATATCCTGGCAAACTTAGTAAACATCCAACCTAAAGGAACACTTTCTTTGGATGCGGTTAAGAAAGATATAGAACCTGCCGTAAGAAATATGGTTAAAGCGAAAATCTTGAAAGAGAAATTTGACAAGGCTTTGGCAGGGACTTCTTCTATTGATCAAGTTGCGCAAAAAGTTGGCAAAGCAGCTATTCATGTTGAAAACGTTGTCTTCGCAAATCCAGTTATCCCTGGTGTAGCTTTAGAAAATTTAGTTGTAGGTACTGTATTTGGTCTTCAGCCAAACAAACCTTCCAAAGCTATTGAAGGTAATACAGGCGTATATGTTGTACAAGTAAACGGTTTTACAAATCCAGCAGCTATTTCCGATATTAACGGACAAAAGAAACAAATGCTTGCAGCAAAAGCACAACGCGCTTGGGGATCCATTTTCCGCGCATTGCAAGACAAAGCTGAAATCATTGACAATAGAGTGAAATTCTTTTAGAAGATTTTTAAGTAAATTTGTAGCCGGACGAATTATCGTCCGGCTTTTTTTTGATGTAAATATGGATATTCAAACAAATATTGTCAATAAAGTTGCGCAAAGTGGACTAGTCACTGTTGACCTGGCCAACTACCATCCCAAAGCAGACAATGTCGTATATGATATTAAGGATAATCTCTTCCATGGCCTGATTCTGAAAGAAAAGGACTTCCGCGAATTCATTAAGACGCATGACTGGTCGCAATATACTGGCAAACACGTCGCAATTACGTGTACGGCCGATGCTATTGTCCCGACATGGGCTTATATGTTATTAGCGAACAAATTAGAACCCTATGCCACAACAGTTATTTTTGGCGATACAGATGAGTTATTGCGTATTCAGTATGCTGCAGCAATAGAACAGATTGACATGGAACAATTTCGGGACCAACGTGTGGTTGTAAAAGGTTGCGGTGATACTTTTATTCCAGAGTCGACATTTGTACAGTTTACGGTAAAACTAAGTAAGGTAGCGAAAAGTATTATGTACGGTGAGCCCTGCTCTACAGTTCCTGTGTTTAAGCGAGCACAGCCTAAATAAATCCCGTCAAAAGTCAATATAAGTCACAGTCCATGAGCGCTTCATTAACACCAAAAGTTAAATTTATTTGAATGAAATTAACATTTCTTTTTCAAACAAATTTCGTAAACTTACGTACATGAAACTTATATCGACTTTGCTCCTTTACTTATCCGTTTTAGTAAGTACTGCTTTTGCTCAAGATTTACCGCATTTAAAAGAATCAGCATTTAAAGGCGGCGAGAAATTAAAATATAAACTCCGTTATGGTTTTATTTCTGCCGCAACCGGAACATTAACTGTTGAAGATACCAAGGATGGGGCGGGAAATCCTTCCTTTCATTTATACGCCGCTGGTAAAACAGCGGGTGCCTTTGCAATATATACAGTAAGAAATGAATACAACTCGTATATCAATAGCAAAACATTTCTACCGTATTACTACACGGAGAACATTCGCGAAGGAGGGTATAGACGTAATGATAAAGTACGCTTCAACCAAGAGACAAATACTGTTGTAGGCAATAAAGGAACTTTTAATTCGAAGGTAGATCAGACTTTCGACTTGCTTTCTTCCTACTATTTCGCCCGCAATCTGGATCTGTCAACGGTAAAACCAGGGGAGTCTTTTAAGTTGACTTATTTTTTAAATGATGAGATTGCCACCTTAGGCATACAGTATATTGGAATAGAAAAAATAAAAACAGAATTAGGCACGTTAGAATGCCTCAAATTCAGTCCTGAGATCAAACCGGGACGTATATTTAAAAAAAATAGCAAGCTTTATTTGTGGGTAACCAATGATGGCAACCGTATTCCGGTCAAAGCCAATGTAGATATTCTAATCGGTTCGGTAACATTGGAACTACTCGAAGCCAGTGGATTAAAATACAAATTGGGACAAAGAGCAAGCTACTCAAAATAATTAGAATGATTGAAGTAGGAAATGTATTGGTACACGAAGATCTAATCAACAATGACTTTGTGTGCAATTTATCAAAGTGCAAAGGAATTTGTTGTATTGAAGGCGATTCGGGCGCCCCATTATTGGAAAGTGAAAAGGCCGTATTGGAGGAGATTTATCCTAAAGTAAAACCCTATATGACCGAGAAGGGCATTGAAGCAATTGAAGAGCAAGGCAAGTATGTTGTCGATGTCGATGGTGATTTGACGACAACCTGCGTCGATGGCAACAAGGAATGTGCCTATGTGACCTGGGAAAATGGCATCACAAAATGTGCAATCGAAAAGGCTTACGAACTTGGCGAGGTACATTGGCGCAAACCTGTTTCTTGTCACCTCTACCCGATCCGTACAACACATTATCCCGAGTTCGACGTCCTTCATTATGACCGCTGGCATATCTGTAAAGATGCCTGTTCATTTGGCAAAGAATTACAGGTACCGGTATTCAAATTTTTAAAGGATCCACTTATCCGCACCTACGGTGAAGAATGGTACAAAAATCTTGAGAAAGCAGTCGAAGAGTTGTAACAAAATCACTATCTTTAAGCTTTAACTATTTTGGTATTTCACCCCAATTCATGTCAAAATTAAGAGAGATCCAACGCCCTATTGTCCATGAACTTGAGGCTTTTGAAAAAAAATTCAAAGCTTCGATGAAAAGCTCCGTCCCCTTGTTGGATCGCATTACACAATACCTGATCAAACGTAAAGGCAAACAAATGCGACCTATGTTCGTATTCTTTTCTGCCGGTATATGTAACGGAATTAATGAATCCACTTACAGAGGGGCTGCGCTCGTAGAATTATTGCATACGGCCTCACTGGTACATGATGATGTAGTGGACAATTCTTACGAACGCAGAGGTTTTTTTTCTATCAATGCATTATGGAAGAATAAGATTGCTGTCTTGGTAGGTGATTTTTTGCTATCAAGAGGCCTATTACTTTCCGTAAAACATCAGGATTATCATTTATTAAAGATTGTATCGGAAGCCGTTGATCAGATGAGCGAAGGTGAATTGCTTCAAATCGAAAAGGCTCGTAAACTGGATATTGAAGAAGCTATTTATTTTGAAGTTATACGTAAAAAAACCGCTTCGCTGATTGCTTCTTGCTGTGCTTGTGGATCCGCCTCGTCGAATGCAGATCAGGAAACAATCGATAAACTCCACCAATTTGGAGAAAAAATCGGAATTGCGTTTCAAATCAAGGACGATCTATTTGACTTTGGTTTAGATGATGTCGGCAAACCATTAGGTAATGACATCAAAGAAAAGAAAATGACCTTGCCGTTAATCTATGCGCTGAATCAGGTGACTTCAAGTGAAAAGCGTCGAATTATTAATTTGGTCAGAAACCATAATGAAGATGCACAAAAAGTTGCTGAGGTGATCGACTTTGTCCGCAAGAGCGGTGGATTGGAGTACGCAACAAGTAAGATGCTGGAATACCAACAAGATGCTTTCCGGATTTTGGAAGACTTCCCTGACAGCGAATACAAAGAGGGATTGCAGCAACTGGTAAAATATACAACCGAAAGAAAAAAATAAAATGAGTCACGAATTAATGTTTTTTGGAGGATTCCTCATCTTTATTGCGCTTATGCTGGCAATAGATCTTGGATTATTCTCCAAAGGCGACAAGCCTGTGAGCCTAAAGATGGCTTCCATTATGAGTGCCATCTGGGTCCTATTCTCATTAGGATTCTATTGGCTACTACGTCACTACGGATTTGAATTGCACAACATCCATGACCTGGACCACCTTCAGGAAATCATTACCAAACACCATCATGATATTAAAATCATCCCGGGTGATTTAGCGGCCAGTCTCGAGGTCTATAATAAGAATCTCGGTCTGGAATATCTCACAGGCTATGTTGTGGAATATGCTTTATCCGTAGACAATATCTTTGTGATGGTCTTATTATTCACTTCTTTTGGTATTCCGGAGTGCTATTATCATAAAGTTCTAGTGTGGGGGATTTTAGGAGCGATCATTATGCGTTTCTTATTTATTTTCCTTGGTGCTACGCTGATTGCCAAATTTGGCTGGATTCTCTATGTTTTCGGAGCTTTCTTGGTCTTTACAGGTGTCAAAATGTTTATCAACCGCAATCAGGAAGAGGAAGTGGATCCACAGAACCACCCTGTTGTTAAATTTGCATCTCGATACTTTAAGGTAACGCCAAAATTAGACGGTGGACACTTCTTCCATGTTGAGAATGGCGTGAAATACATGACACCACTGTTTCTTGTATTGCTTGTCATCGAATTTACAGACCTGATTTTCGCTGTAGATTCTATTCCTGCAATTTTCTCGGTGACCAAAGATGCCTATGTGGTATTTTTCTCCAATATTTTTGCAATCCTCGGATTACGGTCTATGTTCTTCCTATTGGTCAACATTATCCACAAATTCCAATACCTCAAAGTAGGCTTAGCCTTTTTACTGGTCTTCATTGGTCTAAAGATGCTGCTGCACCATTGGTTGGCCGAAGTAGGTTTCACAACAACACATTCGCTGATCGTTATTGTCGGCATCCTCGCATTGAGTATTATTGCTTCACTGGTTTTCCCAAAAAAGGCTGAACCGGCTGATTAAGCCAATGCGGATTAAAAAAATGGTTATACCAAAACACAATGGTCAGAAAGAGATTTCTGGCCATTTCTGATCAATATCGCTGCCTTTTAAGCATCCTATTCTCCAGCAGCAGAATAGCAGAAAAACAACCAATTTTTAAGAACAATTATTTTACAGAGGAATTTACCTTACTAAATTTTATTTATTTAATTTAGCACCACATTAAATTAACAAAACACTAACAATGAATTGGAATAAAACGATTGTACTAGCCGCATCACTTTTCGCAGCTTCCTTCCAAGTACAAGCACAAGACAATTTGATCAATGCCTTAAAAGCAAATCAAAATGACAATAGCAAATCCGGATTTACCTTTACTGAAGTTATCAATCTAGGTAACACATCGATTAAAAACCAAGGTTCGTCAGGTACTTGTTGGTCTTATTCAGGTAATTCTTTCCTGGAGTCAGAAATGATCCGTATGGGTAAAAAACCTGTTGAGATCTCTCAAATTTATACGGCGCGTAACACATACTTAGACAAAGCCCGTACGTATGTACGTCTTCACGGCGGATTGTCATTAGGTGAAGGTGGCCAATTCCATGATGTATTGAACTCATTCCGTAAATACGGTACAATGCCGCAATCGGCTTATACAGGTCTTCACTACGGTACGACACGCAACAACTTTGGTGAAATGACAAATATGTTGGATGCCATGTTAGGCGCCGTAGTAAAAGGCAAAACATTGACACCAAACTGGGAGAAAGCCTATACCGCTGCAATGGATTCTTACCTTGGTGAGGTACCTGAGAAATTCGATTACAATGGTAAATCTTATACACCACGCACCTTTGCAGATCAGGTAATCGGTATCAATCCGGATGATTATGTAGGCATCGCTTCTGTAACTGACCATCCTTACTACAGCCAATTCGTATTGTTGATTCCTGACAACTGGTCATTTGATCGTTTTTATAATGTGAAGATGAACGATTTAACCGATATCATTGACAACGCACTACAAAAAGGTTATACGGTAGCTTGGGCAACTGACGTATCAGAAAAAGGTTTCTCTTGGAAAAATGGCGTAGCTTATGTACCAGAAAAACCATTTGAGGAAATGACTGACCAAGAAAAGTCAACCATGTTTGTTGGTCCTAAACCAGAGTTAAAAGTAACAGAAGAAGAAAGACAAAAAGCTTTCGACAACTGGCAAACTACAGATGATCATGGCATGCATATCGTAGGTCTTGTCAAAGATCAAAACGGAAAAGAGTACTACATCGTTAAAAACTCTTGGGGCACCACAAATGACTACCACGGATACTTATATGCATCAAAAGAATTTGTGCGCTATAAAACAACTTCTTTGATGTTACATAAAGACGGTCTAACAAAAGATTTAAAATCGAAGATAAATATCAAATAAGCGATTTATTAGTCCACGAAAACACCTCTGAAATTAATACTTCAGAGGTGTTTTTGTTTTCAGATTAATTTAATAACTTAAACATAATTATGAATCTTTTGTTGAGTGAGTATGAGAAGTATAATCGCATTATGCCTTACGATTTTATTCGGGAATTTGGCGCAGGCCCAAACTAAGGGGGTGAAATTTGTAGATGGGTTGAGTTGGAAACAAGTTAAGGAGCGAGCACAAGCCGAGAACAAGTTTATTTTCGTGGAGCTATTTGCAACCTGGTGTGGTCCCTGTCAATATATGAGCAATGAAATCTTTCCTTTAGAACAGGTTGGACAGCCAATTAATCAGAACTTCATTAGTGTTAGGGTACAAATGGATTCCACAGAGTCCGACAATACCAATGTCAAAAAGTGGTATGCCGATGCGCGTGCCCTTTCCAATGAATACAATATTCAATCTTTTCCAACATTTCTTATCTTTAATCCCAATGGACAAGCGGTGCATCGTATAGTTGGTGCAAGTGATGCCCCTGAGTTTGTCAGTCATGTAATAGATGGGCTCTATCCCGAAACACAGTATTACACGCTACTAAAAAAATTCGAGAAAAGGCCTCAAGATATTTATACGGCCAAGCAAATGCTGAAAGCGGCGAATATCGCCTACGATGAAAATACTGCACAGAAGGCAGAAAATACCTTAGCAAACTCATTGGGAACGGATGAATTATTCAAAAAAGAAAATGTACATATTCTATTGGCTGCCGCCAAATTCACCAACTCCAAAGCCTTTAATCTGATCCGCAACAATAAAGAGAAAATTGATATTCTATTAGAATCCCCCGGGATTGCCAATCGCACACTGGCCAATGTTGTCGTCAATGAATTGTTTCAGATTAAAATAGATGCCAAACATGAGCCCAACTGGGATAGTTATCAAAATGAACTTGCTGCAAAATATCCGGACATCGATTTCGTTCCGATGTTCAAGAAGATAAAAGCACACTATTACCTTCAGGTGAAAAATTATGTGGCCATGAAAAATACCATTAATGATTATCTTTCTTCAGAAGATTTTACCCCACATCAATTGAATACTTTTGCCTGGACGATATTCAACAATAGCAGTGATCCTGCCTGTATCGAATCCGCATTAAGCTGGAGCAAAAAATCAATTATTGAAGATCCGAGCAGTGCATTTTTGGACACCTACGCAAATCTACTTTATAAGAAAGGAGAAAAAGAAAAAGCCTTAAAGTGGCAAAATAAAGCGATTGAAATGGCCAGTGAAGACGATCGCCCGATTTACCAGGAAACACTGGACAAAATGATGAAGGGAATAAAGACCTGGGAAAACTAATGCGATCCTGCACAAAAAGCTAACTATTAAATTAAAAGTCTAAAATACCAACGTTATGAAAAAATTGATTTTAGTATTATTCCTGATTCCAACCTTGCTTTTTGCGCAGAGCGAAGGAATGAAATTTGAGCATGGCCTCAATTGGAGTCAAATAAAAGAGAAAGCTGCTAAAGAAAACAAATTCATATTTGTTGATTGTTTCACCACCTGGTGCGGCCCATGTAAATATATGTCGAGCACCATTTTCCCACAAGCCAAAGTAGGTGATTTCTTCAATGCCAAATTTATCAATGCGAAGATCCAGATGGATAAAACCAAGAATGATAATGAAGAAGTAAAATCGTGGTATGAAGAAGCCGATCGCTTTGCCAAAGATTATAAAGTAAGGGCATATCCTACTTTTTTGATCTTTGATGCCAAAGGAAACCTTGTTCACCGTATCGTGGGTGGCGGTGAAGCGGATGATTTTATTGCCAAAGCCCAAAAAGCGCTTGATCCAAATACACAATATGAAACCTTACTAGCTAAATTCACTGCTGATCCGAATAATATAAGCATTGCTAAAAACATGGCCATGGCAGCTAAAGAAGCTTACGATCAGGAGACTCAAGCAAAGGCGGAAGGCATCGTATTATCATCCCTATCAACAGATCAAATATTTACAAAAGAGAATGTCAGCTTGTTACTTTCTGCAGCCAATGTAGTCGATTCGAAGGCATTTAATTTAATCAAAGACAATCCTGCTAAATTTGATGCCGTTAGTGAAAAAGTAAAAGCAAATGATTTCTTGTCTCAGTTATTGGTGAGTAATGCCGTAAATACCAAAATCCGTGCGAAGGAAGCTGTTGATTTCGCTAGCATAGAAAAAGAATTAGCGCAAAAATACCCAACGATCAATACGGAGAAAGCAAGTTTGGAAATGCAGCCACGCTATTATAGTTATACCAAAAACTACCCTGGACTGAGAGATAGCTTCAACAAATACATTGCAAAATATGGTTCCAGCATCACCGCAGCAGAATTGAACAACATGGCGTGGTCCATTTTTGAAAACTGCAATGACCCAGCTTGTTTAAAAGCAGCAGCTGAATGGAGCAAATTGTCAAACGAGAAAGAAAAAGATGCACCAATGTATCTAGATACATTTGCAAACATCCTGTATCGCCTTGGAGAAAAGGAAAAAGCGATTAAAACGCAGGAAAAAGCCATTTCTCTTATTACAGATGCGACGCAAAAAGAAGAATATGTAGCGACATTGCAAAAAATGAAAAAAGGTGAAAAGACGTGGCAGTAAGAAAATCTTCTTTTCGTCAATACATAAAAATCCCCGATCAACTTATTGATCGGGGATTTTTTATAGTGCACTACCGAAAGCCTTTTCTAAGGTTACAAGCAATCTACCTATTTTAATTCCTTAATACCCATATTCCAAAGGGCAAACGCGTATTTATCAACCGTACTATTAATCAGAACTTCTGTAGACCTACCAGCGCCATGACCGGCTTTTGTCTCAATACGGATCAATACAGGGTTATCACAAGCTTGTTTTGCCTGCAGCTCGGAAGCAAACTTATAGGAATGCGCTGGTACCACACGGTCATCATGATCGCCCGTAAACACCATCGTGGCAGGGTAACAAACACCTGTTTTTACATTATGCACTGGAGAATAGGCTTTTAAGTAATCAAACATCTCTTTACTATCATTGACCGTACCGTAATCATAGGACCAGCCTGCACCAGCAGTGAAGGTATGGTAACGCAACATGTCTAAAACACCAACCTCCGGAAGAGCAACCTTTGCAACTTTGGGATCTATTGTCATTGTTGCTCCAACCAACAAGCCACCATTAGAACCTCCTGATAATGCCGTATATGCCGGTGATGTATAACCATTCTCCTGAAGGTAATGTGCTGCCGCAATGAAATCGTTAAACACATTCAACTTGTTGAACTGCCTTCCGCCATCATGCCATTTCTGACCATATTCACCACCCCCACGCAAATTGGGAACTGCATACACACCGCCATTCGCTAACCATACCGCCACCGAAGTACTAAAGGCAGGTGTCAGGCTGATATTAAAGCCGCCATAACCATACACAATGGTCGGGTTTTTCCCGTTCAATTCAATCCCCTTTTTATACGTGATAATCATCGGTACTTTTGTACCATCTTTGGACGTATAAAAAACTTGTTTCGATTCATATTGATCCGTGTCAAATTTGACCTTTGGCTTGATATATAACGTAGATTGCCCCGAAGCCACGTCAAATTTATAACTTGAAGAAGGTGTAATGTAATTTGAGAACCCAAAATAGATTTCTTTTTCCTTTTTCTTACCCGAGAAACCGCTCGCTGTACCTACCCCCGGCAATTCTATCTGTCGAATCTTTTTACCCGTATAATCGTATTGAATAACCACAGAAACGGCCTCCTTTAAATAGTTTGCAAAAAGATACCCCCCGCCAGTACTGATGGAAAGAACATTCTCGGTCTCCGGAATAACATCCTTCCAGTGCTCTTTCGCAGGATTTTTCAAATCTACTTTAACCAATCGGTTGTTGGCAGCCTTGTAATTTGTCTCTAATAAGAAACTATCTCCAATATTGTCAACAACATTCGTGTTGGCATCAAAATGATCTTGCAGACAAACAATTTTGCTATTTGGCTGATGAAGATCCTGATAATAAAGCTCATTTCCTGTTGTTGTATTTGCAGCAGAGATAATCAAGTATCGTTGATCGTCCGTTAATGAAGCCCCTACGTAACGTCTTGGCGTTGCAGGACCACCAAAAATTAATTTGTCCGTAGACTGTGCTGTTTTAAGTTTATGGTAGTATAATTTATGCTGGTCTGTTTTTTCTGAAAGTTCAGATCCTTTTGGTTTATCGTAACTCGAGTAATAAAAACCGTCGTTGCCTTTCCATGCGATGCCAGAAAACTTGACATCAACCAACGTTTCGCCTACCGGAGACTTATCTTTGGCATTCAGTACAATGACTTTCCGCCAGTCCGATCCCCCTTCAGAAATAGAATAGGCTACCAAGCTTCCATCTTTTGAAAACGAAACGTCTGCCAATGAAGTCGATCCGTCTTTTGAGAATGTATTTGGATCCAAGAAAACTTCTTCAGTGCCCTTCTCTCCTAGTTTACGATAAAGTACCGCATGTTGCTGTAAGCCGTTATTCTTAAAAAAATAGGTGTATGCCCCCTCTTTAAATGGTGTCCCTATCTTTTCATAATTCCATATTTCAGTTAATTGATCCTTCAATTTTGCCCGGAATGGAATTGCATTCAAATAATCAAATGTGACCTTATTTTCAGCTTGCACCCAACTTTTTGTCTCAGCTGATCGATCATCTTCCAACCAGCGATAAGGATCGGCAACCTTTTCACCCCAAAATTCATCTACGACAGTCCCCTTGTTTGTCGTTGGATATGTTAACTGTTGTCCATAACCAGTTGTCGCCGTACCTGCCATACCTATCATCATAAGGATAAGACCAAAATTTTTGTTTATCATAAAAAATCGTCTACTTGTTTCAACCCAGCTAAGTTTTATTTACTTAGCATCTGAAAATTCAATTTGAGTTGAATATAAACAAATTTATCGACCTCATCCCTACCTCAGGTAGTTTTTTATCTTCCCGAATTAATAACTAAACGTTCAGATTCATTACTCTCCGCTTGTCCTTACATCGGCAACCAAACCAACGGCATAAAAGCAAATAAGTAAACATAAGGTTCACCGCTAAGAGCAGCATTGACCACATTTCTGCGCAGCATATTTTTATAGCAAGCGAAATTTTTTTAGATTTATTCAAATCTTGAAAATACTATAACCATGTTCAAAAAAGTCGTATACCTCACTTTGTCCATTTCCATTCTTCATATTGGAATAAGCGAAGCCCAACAACTCCCTATAGATCAGCAATATCGAGCTACCCCTACTAAGATCAATAATCTTGTCCATACCAAACTTGATGTACGTTTTGACTATACAAACCAATTTCTGAATGGCAAAGAATGGGTCACTTTACAACCCCATTTCTACCCCACAGACTCCCTGCGCCTGGATGCAAAAGGTATGGATATCAAACAGGTATCTTTGGTCAATGGGGAACAGATGATCCCCTTGAAATACAGCTATGACGATCATTCTCTTTTGATCAAGCTGGACCGCAATTATCTTTCAACTGAGAAGTATACCGTATACCTCGATTATACCGCAAAACCCAATTTATTGAAGGCGCAGGGCAGCGCAGCAATCAACGATGCAAAGGGGCTTTATTTTATCAATCCAGATGAACGTACGCCAAACAAACCACGGCAGATATGGACGCAAGGCGAAACAGAGGCCTCGTCGGCTTGGTTCCCAACGATAGATCGTCCCAATCAGAAAACCACCGCAGAAATCTCCATGACGGTACTCGACAACTATGTCAGTCTATCGAATGGCGTACTGAGCAGTCAGCACAAAAATAATGACGGTACGCGCACAGATACCTGGAAAATGGATCTGCCCCATGCTCCCTACCTATTCATGATGGCCGTTGGCGATTTTAAAATCTATCAGGACAAGTACAACAATATTCCGGTTGATTATTACCTGGAACCGAAATATGCACCTTATGCAAAAGACATTTTCGGTAAGACACCGGCCATGATGGACTTTTACAGTAAAACCTTAGGTGTACCCTACCCTTGGAATAAATATGCGCAGATCGTATGTCGCGATTATGTATCTGGGGCTATGGAAAACACCAGTGCAACTTTACATGGTGAACATGTACAGAAAACAAAACGCGAATTGCTGGATGATAACCAGGAGGGTACAATAGCCCATGAGCTGTTTCACCAGTGGTTTGGTGATTTGGTTACTGCCGAGTCCTGGTCTAATTTAACCATGAACGAATCTTTTGCCACTTTTGGGGAGGTTATCTGGCGCGAACACGATGGCGGTAAAGATCGTGGTGATAAATCAAGATTTGAAAAGCTTCAATCTTACTTAAAATCTACCAAAAATGGTAAGAGCCCTACCTTAGCCCGTTATTATTATCACGATAAGGAAGATATGTTTGATAATATCAGCTACGCCAAAGGATCCTTGATTCTCTATGCCCTAAAAGAGCAAATGGGTGACGAAGCTTTCTATCAATCTTTGAAAAAATACCTGACGGAGAATTCTTTCAAAACGGGTGAACCGCAGCAGCTGCGCCTAGCGATGGAGGAAGTAACCGGGAAAGACTGGGCCCCCTATTTTAATCAATGGTATTATCAGGGCGGACACCCCATTTTAAAGATCACAACAAGAAATGCTGAAAATAGTTTATTGCTCAATGTAAACCAAGTGCAGGACTCTACGGTACAGACATTCCAGGTTCCTTTGGTTGTTGATGTCTATACAAAAAATGGTAAGATCAGACAGACTTTTCAGCTCAACAAGCGCAATGCCCAATTTATGATTCCCTTACCTGCTGCTGTCGAATTTATTGATATCGATCCCGAAAAAACACTCGTTGGCCAAATCCTTATCGATAAATCAGATGCCGACTATCTGTATCAATATGAGCATGCACCTTCATTTGCCAACCGCGTCGGTGCGATTGCCTACGCCTCAAAAAATCCGACAAATACCATCAGCCAGCAAATCTTAAAAAAAGCATTGGCCGATACCGATGCGGACCTTACTGCAACAGCAATTCAAGGAGTTGACCTTAGTAATCCTACCGTGCGTAAATCAACAGAAAAAACCATCTTGGCACTTGCGGAGAAATCGGAGGCTTCCGTTATACGGGCTTCTGCCATTCAAAAGCTAGGAAAAACAAAGGACAAAAAGTATAAAAATATCGTTTTAAATGGGGTAAACGACAAATCTTATCTGGTTATAGCAAGTTCGATCATGGCGATCAAAGAGAGCTACCCTGATCAGCTTCAACAGTCCCTCAAGCGAATTGATCCCGATGCTACGGACTATCTAAAGGCACTGATCACCGAATTGTCTAAATCATAGCAAAATATATTGTGGAGGCGAATTTTGTATTCGCCTCCATTTTTTTTAGTTTTGGGCACATGTCAACAAGAACAAAAATCTATTTTGCCTCCGACTTCCATCTTGGATCCTATCCTTTGGAACGCTCACGTGAAAGAGAACTGCACGTTATTCAATGGCTAGACCAGATAAAAATAGATGCAAAAGCGCTCTACCTTGTTGGCGATATTTTTGATTTTTGGTTCGAGTATGCGACTGTGGTTCCCAAAGGCTACATACGCTTTCTTGGCAAATTAGCCGAAATTGCCGATCTCGGTATTCCCATCACGTTATTTAAAGGAAACCACGACATGTGGATGTTTGATTACCTCAAAAAGGAATTAAATGTTCAGATCATCGACGATGAGCTGGAATTACAGCTCAACGGCAAGCATTTCTATGTCCATCACGGAGACGGGCTGGGCTCGGGAGATTATAAATATAAACTGCTAAAGAAAGTATTTCGAAGCCGCCTCTGCCAATGGTTATTTGCGCGATTACATCCAAATCTAGGTATTGGAATCGCTACACGCTGGTCCAAACATAGTAGACTTTCCAATAACGAGGACGAAAAGTTTCTGGGCGAAGACAAAGAATGGCTGATTGGCTATGCCAAGGAGCTTGAGGCCAGCAAACATCACGATTACTATATATTTGGCCACAGACACCTTCCTTACGATGTTACGTTGAACCCCAATAGCCGTGTCATCAATTTGGGCGAATGGATAAACTACCATACGTATGCGGTGTGGGATGGTGAAACTTTACATTTGGAAAAATGGGCGAGCAAATCCTAATTTCTTTATCCGATTGCCTAAATGGCTATCATTTTCTTCCGACAGAAAGCACGGCAAAACTAGCGCAGATTAGTAAGAAAATCACAGCGAAAAGAAATAGTATATTGATCGAACAGGACAAAATTCAAAAAGACATCTATTTTCTGGCTTCTGGATTAGCGCGCGTTTATTACGAGACACCCAATAGGCAAATTACCCTGGATTTTGTTTCACCCGGAGGAACACTTATATCCATGAATAGCTATGTCCACAATACGCCTGGTTATGAGAACATAGATCTACTAGAGGATAGCGTTGTTTATCAAATAGACCAAAAACAACTTTTTGACCTCTATGAAAGTGATATCGCCATTGCCAACTGGGGAAGAAAGATGGCTGAGCTGGAATTCATCAAAGCCGAGCAACGAACCATGTCAAAGCTCTTTAATACCGCCCAGGAGCGCTATGCGGAATTACTTCAAAAATACCCCCAATATATCCAACGGATCAAACTGGGTTACATTGCCTCCTATCTTGGTGTCAGCCAAGTTACTCTCAGCCGAATTCGCGCAAATATTCATACAAATTTTTAACATTTGTAAAAATTATTACCAGCGAAAAGCAGGAACTTTGTGCCTGAACAAAAAATCTAAAAAGAGATGAACTGGATATTTTTAATATTGGGCGGATTATGCGAAATTGGTTTCACCACCTGTTTGGGTAAAGCCAAAGATGCGACCGGAAGCGGACAATGGCTTTGGTACGGTGCTTTTGTGGTTTTCCAATTTGCAAGTATGGGCTTGTTGATCAAAGCAACGCAGACACTTCCTTTAGGTACAGCCTATGCGGTATGGACGGGGATAGGTGCAGTGGGAACTGTTTTAATGGGGATCATCTTCTTTAAGGAGCCTGCAGATTTCTGGCGCATATTCTTTATTTTCACGCTGATTGCTTCCATCATAGGACTAAAAGCAGTTTCCTCTCATTAATAGCAGGCTAGGTTGTTTAAAAGCAACAAAATTTCCTTACTTTTGTACACTCAATAGTAATCTAGGTCATACATTCCTAGAAGAAGCATTTTTGATATATGTTAGATAAATTACAAGCGATAAAGGAAAGATGGGAAGAAGTGGAAGCTGAGTTGAGCAACCCTGATACCATGCAAGATATGAAACGTTTTGCCAAATTGAATAAAGAATACAAAGATTTGGGCAAAATCGTGGACCAATACCATATTTACAGAAATATGGTGAGCAATATTGACACCAACAAGGACATCATCATGAACGAGAAGGATCAGGAACTTCGTGAGATGGCCAAAGAAGAGTTGGATCTCTTATATGTGGCCAAAGAAGAAAAAGAAGAAGAGATACGTTTAATGCTGATTCCGAAGGATCCAGAAGATGCGAAAAATGCCATTATCGAGATCCGTGGTGGTACGGGTGGTGATGAAGCGGCCTTATTTGCAGGCGATCTTTACCGTATGTATACACGCTATTTCGAAACTAAAGGCTGGCGCAACGAGGTAATGGATGTTACCGAAGGAACTTCTGGCGGTTATAAAGAGGTGATCCTAAAAGTTATTGGAGATGATGCTTATGGCCAGTTGAAATACGAATCTGGTGTGCACCGTGTCCAACGTGTTCCAGATACCGAAACACAGGGTCGCGTGCATACATCTGCTGCATCAGTAGCTGTTCTTCCTGAAGCCGAAGATGTGGATGTTGAAATCAATCCAGGTGATATTGAGTTACAGACATCCCGTTCGGGTGGTGCCGGTGGTCAGAACGTCAACAAGGTAGAAACAAAAGTACAGTTGACACATAAACCGACAGGTATCGTTGTCGTTTGTCAGGTAGAACGCTCCCAATTAGCCAACCGTGAGTTAGCCATGGAGATGTTGCGTAACAAACTCTACGAGCTTGAACTGAACAAAAAGAACGGCGACATCGCCGCAAAAAGAAAGACATTGGTATCTACTGGAGACCGTTCTGCGAAAATTCGTACCTATAACTACCCACAAGGTCGCGTAACTGAACATCGTATCGGAATGACGATGTACAACTTACCGGCAATTATGGATGGTGATATTCAAGGAATTATAGATGCATTGCAGTTTGCGGAGAATGCAGAAAAGATGAAAGAAGGTCAAGTAGACTAGTTTTTTTTCAAAAAATCTTTGCAGATACGTAAACAAACGCTATATTTGCACACCTTCTGAGGAGAAGGGTTGAGGTCTGGTAGTTCAGCTGGTTAGAATACATGCCTGTCACGCATGGGGTCGCGGGTTCGAGTCCCGTCCAGACCGCTTCAAAAGAGAGAGAAATCTCGCAAGTTCTTTAACAAATTAAGTTTTTAAGATTTTTAGGTCTGGTAGTTCAGCTGGTTAGAATACATGCCTGTCACGCATGGGGTCGCGGGTTCGAGTCCCGTCCAGACCGCCAACAAAAAAAGCATCGTTTAATTATAAATGATGC
>JALAGS010000233.1 GCA_022712315.1 Sphingobacterium sp. | reverse complement strand
TTCTATTAAAAGCTTTTTTCATTGGTAGCCAATTCACCGTATATTTTAGTACCTTGTTCCTCAATCAGCGCTAAAAATTAAAATGTCATTTTTAGATGAAACAGCATAGTTATACAGCCACCGTTGAGTGGACAGGAAATCGCGGCACCGGCACCGATCATTACAAAAACTATGAAAGAAGCCACCGAATTGTCATTGACGGCAAAGCCGCTATTGAAGGCTCTTCCGACCCTGCATTTCTCGGAGATCCAGCCAAACATAATCCCGAAGATTTATTGTTAACCTCCCTATCCTCCTGCCATATGTTATGGTACCTTCATTTCTGCTCGGTCCATAAAATTATTGTGAAAGAATATGTAGACAAGGCAACAGGTATCATGATCGAGGAAGAAAGCGGAAAAGGCTATTTTAAGGAAGTTACACTAAATCCTTCAGTTCGTGTAAAAGATTCGGCAATGATCGCGCTAGCCATTGAATTACATCATAAGGCTAATGAATATTGTTTTATTGCCAATTCTGTAAACTTTCCGGTTTTGCACCGTCCCCAGGTTACTGCGAGCACATCCCAAAAATAATGAAATTAACTCCTCTAAATGATCTCGAACGAATTGATTATATAGATCGCTACGAGGTCGAATTATGCCCGCAAAAGCCACTATTTCAAGGAAGCGAAATAGCGGCATATTTCTTTAAAAGCAGTACAAATATAGGCCGCAAGCTGCTGTACTTACGAAACAAAATAGTAGCTGTATTAGGCATTGACAAAGGCGATAATTTACAACACTCAACGCCAAAAACAATCGATAAAATTGAAGAAGGACAAACATATGGGCTGTTTGAGATCTTGAAAACAGATCCTAATGCCGTAGTTATGGGGAAGAATGATAAACATCTGGATTTCCGCATATACATCACACTGGAACCAAAGCAGGCCCATCCTTTATTACATGGACTAAATATTGTAACCAAAGTACAGTACAACAACCTTTTAGGGAAGTTATATTTCTTTTTCGTCAGGCCCTTTCATAAATTGCTCGTAAGAAAGATGTTAAGGAAAATGAAAACACAAATGAGTCGGCCATAAGAAGATAATGCTATTTATTCGCTAGCCGTTCTTGCAATTCCCTTCGAAAAGTAATACCGACAGGCAGCGTCATATCATTGATCTGCACCATTCCATGCTCATATTTACTCACCTTGTTGATCGAGGCAATGTAAGACTTGTGAATACGAATAAATTTTGATGCCGGCACCTGTGTAAGAATTTGCTGTGTGGTGCTTGCCGTTAAAAAAGTCTGATTTGGGGTGACAATTTTTACATAATTGCCAAAGCTTTGGATAAAATCAATCTGGGATAACTTAACATCAATAACACGTCCATCCATCCGGATACTAATAGATTTTGGTTCGTCCTCCTGTGGAGCCGCGATTGTATTATTATAGGACAGAAAACGTTGTACGGCCTTAAAAAAACGGGGAAATGAGATTGGTTTCAGCAAGTAATCAACAACGCCATAATCATAGCTTTCTAGCGCATACTCGGAATAGGCCGTTGTCAAAATAGTCTTGGGTGGGTTATCCAGCATTTTCAGAAACTCCATCCCATTAATTTCAGGCATTTCAATATCCAAAAAAACCAAATCAACTTTGTTCTCCCGAAGAAACTCCAATGCCTCAAAAGCATTATAACACTGGGCGACCAGCTGCAAATCAGCACTTCTTTCAATATAATTTACCAACACATAATGCGCAGCAGGTTCATCATCGACTACGATACAGCTATTCTTATTCATTGTTTAAAGATTGATAACCAATGACACTTCATACTCCTCTTTCTTGGAATTTGTGGTTAACTTATACCGATTAGGATACAAAAGCTTCAATCGTGCCATCGTATTTTCCAAACCTATTTTAGCCGAAAACACATTCCTTTTCTTAACAGGAACAGAATTCCGCACATGCAAATATAAGTTCCCTTTTTCAATCTTGATGGAAATATGTACAAAACAATCTTCGATACTGCACGTTCCATGTTTAAAAGCATTTTCCACGAACGTGATTAAAAGCATAGGAGCAATCTGATAATTGATATTTTCCTCTTTTTGATAATCAAACTCTATTTTGGTGCGATAGCCCAGCCGTTCCCGTTCTAACTCGATATAACTGGAGATAAAATCAATTTCATCGTCCGTAGAAACAAATTCCCGATCGCTGCTTTCCATCTGATAGCGAAGAAGCTGAGAAACTTTGATAATCAATTCGGAAGTACGTTCCGGGTACTTCAGATTAATACCGTAAATGGTGTTTAAGGTATTGAACAGAAAATGTGGGTTGAGCTGCTTTTTTAAATGCGACAATTGAGTCTGATTTGAAAGCAGCTCACGTCTGGTCTTCAAACGCTGAAAACGGTAAAATTCGATAAATTGAATACTCCCCAGTATACAGATCAAAGATCCTAATAATACACCAAATTGATAATGGAAAGTTTTCTGAACAAGATTTTTATAAAGAAAACAGTTTTTGTAGATCACATTATCTGTCAGCTCTTTTAATATCAATGCAAATACCAAGAGTGTTGCCACGGAGGCCAAAATATACAACAGCGGTTTATTCTTTTTCAGAAGCAATGGCAACAAGAAAAATCGATTCAATTGCGCATGCGCGTAGAGGATCAAGAAATAGAACACCCCCATCAAAAATCCCTTCCAGCTCAGGATCAAAATCCAATCGTTCAAAGTAAAGAGGATAAACGAAAAGACCAATAGCAGGACCTCCTGTATGATCTTGTTCTCCAAAACCTTTCTCATCATCCTTTTTTTGTTAAAATTCTGTTACAAAGTAAAAGTTTTAAGTTTATATCAGCAGAAAAATAAATGACGAATTAAATTGGTCACTTTTAAACGGCATAGATCATTTTAAAGGGACATCTCAGCTCCTACCATTATTATCTTCGTGTCCATAAAATGATATATAACCTATGCTGAAATTGAATTTAGTGTTGTCATTGGCTGTATCACTTGCAAGCTCCATTTCCTTCGCCCAGACACTTACGCTCCGCGATGCTGTAGAACAGGGGCTTGCGAATTATGGGAATATCAAGGCAAAGGAATATTATCTTCAGTCTTCCCTACAGACCAATGAACAAGTCAAACGCGACTTTTGGCCCAATCTGAACATCGTTGCCCAACAGGATTATGGGACAGTTAATGGACAAAATGGTCCGCTGTATGGATTCGGCGGATTGGGTGTAGCTTCTTCAGGAGCTCCGCTTCCCGAGCAAAATTGGAATGCCGCATTTGGTGCCCTTTACTTAGCCAATGTCAATTGGGACATTTACACCTTTGGACGAAAAAAAGAACGTATCGAATTGGCTAAATCAGATACCAAACGGCTACAAGCCGACCTTGGGCAGGAGCAATTCCAGCATAAGGTAAAAATTGCAGCAGCCTACCTGAATTTATTGGCCAGCCAACGACTGGAAAAAAATCAACAGATGAATCTCGATCGTGCACTGGTTTTTCTAAATATTGCTGCCACGAAAGTAAAAAATGGCATTTTACCCGGAGTAGATTCAACTTTAGCCTCTGCCGAAGTTTCACGCGCAAAAATCAGCCTCAATCAAGCCCGCGAAAATGTCAAAGAGCAAAATAACAAGCTGACCGTATTAATGGGAATTCCAGCAAAAGACCTACAAATAGATACTGTTCTTGTTCAGAAAACACCCCTGCAGCTAACTCCTCTTTCATCGAATTTGATAGAGAGTAATCCCATTTTGCAATTTTATAAAAGTAAAATTGACCTTAGTGAACAGCAATTGCGGCTATCTGGCAAAGAATATCTGCCTACTGTAACCGCATTTGGTGTATTTCAAACAAGAGGGTCTGGTTTCAAAAGTGAATACACCTCAGATTTACAGGCTTACACATCAAATTACTGGCAGGGAATACGCCCCAACCGTCAAAATTATCTTTTAGGATTAGGCATCAACTGGAATCTAACGACACTGGCACGCATCAACAAAAAAATCAGTGCACAGCGTTATACAAATGAGGCCCTACGGGAAGAATACCAAACGGCAGAAGCACAATTGACTGCGCAGCTGGATGCCGCAGATGTTAAAATCCAATTGGCCAGAAAGAGTGATATGGAAGCTCCGAGACAGGTCTCAGCAGCCCAACAAGCCTACAATCAAAAAATGACAATGTATAAAAACGGTCTCGCTACTCTTGTGGACGTAACCCAGACCCTTTATACACTCAATAGAGCCGAAACCGATCGCGAGATCGTCCACATCAATCTTTGGCAGTCGCTTTTGCTAAAAGCTGCGGCGGCAGGAGATTTTGATATTTTCAATAAAGAACTATAAATAACATTCCATGAATTTAATACGTTTTGCCCTACGCAAGCCAATATCTATCCTCGTACTCGTATTGGGACTTATTGTCTTTGGCATAGGTGCCGTTCGATCGATCAAGGTGGATATTCTGCCGAAAATGAACCTTCCGGTTATTTATATTGCCCACCCATTTGGCGGCTACTCGCCAGATCAAATGGAATCTTATTTTGCCAAAAACTACGTCAACATCCTTCTTTTTGCCAATGGGGTCAAATCCATTGAAACCAAAAATATCCAAGGGCTGACCTTAATGAAAGTATCTTATTACGAAGATACCAACATGGCGCAGGCAGCAGCCGAACTCAGTGCATTAGCCAACCGGATCCAGGCATCATTTCCCCCGGGTTCACAACCGCCTTTCATTATCCGGTTTGATGCTTCATCTCTTCCTGTAGGTCAACTGGTATTGAGCAGCAGTAAGCGTTCAAATAATGAACTGCAAGATCTCGCCAATGTGTATGTTCGCGCCTCGTTTACGTCGATCCCCGGTCTATTGTCGCCTCCCCCTTTTGGGGGAAGTCCACGTACGATCGAGGTCAACGTTGATCCAGACTTAATGCGGAGCCACAATATGACGCCCGATCAAGTCGTAGAAGCCTTACGTCTCAACAACCAGACCGCACCCGCTGGAAATGTACGTATACAGGATAAAAATTATATTACTCCGACCAACAACACCATTAAGGATGTCAAAGACTTTGAGAAAATCCCACTGTTTAAAGGTGGCGTACAAAACCTTTACCTAGGGGATATCGCGACAGTAAAAGATGGAGCCGATGTGACCGCTGGCTATGCTTTGGTCAACGGCAAGCGCTCTGTTTACGTCAGTATTGCTAAAGCTGGAGATGCCTCGACATGGGAAGTTGTCCAAAATTTAAAAGCAGCACTCCCAAAAATTCAGGAGAACTTACCCGATGACGTCAAACTTTCCTACGAATTTGATCAATCTGTGTACGTTATCAATTCAGTAAAAAGTTTAATTACCGAAGGCGCTATTGGCGCCATCCTGACCGGATTAATGGTCCTGTTATTCTTAGGAGATCGAAGAGCAGCCCTGATCGTCATCCTCACCATTCCGATATCCGTTATCTCAGGAGTCCTCTTTCTCAAACTTTTCGGGCAGACCATCAACCTCATGTCCCTGAGCGGGCTGGCCTTAGCTATAGGTATCCTGGTCGACGAAAGTACCGTGACGATAGAAAATATACACCAGCATCTGGACATGGGCAAACCCAAAGCCTTGGCTATTTGGGATGCTTGTAAGGAAATTGCCTTACCCAAATTATTGATTCTACTCTGTATACTAGCCGTGTTTGCGCCGGCATTTACAATGACAGGAATTCCAGGGTCATTGTTTCTTCCCCTGGCTTTGTCCATTGGATTTTCAATGATCATATCCTTTCTCCTTTCGCAGACATTCGTTCCCATTATGGCAAACTGGCTCATGAAAGATCATGCACATAAAGCGCCGCATGCCACCGAACCGAAAGGTTTGAATGCAGACGAAGCTCAATTTGCCGCATCTGGATTGACCGTAGAATCCGAACAGGATACGATGAATCAGAAAAAACTACTGGTGGAACGGGAAGACTTTAACAACGATGGAAAGGTCAGTATTTTTGAACGGTTCAGAAACAGATTCATGAAAATGATCGATCGCCTATTCAAAAGAAAGAAAACCATAACGGTGGTGTATCTGCTTGGTGCGATAAGTCTTGTTGTCATTTTACTTTCTACAATCGGACAGGATGTATTTCCGAAAGTCAATTCCAGTCAGTTCCAAATGCGTCTTCGTGCCGCTGAGGGTACACGTATCGAACGTACCGAAGAAAAGGCAAAGCTAGCCCTGGCTGAATTGGAAAAACTAGTCGGTAAAGAGCATATCGCTATATCTTCAGTCTATATTGGTCAACATCCAGGACAATTTTCGGTATCACCGATTTATCTTTTTATGGCTGGGCCACATGAAGCTGTTTTCCAGATTGCTCTTAAAGACTACCATCACGATATGGACAGTTTCCGTGATGAATATCGGAAACGTCTGAAAGCGGCAGTTCCCGATGTACAGGTATCCTTTGAACCGATCGAACTTACGGATAAAGTGTTAAGTCAGGGATCGCCTACCCCTATTGAAGTTCGGATCGCTGGAAAAAACAAAAAAAACAACGAGAAGTATGCTGGTAAATTGATCGAAGAGTTAAAAACAATCCCTTACTTTAGGGATGTGCAATTGGCCCAATCCATTAAATATCCTTCTTACGATATTAAGATAGACCGCGTCAGGGCGGCACAATTGGGTATCGATCTAAGTGAAGTAACGCGATCGCTCATCGCATCCACTTCTTCTTCGCGTTATACTGAAAAAAATACCTGGATCGATGAAAAAGCGGGTCTTTCCTATAACGTCCAGGTTCAGGTTCCCATCGATAAAATGAAAGATGAGAAAGAAATCGGTGAAATTCCTTTATTGAAAAATTCAGCGCGGCCAATTCTGAGCGACGTCGCAACGATCACACCGTCCTTCACCTATGGCGAAAATGACAATTTAGGTGCAATGCCCTATGTGTCGGTTACAGCCAACATTGATCATACAGATTTAAAAACGGCTTCTAAGGATGTACAGCGTAGTATCAAAGCCCTCGGTGAACTTCCTCGCGGCTTGTCAATGGAGCAAATAGGACTTGGAAAAGTATTATCAGAGACGATGAGCAGCCTCGAATCTGGCCTTGCTGTAGCTATCATCGTCATATTTTTGATGCTATCGGCTAACTTTCAATCGTTCAAAGTCTCTATGGTTGTACTTACCACTGTTCCCGCAGTTGTGTTGGGGTCATTGATTTTGCTATTGTTGACCGGATCTACCCTCAACTTGCAGTCCTACATGGGGATTATCATGTCGGTGGGTGTATCCATCGCGAATGCCGTTTTGCTCATCACCAATGCCGAACATATCCGCCGGCACAATGGGGACGCTCTGGCTGCAGCCCGTGAAGCAGCATCCTTAAGACTTCGGCCAATTATCATGACCAGTTTAGCCATGATTGTAGGTATGCTCCCTATGGCCATTGGCCATGGTGAAGGGGGTGAACAAGTTTCGCCACTGGGCCGGGCCGTAATCGGAGGTTTACTATTTTCGACATTCGCTGTATTGGTCATTCTACCCCTTATATTTGCTTGGGCGCAAGAAAAAAGCAGTACACAATCGATATCATTAGATCCTGAAGACAAAGAAAGTAAACACTATATTGCCGCATTAAAACCTTTATCGTAAAAGCAGTATAATCTTTAAAATATGAAAAATAATCTGTTCAAAATATTATCTATCGCCGGTCTGATCGCATCCTTGACAGGATGCCATTCGGCTGCCGAGGAAAATGCAAAAAAAGAAGCTCCAGAGGCTGCAACTCCAGTAATGGAAACATTTGCACCTACCAAACAAAAATTAACAAATAAAATGCAGATCCCCGGAGAAATAAGTGGATTTCAGCAGGTGGAGATTTATGCCAAGGTCAGCAGCTATGTCAAGAGCCTGAATGTAGACATCGGGAGTAAAGTACATACTGGCCAATTGTTGGCTGTGCTCGAAGCTCCAGAATTAAGTTCGCAGCTTTCAGCGGCAAAATCGCGGCTGAAATCACAAGAGGCAGTCTATATGGCGACCAAAAGTACCTACGACAGACTCTTTGAAACCAGTAAAGTCGAGGGAACTGTAGCCAGACTGGATCTAGAGGTAGCCGAAGCGAAAAAGAATGCCGATTTCGCACAGTACCAGGCAGCGAAAAGCGCTTACGCTGAAGTACAAAACTTATTGAATTACCTGGAAATCAGAGCGCCATTCGATGGTATAATCGCAACAAGGAATGTCAATCAAGGTGCCTACGTCGGCCCTGCTGGACGTGGCTCGGAGATGCCGATCATGACCATTCAACAACAACGTAAGCTCAGATTAGCTGTCGCCGTTCCAGAACAATATTCCGGTTTTTTAGCTGAAAACCAACCTTTGCAATTTACGGTCAAGTCATTGCCAGGGCAAATGTTTTCCGGGAAAATTGCACGCAAGTCGGGAGCGCTAGATAGCAGGCTGAGATCTGAAAGGATCGAAATCGACATTATCAACACAGACAACAAGTTATTACCGGGCATGGTCGCAGAGGTTGAATTACCTTTAACCTCCCAAGACAGTACGTTTGTGGTTCCGAAGTCAGCTGTATTTACATCTGGTGAAGGGAGTTTCGTGATTGCTGTCGTTGATAGCAAAACACGACGTGTTCCTGTACAGAAAGGACGCAGCATAGATGGTCAAATCGAAATATTTGGTGATTTAAAAAAGGAGACCAGATTGATCAGCAAAGCGGACGAAGAGATTGTAGATGGTACATCGGTCAAATAAGACGCTAACGAATTTCACGGCCTCATAAATAACAAAAACCGAACCCGTCTCTATCGGGTTCGGTTCTTAAAATTTCTTAAATACCCGTAAATTTAAATGGCTGTGCGAATTCAAAAAGCGGGAACACCTTTCTTATTGGTCAGTCGAGCTATCATCGCTAACCTGGGTGCTATTGCCCTTCTTTAGGGTCAATTGCGGCAGCCACTGCGGTGAGTGCCAAAGCTCCCCCAACAATCATTGCCCCTTGTCCTTTTTTCTCTTTCACAGCCATCACATCACCACGCTTATTATATAATTCAAGAATATTATTAAGCGCTACTGTACCGGTCTGCCAAAGCTGGGCCGCATAAAATTTTTGCTCTGTCGTTTTAAAAACAGCTTTACCTTCGTCTACAATCGAATAACTTAGATAACTACGTAGAATATAGGGTGATTCAGCTCCTTCAAATCGAGCAAGTTTTACCGCATAACTCTCCCCATTCGTATCATACATATACACTTTCTCTTTTGTGGATGATCGTACAATGGACTTAACATCATTTTTAAAATCAAAATAATGCCCATCCACATAGGCATGTGGCGGGATAAGCACCACGTCTTTAGGCAAGCTTACTGACCCTGTGATATAACCATTAACCCAAGTATCGTTGAATATCGAGGATTTATTCGCCCCCATATCGGAAACCGAAGCATTCACCTTTCCATTAAATGCAGCTTGTTCAGCAGAATAGCTAAGCGTTTTACCGTTAATAACTAAGGCCGAACTTTTCATATCCCATAAAATGGGTTTGTCTATTTTATTTCCGATACGAAGATAGATTCTACCGTCTCTATCGGCAAAGGAATAATCAATTTGTACTGTATCATTATTAAATGAAAACGTTCCCTTGTCTTCATCTTTTTTTACATTCTCCCCATTGAATGTCATAAGATAGTTGGAAGAACAGGCTGAAAGAAAAACAGCACAATAAATTAGCAGGATAACTTTGAATACTTTTAGCATAACATTAGGATATTTTATTGCAATTATAACGGCAG
This sequence comes from Sphingobacterium sp., assembly GCA_022712315.1. GTDB lineage: Bacteria > Bacteroidota > Bacteroidia > Sphingobacteriales > Sphingobacteriaceae > Sphingobacterium. The sequence continues at coordinate 88 of JALAGS010000233.1, read as the reverse complement.
CGGTGTCGTTATTTAACAATATAAAAATTATTACAAAAAAAATAGCAAAAACGGTATAAATTATTCCATTATTAACGTGTTTATCTCA
>JALAGS010000232.1 GCA_022712315.1 Sphingobacterium sp. | reverse complement strand
TTTCTCAAGCTTTAATTTCTAAAAGTTTAAACTATTTCCCTATATTTGTATAACTGGTTATATAATTACTTATAATACGATGGAACTATTTGAAAAAACTGGAAAAATAGCCTTGGGCAGCAGACTACGCTATATGGCATCCAACATAACAGAGGAAGCCACCCGATTACATGAACTCTATCAGATTGATTTTGCCCCCAAATGGTTTCCTGTATTCTTTATCTTGTCGGAAGGTGATTCCAAAACGATCACAGAGATCGCCACGGAGATTGGTCACTCCCAGCCTTCAGTCACCAAAATCGTCAAAGAAATGATCAAAGCAGGGTTATTGGAAGATAATCTTCGCTCAACGGATAAACGGAGAAATATGGTCGGATTGACCGACAAAGGTAAAATGCTTTGGGAAAGAATGCGGATCCAATGCGGCGATATCGATCGCGCCATCGACGGCATCATCCAGGAAGCTACACACAATCTTTGGGAAGCCTTGGCGGAATGGGAATTCCTCCTCGAACAAAAATCTTTGCTGAAACGTGTGCAGGAACAACAGAAGATGCGCGAAAGCAAGGATATCAAAATTGTTCCATACCATCCGGCCTATCGTATGGCTTTTAAGTCTTTGAATGAGGAATGGATTTCAACCTATTTTGAAATGGAAGAAACCGATCATAAGGCACTTGACAATCCCGAAGAGTATATTTTGGCCAAAGGTGGAAAAATTATGGTTGCTCTTTACCGGGACGAGCCCGTGGGTGTCTGCTCAATCATTAAAATGAACCATCCCGATTTTGATTACGAACTAGCAAAAATGGCTGTTTCACCAACAGTACAGGGCAAAAGTATTGGCTATCTCCTCGGAAAAGCAGTTATTGAAGAAGCAAGAACACTAGGGGCCTCAAAACTGTTTCTGGAGAGCAATACCATCCTGAAACCAGCAATCAATCTCTATTATAAACTGGGCTTCAAAAAAATTAGTGGTTATCCCAGCCCCTATCAACGGTGCAATATCCAAATGGAACTCCATTTAGAAAACAACGGGTAAACGGCAATTGTACTTCCCTATAAGAATGCCTCTCATTTAGAGAGGCATTTCTGTTTGAATTATTTTCAGATAAAAGGTGATACTTTTACCTAAATTGGTACATGTCTATAAATGATATTTCTATGCAGCAATTGATCAATTCAAATCGAACAATGGACCGGCAGGAACTCTTTATGAATCTGTACAAGCGTGCATTTCCAACCGTAGCCGGCTATATCAGCCGCAGGGGCGGTAATTTAGAGGAAGCAAAGGATGTATTTCAGGATGCCTTGATCGCTTATTACGAGCAGGTTATTCTGACAGCCACTCCCTTGAACAACGATATCGGTTATCTGATCGGAACGGCCAAAAACCTTTGGCTGAAACGTTATGGTCAGTCGGGGCATCAGCTGTCCCTGGACCATGTCGATCTTGCCCTGACAGTGGAAGAATCTCCTTCCCGCACAAGGTTGTTCCGCTTTTTGGAAATTGCCGGACGTAAATGTCTGGAACTACTGAAAAGCTTCTATTACGATCAAATGTCACTGCAGGAAATTGCCGATGAATATGGCTATTCCGGAACGAGGAGCGCCACGGTACAGAAATTCAAATGCCTGGAGAAAGTAAGAGCATCCGTTAAACAAAAATCTTTGGTTTATGATGACTTCATGGAATGAAACCCAGCAGATAGAAGCTTATATCTTTGGAATAGCTCAACCGGAGGATGTGCTGCTTTTTGAAGCAAAACTCCTCTTGGATGAAGAATTGGCAGACAAAGTGACTGCCCAGCAAAAAACTTATGATGCTATTCGGCAATTCGGGCGCAAACAACTGAAATTGGAAATTGAAGCTGTACAGCAAAGGCTGTTTACACATCCTAAACATAACTCTTTCAGCCAAAAAATAATAAGGCTATTTCGCAAATCCTAAAATTTTAACAGCATGATTATCGACAAAAATGAATTCCGCAAATTTGCGGTGGGGCATTGCTATGCCCAAAAAGATCTGGTAGATCATTATATTTCCAGTGTCGAGCGCTCCCGTATTCCATTGGCCATGACGCCGTACATCACCGAAGAGCGCGAATTAAGGGTATCACAGATGGACGTATTTTCCAGATTGATGATCGACCGCATTATCTTTATGGGTGCTGCCGTAGAATCCAATATTGCCAATATCGTACAGGCACAACTGCTATTTCTCCAATCAGTCGATCCCAAAAAAGATATCCATATGTATATCAACTCGCCGGGCGGTGAAGTTTATGCCGGATTGGGCATCTACGATACGATGCAATTGATCAGCCCGGATGTTGCGACGATCTGTACCGGCATGGCCCTCTCCTTTGGTGCCATATTACTATGCGGTGGGGCTCCGGGCAAACGTAGTGCGCTGGAACACGCCCGTGTGATGCTCCATCAGCCGCTGGGCGGCGTTCAGGGACAGGCTTCCGACATCGAAATCACAGCCAATCAGGTGTTAAAGATCAAGAAAGAACTATACGATATTATCGCCAAACATAGTGGACAGAGCTATCAAAGAGTACATGATGTCAGCGACCGGGATCACTGGATGGTCGCAGCTGAAGCAAAGGAATTTGGAATTATTGATGATGTGCTCACCTAGTGCTCATCATTAAATTTTTCCACATTCGTAAGCGCGCTATTGACATGCTATTGTCAATAGCGCGCTTTAATTTTGTCTTCAACAAATATACACAAGATGAAACTACTATCCATTCGACTGATTGTAAACGACATGCAGCAATCGATTACTTTCTATGAAGAAATTTTGGGACTCACAGCACGATGGTTTACCCCAGACTTTGCCGAGTTTTCAACGGATTCAATCACCATAGCTATCGGAAGCACCCGTACCATGCAACTATTTGGCGATAACCTCGTTGTTGCGGACAATAGTTCCCCTATGATCATTGAATTTTTAGTGGAAAATGTCGATCAGGAATATATTCGGATCAAAAATAGCACGCCAAAAATCATTCAGGAGCCGACGACTATGCCCTGGGGAAATCGCTCATTGCTTTTTTCTGACCCCGATGGCAACCTGGTTAACTTTTTCACGCCCGTAACCGCCGAAGCAATCAAAAAATTTGGTTTAGATACCATCATTTAACTCTTGACAAAAAGACAGGATACTGCCGTCTAAAATAGTATCTTGTCTTCCTTAACGGATATTTAACCGGCATTCAGCTCATGGCCCTAATTAAAGACATATACACCCGGGAATTCTATCAGTTTATCGCAGATCAGTTCCATCGTGTCGACAGCAATTTTGACAGACAAAAGTTTATCAAGCGCATTTTTGCAGGCAATTTTAACGAAATGGAATGGAAACAGCGTACAAAACACAGCACTGCCACCCTGCATGAATTCATGCCGACCTCTTTTTCCGAAGCGGCTTCTTTACTCAGGCAGGTTGTGCGACATCTCATGGAAACCAACCATCGTGGAGGTCTGGAATATGTTATTTTTCCGGACTATATCGAAACATACGGTATCGATGATTTTGAGACTGCTGTACAATCATTTGAAATCATTACGCAATTTATCACCTGCGAATTTGCCGTACGTCCATTTATTATAAAATATGGAGCCCGCATGATCAGCGAAATGGAAAAATGGTCCCAAAGTCCGCATCCACAGGTCCGGCGGCTTGCAAGTGAAGGATCCAGGCCCAGACTTCCCTGGGCAATGGCCATTCCATCGCTGAAAAACGATCCAGCGCCCATTTTGTCCATACTTGAAAATCTCAATAACGATCCCTCCGATAGTGTCAGAAGAAGCGTCGCCAACAATCTCAACGATATTGCCAAAGACCATCCTCATCTTGTGCTGTCCATTGCCAGAAAATGGAATGGCATCAGCAAAAATACGGATGCGATCATTAAACATGGTAGTCGTACCCTGCTCAAGCAGGGACAGCCCGAGATCCTACACTTTTATGGGCTGGATAGCCATGATTTCCAGGTAAAGAACCTCAGCGTTCATACACCGACCGTTAAAATAGGTGATCATCTTATTTTTTCCTTTCAGATTGCGAATGGAAATAGCGTTCCTAAATCACTGCGTCTGGAATATGGCCTATATTACAAAAAATCGAACGGCCAGCTGGCGCGAAAAGTTTTTAAAATCAGTGAACGGATCTATCAGGGGGCTGAAATAAACTATATTGAACGGAAACAGTCTTTTAAATTGATAACGACCCGAAAATTTTATGCAGGAACACATCAAATCTCCATTATTGTCAATGGGATGGAAACCGGACGTGTGGAATTTGAACTCTTGCATATTTAACGAGGAAAATAGGGAAACAAACGGGCTGCTTAGGTGTTCTACTAGAAATGCTATCATTGACCCGGCGGTGATTTCCCCGCTGCCGGTCATGTGAGCGAAGGAGTTAACGCAAAGTCTGTTATGAAGAAAATTCTCGTCATCTTTTTTATCTTACTAATCTTATTTATCATAGGGCTTTTGATCAGAACACTGACTTATCCGTTTGCCCCTATCAAAAAATCTAATGCTGCACTACTGCAGCCCACAGTCAATGACAGCATTATCGCCCGATTTGCCGGCGGCATCAAAATTGCCACCATCTCGATCGGCGACTCCGCCTTGTTTAACCATGCTCCCTTTATAGAATTCAATACTTATATCAGGAACAGTTTTCCCTTGATCTATCAGTCATTGGAAACCTATACGGTCAATAACCATGCGTTGGTCTTTCGGCTTAGGGGCAGCGACAATAACTTGCTCCCTTTACTTTTTCTTTCCCATACCGATGTTGTCCCGCCCGGATCTGCTGCTGTTAAAAACAATGCGTCCGATGTGTTCCAGCCTAAAGACAAGCCCATGCCGCCAGTAAGCGAAATAGCTGAAGAATGGGATTATGCCCCTTTTTCGGGTGCTATAGCCAACGGCCGCATCTATGGCCGTGGGAGCTTGGACATGAAAGGTATGCTATTTTCCCTGCTGGAAGCTACCGAGCAGCTTGTTCGCGAGCAGGTACAGCCCAAACGGGATATCTACCTGGCTTTTGGTTTTGATGAAGAAGTCGGCGGCTTACGTGGTGCAACCAAGATCGCAGACTACTTTAAGGAAAAGGGACTGAAATTTGAAGCCATTTATGACGAGGGTGGATTGATCCTGGAAAAAGGATCGGTCAACGGCATCAGCTCGGATGTGGCGTTGATCGGATGTGCGGAGAAGGGATTCTTGTCCTTAAAAATCAAGGTTAAAGGCCTTGGCGGCCATTCTTCGATGCCACCAACAGAAAGCGCAATAGGTAAAGCGGCAATCATTATGCAACGCTTAGAAAATCATCAGATGAAAGCACAGATCGGCCCTATTATCCAGAATTTCTTTCAACAGGTTGGTGGTAGCATGCCCTTTGCCTCCCGGTTTGCCATCGCTAACCAATGGCTCCTAAACCCCATGCTCCTGGCGCAACTGACAAAAAACCATTCGACCAATGCGCTGGTTCGGACGACTACTGCACTGACGATGATGAAAGGCAGCGACGCCCCTAATGTACTTTCACCGGAAGTCGAATTTGTCGTCAATTTTAGGCTGCTGCCCGAAAACACGCTGCAAGAAGTTAACGAGCATGTCAAGCAGGCAACCGCTGGCTTTGATGTTGAAATTGAACAGGTGGACAATGCGCGCGAAGCATCTAAAGTTTCACCTACAGATGCTAAAGCTTATAAAATGATGGAAACTTCCATCCGCAGACTTTACCCAGATCTTATCGTTACGCCGTACCTCACCGTGGGCGGCACCGATGCCGTCAAATATCAGCAGCTCAGCGACCATGTCTATCGCTTTATGCCAGTTAAAATTAATCACGCCGAACAGCAGAGTATGCACAGTACCAATGAATACATCAGTATTGAGAACTACCTGAAGATGATCGACTACTTTCACTATATGATGTGTTATTATGACGATGATACGAGTGCCAAATAGCTAGCTTACTAAACGTTGTATTGCCTCATTTCCATTTTTAGAAAGTTTACAAAGACCAAAGGCGGCATTTCTATAACAGTTTTGAAAATTACGGTAAACAGCTCGTTGCGGAAAGCTTAGGTGTTAAATAAACTATTTTGACTATTCAGAAAGTGAACATTAAAATGGCTACAACAGAAAAATAGACTATATGCGCGCTCAATTTTTTTTAATTTTGATTATGGACAATCTTCGCAATTATACTCGCACACTGGTCGATTTTTCAACGGATAGCTGGCACTTACTGCAACCGGCCTTGACATTGCGTCACTTCAAAAAAAATGAACTGCTGCTGGAGCAGGGACAAGTGTGCGACTCGCTCTTTTACATCGACAAAGGCTATTGTAAAAGCTATTATATTATAGACGGTACGGTGAAGAATACAGGATTTTTTTTTGAAAATGACATTGCAACCAATGTTCAAAGCTTTGGCAGCGGACAAAAATCCGAATTTAATATCGTTGCCTGCGAAGCGCTAACGGCCATAATTTTTGATAGGACAAAACTATTTGAACTCGCGGCACAGTCCATAGAAATCGAGCGTTTGGGACGGCATTGTATTCGGCATTTCGCTTCACGACAGGAAGAATTCGCAAATCTGTTTAAACTTTATACCGCGACTGAACGGCTGTCTTATCTGGAAAGCAACTATCCTGAAATCCTTCAACGCGTGCCGCTTTCTCAATTAGCTTCCTTTTTGGGGGTAGCCCGGGAAACATTAAGCAGGATCCGTAAACGAAGATTGACCCACTAACATTATGTGACGATCGTCACAGGGTAAAATAAATCCATTTTGGGAACTTTGCATAAGCTAAACAAAAATAAAAGATATGAAAACAGACAATGCAACCCTCTCGGATTTCGAAAAGTTTATGGCGATCAGACTAAAAGCTTCCACAGATTTTGTGGAAGGAAACTTTGACTCCCTAAAAGATTTATCTGTAACAAGTGATCCAGCAACAATTTTCCCGCCTAATGGAATATACATCTCAGGCGTATCTCAGGTGAATAATTTCAATGAACAGGGAGCCTCCAATTTTCTTCCGCATGCGGAAAATGAATTTGAAGTGATCCATCAGGATGCAAGTGACTCCCTTGCCTACTGGACAGGCATCCAACGTTCGTCGGTTAAAATGAAAGGACAAGATGCACCTGTAACTTTCAATCTCCGGGTTACTGAAATATTTAGAAAAGAGCAAGGCAGCTGGAAACTTATGCACCGGCATGCTGATAGACTGGCTGAATAGTGCAAATGGCCTAGGGAGCAGCACGTGTATATGTCTTCAGCAAGAGTGATGTCTTCAGACAGAATAGCGACTGCTCCTAACCATTAGGCCAGCTGCAAGTGACCAGTTTGTAGCAGCAACGAAACTGCAGTCTCTTAGGGTTTGAGTCTAACGCTGCTTGCTGGACTGATCGCAATCAATTAACACCGCAAATTATGAAGTCGCGAACTTACAAAAAACGATGAAAGCAGCTTTTCTTTCAAATGTAAAAATTAGTCGGCATTAAAGTATGACCTAAAAAGCAAAGTATGGAATTTCTTGGAAACCACCCATTGAGGACGATTTAAACTATTGTACATGACAATGTTTAGTTAACGATAGGTCATTAAATGGATAATGGCCATCGCCTAAAGTATTCGTTTTGTTACAAAAACAATTCACACAAACGATTGCGTTTAATATTTTTCGTTTAATTCAATTGTATTTATAAAATTAGGGAGAACAATTAAATTTAAATTATGAGATATCCCAAATCTACACTGCTGCTATTTGTGGCGCTGGCAAGCCTTATTTCTTGCCAAAAGAACGAGGTTCAAACAAATTCAGAAGAAAAGTTGGCGCTACGGGCAGCCTCACCGGGTGTGAATGGCTATGAGGTACCATTGGGCGGCAATGCCTTTGTTACGTCTGCTCCTGCCGGCGCGGTTGAAGTGATCAACAGCAATGGTCTAGCAAACTGGACCAATACCAATAGTGTCGTCAGTACCTATGCAAAAGTACCGCAAGCGGGCGCTTTACGTGTAAAAATTAGAGCTAAAGTCCTTCCTGCCGGAGATAGCAGTACGGTAAAATTAACAATCAACGGCGTAAGCAAACAAATCAAACTTAAGGGCGGAACACTCCAGGATTACACTGTCGGCACCTATTCGTTAAATACCGCTGGATATATAAAGATGGATCTTCAGGGTATATCCAAGTCAGGTGGTTACTTTGCAGATGTATCACACTTAATTTTAGATAGTTCAGCAACAAATGGCACTGTCATTTACAGTGACAACAATGTAGACAACACGTATTACTGGTCCAGACGGGGTCCTTCCTGCCATCTCAGCTATACTATTCCGACCAATCAACAAATTTCGTACTACTATAGTGAGGTGAAAGTCCCTACCGGTGAAGATAAAATAGGCTCTTACTTTATGGCCAATGGATTTGGCCAAGGCTATTTTGGTATGCAGGTAAACTCGGCAACCGAGCGTCGAATACTATTTTCGGTATGGAGTCCATACAGCACCGATAACCCATCCCAAATACCAGCGGAAGACCGTATTACATTAAATAGAAAAGGAACAAATACCACGACAGGTGAGTTCGGTGGCGAAGGTTCCGGCGGACAAAGTTACCTCAAGTATAATTGGACTGCCGCTACTACCTATAAATTTTTATTGAAGGGAGAACCTGACAACAATGGAAGTACTGATTTTACGGCATGGTTTAATGACCCTTCGACCAATACCTGGACGCTCATTGCGAGCTGGAAACGCCCTAAAACAAATACTTATTTAACAGGTTTCCATAGTTTCCTTGAAAATTTTAACGCCGACAACGGTTTCCTTGGCCGCTCTGCAGAGTATAGCAATCAATGGGTTCGTACGTCAGCTGGAACTTGGCTACAGGTCGTCGAAAGCACTTTTACCGTCGACGCAACCTACTCCAACAACCAACGCATAGACGCTATGGGAGGAATAACAGGCACTAGCTTTTTCCTGAAAAACGGTGGATTTTTCAATACAGTCGTCAATCCTGGGACAAAGTTTACACGCCCTGGTAATGGTACAGCGCCATCAATTAATTTGACAACATTACCGTAATCGTTTCCTTAAGGAACAATGCTGCTTTTGTGAAGCATTGTTCCTTAAGGTTCAAGAATCCATCAACACGAACACGTCTTTGTGACAAAACAATAAAATCTCTTGTCAATAATTTGAAGAGCTAAATTAATTTACCATTAAAAGAATATGTATTTATTTTTAAATCGATAAAAAATAATAGAGTATATAATAAATTATCACAAAATATTATTAATTTTCAACTACTAACCAATGTGGAAATCGGTGAATGTTTAATTTTTTAACTAAAGAAAGGAGGCAAAACAAAACAACGACGATGAGAACGGCTTAAAAAGCCTAGCACAATTAAATTATTGATTCATTCACAAATCTTAAAAACTAAGTTATGTTAAAATTAACCAGTCGCCGGAACAGACTTTATACTGTTTTGGCTGTAGTTTCCACATTTTCTATTTTTAGTTGCCAAAAAACTTCACTGACTCCTGAAGGTCCAGAGGCACTACTCAACAAAAAAGCTGCGGTATCCGCTCAGGCAGGAGCAGCAATTGCAACATTGAATTGGGATCAAACCTATCAAAAGATTGATGGATTTGGTGCTTTCGGAGGCCGGATCGTTCCATTCTTTGAATCTGCAAAAAGAGATAGTATCCTGGATTATCTATGGGGAGGCAGCGGGCTGAAACTAAATATCCTTCGCGGCAAGGTACTTCACACCTACCCTTTTAATCAGCAGACCAAAGTGGTCACCATTAAACCGGCAGGAGTGTCAATTGATGTTGATCGAAATAGCGCAGCCTATCAGAATTTGACAGCAGACGAGAAAGAGCAACTTGGACAGGTCTGGATTATGAAGAAAGCGAAGGAAAGATATGAGGTTCCATTCGTTATGGCAAGTACATGGACGCCCCCCTTATATATGAAAACCAATACAAGCAGTATTTCAGCAAAATGGTTTAATGGACTTAATTTTAATACTTCTTCAACGGCTTTTGCCCGCTACTTGACTGGATTTGTAAAATCATTTCAGAATGAAGGAATTACAATCAATGCGATCTCCCCGTCAAATGAGCCTGAAAATGTCTTTTCGGACTGGGATGCTTCTTATTGGGACTCGTCTCATCTTGGGCAGTTTATTACCAACAATCTACGTCCTGAGTTAAATAGCGCAGGTCTTCAATCCACCAAAATTGTATCATCCGAAAATGCGGCTTGGGGAACTGCTGATAATTTCCTCTCAGGCATGGACAGAAGTAACGTAGACATCCTTGCAGGCCATGGTTACGTAGAGATCAGCGGCATTATCACAGGACAACGTGGATTTAACCAGAGTCCTTCCATGTGGAATTTTAGTATCGGAGGTAAACCGATGTGGGTAACCGAAGCTTCCGATGATGGCGGCAACTATGACAGTGGCATTGAAGGCGGCCTGAAACTTGCAGTTAACATGCACAAGCTTCTTGCGGATTGCAATGCCAATGCGTATGTGTTTTGGCTCGGTATGTTGGCTTTTCAGAATAATGAGGCACTCATATGTACAAAAAGTGATGGTTCTTTGGAGTTCCCAAAAACGTATGATGTGATGGGTCATTATTCCCGATTTATTAAAGCGAATTATATGCGAATCAATGTAGCGGTTCAGAATGCAAATGGATTATTGATTTCGGCTTATAAAGATCCGCAAACCGGTAAATTTGCACTCGTTGTTACCAACACAGGTACGGCAGCGGTTCCATTGGACATCAACCTCGGCGGTTTTGCGAGTGGTGCATTGAACAACTATCAGACCACCGCAACAAGTTCGGGCCATTGGGGTAACGTCGGGGCTGTGAGTCCAAATAGTTCAGGCGTCTATTCCTTGACAATACCGGCCAAAAGTATAAGTACTTTAGAAGGCAACAAACTTTAATATACTAAATACACTGAGGGGTCCACTCCCTCAGTGTATATCCTAAAGTCTGGCAATCATAAAATTTCTGAACTATTTCCCCACCCATTCCTTTTGTAAACATCACTTTTACCCCTGCCTAGCAACTTTGCCCATACTTTAAAGGGATATCTTTACAAGCAAAAAAACTGTCCAATAGTCCATGACACAAAAATTAATAAAAATTTAAACAACAAAATTCAACTTCCTGCCGTTCTGTAAAGAACTAAAATCTAAACCATTAGGAGATATAATGCTTAAAAAACAAATTAACACCCCCAACCATGCTGTGCGGATTAAAAATATATTCCAATATCTTTGCTACCTGAATTTTGGAACAACTACTATGAAATTGCGCTACCTTGCCATGCTTACCGTTGGGATATGTACCATCTCGGGACTAAAAGCACAAGAAAAATCAAATCTTATCAAACTAAATCTCTGGCCACTAACCGTTGGGAATATTTCGCTGGAATATGAAAGATCAATCAATGAGCACTTATCGATCAATGGAACTGTAAGCTATCGTCCAGATGCTAGCCTACCATTTAAATCGCTTTGGGAATCTGCTTTTGATGATGATAACAATATTTTGGGCGAAGCCAAATTAGGGGCTTTTTCCATCACGCCAGAAGTACGTTTCTACCTAGGCAACAAAGAAGCTTTAAAAGGCTTCTATATAGCGCCCTTTGTTAAATACGCCAACTATAATGTACATACTAAAATTACCGTCGATGAGTCTAATTATCACAGAGAGGTACCGATTTCGGGCACATTGAACGCTTTTACTGCTGGTGTAGCTGTCGGCAGCCAATGGCGACTCGGTCAAAATATTTATCTCGATTGGCGTATTATTGGTCCAAATTACGGATTCAATCATGGAACATTTGCTGGGAAAACCTCACTAAATGCAGATGAACAACGCGAAGTCAAAAAACAATTGGATGAGTTCGACAGTAATATCCTGAACATCAAAAAGGAAGTGAATGCTGAAGGCGTCACCATAAGCACAAGCGGACCATTTGCCGGTATCCGCACTGCATTATCCGTAGGTTACCGGTTTTAATTACAAAATCCTACCCTATTCCGTATTATTTATTCCAACAAGCGCACGACATTGTTGCGCTTGTTGCCTAAATTAAATTATGCTCACGCGCATATTTGAGCATTTGTCCGATCGTTTGGCAATCTGCTTTTGCCATCATTTTCCGGCGATGGGCAACTACAGTATGTGGACTCAAAAAGGTTTTTGAAGCAGTTTCAGCGACACTATAACCTTCTGAAAAGTATTGCAATACTTCAATCTCCCTCGGCGTGAAGGTTTGAATCCTCTTATCCTGTGTAGACAAGATACGTTCAAATTCACCACATATATATATTTCCTTTTTCTTGATAGCCTCAAAGCAAGCTAATACCTCGCTTAATTCACAAGATTTGCTCAGGACACCTTCTGGACGATATTGAAGAATACTCGATATCACGGCTGGAGCAGTCGCTCCAGTCAAAAAGATGACCTTTGCATCTCCATTTATACGCCTGATTTCGGTGAATAGCGAAAGGCCATTTTCGTTTGGGAGATAATAATCCAAAAAAACAAACAAATCCTGCTTTCCAAAAGCGCGTAAAAACTGAAGGAATTCGGACCCTTGGTTAAAGGATTGCACCAGATCTATTCCACATTCCCGTTTTAATAAGAGTGCGAACGAAAAAGCAACTATTTTCTGGTCATCTAAGATGACCGCATGGCTAGTGGTTTTCATAAGTATGGCCTATTTATTAATCTAGTAAGACAAATATAACTATTTAAGACAATCCTAATAACCTGTTTTACAAGCATGTAGATATTCAGCTACAAGCCTAACATGTTTCTGCTATATCCAATCTGAAACATCACATAAACATGCTATATCCAGTTTAATAGTGGTTAAGTAACGCGATTAAATGCGTCTTTTACAACAGAATTTAAACATGCCATATCATTCTAGGCTAATGTCTCATGCACTAGTCAATGAAATAAGCCGTGGGCTGATTAACAAAATAAAAATATTTCAACTTATAAAATACATTGTTATGAACAAGAAACTTTTTCAACGTGCTACGAGCAAACTACCCTATCAGACTCCCCAGATTCAAATAACACCCGTCCTGTTAGAATATGGTGTCGCCGCTGGTTCAAATGCACGCACTTCTGGAGATATAAAGCAAACATGGGACAACGAGGAATCACAGACCCAAAGTAAAAGTGACGGATGGTGGTAGTCACTTATTTTACGATCAATTAACCAAAAAAAGAAAATGAAAAATCAATTTATTCAATTGCTAGCGCTCTTCATTGTACTTTTTACCTCATGTAGTAAAAATGAACGCAACACGGCAGCCGAAACTGATGGGAGTGTTAACGTTAAAATCGGTGGAGTCTCTTTCTCTGATGAAGGTACAGATCCACAATTAAAATTGTCAACCAATAAAAGTTTGATTAATAAAATTTCAGGCATCCAAGAATCCATTGTTCCGTTTAATAGTGAACTCTCGGTACTTGCTACACTAACACAGGAACCCTCTACTTCATCCAACGCGTTGCGCGCATCAACTGGACTTCGGCTGGCAACGACACCTGTTTCACTAGGTACTGGAGCCAAATATGCGATAGCGGTCTATAATGCAGCAGGAAATTATATTAAAGACACAGGCATCTTAACATATACAGCTAGCGGCACAAATTGGAATCTATCACTTCCTGCAGGCTCTTACACTTTTGTTGCTGTCGCCGTTGCAAATGGTCAAACTTTTCCTTCAGTTAACTTTAATCAAGCGCTAGCTAACATTACGTTTAATGTGACTGGCGCAGATACGGATCTCTTATGGAAAAAATTACCGGTAACTGTACTTGCTAACCAAACACTGACAGTAAACCTTGTTTTGAGCCACCTTTTTACACAGGTACAAGCCACCCTAGAAAGTACATCTGCCAATGTGGTTGGTAATATTACTTCCATGACTAGCAGTACAGTCTTTCCCAATTATGGAACAGCTTCTGTTAAATTGACCGATGGACTTTTCACTCAAGGAAGTACATCGACAGCACGTAACGTCAGTTTTAGTGGAACGGGTCTAGCATGGACGAGTAATGCAGCGTTGATTATTACCGAAGGAACGACAACTGGTAAGGTGAACTTTGGAACAGTTTCGCTCAACTCCACACAAAACGGTGTACGCTCGGGAACAATAGATTTATCAAATCTAAGCTTACAAAAAGGTGTAAAATATAGTTTAAAACTTCGCTTGGTACCTAAGGGAGCGATCGATGTCCCTACCTCAAATTACTATTGGAGTTCTGCTAACTTGATGGGCACCTCACCTATCACGATTGCATCCGCTCAGTACATTAAAGGAAGTGTGTATGGCGGAAATGGGTCTGCAACATATTGTGAAGGCGCTTTAGGCACCGGATGGCGAACAGCTACGCAAACGGAATATCAATCATTAATCAGTATGGGTATCGCTAGAGGTAGCTATAATGGCCAGACAGGCTGGTTTTTAGGAACATCTACTGTGCCAACCGCAAATAAGGATAATTATATGTTCTTACCTGACAACGATTTTGTTCGATCATCTTCAGGAAGCAATAACATTCCTACAGGTGCTTTGGGCGTTTATTGGGCGAGTTCAACAGTCCAAGGCAACTCTAAGCCTGCATTGATATTAACAGCGACAGGTGTTTCAATCGTAGACGTACATCAAAATAATCAAATTGGCATACGTTGTGTAAAAAGTAAATAAACGGGGACTTATATCATGCGAGATCTGTCGAATTTGCTCCTGATTTCTTGATATACCACAATTCTTGCTACCTTTGTACTCCAAATTAAATAAACATGCCAAAAGAAACAAGAACAGGGCTTTATCAGGGGGTCATCGAAAAAGATGATAATGGGAACTACTTTTGTGGTCCTTACCTACTGGATTATCAGACCGTAGAAACTTACTATAAATTGGGCGATCGCGTGAGTATCAAAACCATCATCAAAAACACAAGCCGCAAGAGTATGGAGGCTTATCCGCAAAAGTCTGTTAAATTTTCATTTGCGACAGAAGATCATGATAATGACTAGAAGCTGCTAAGATTGAACGATATAAATAATTAAGGCCAATTCTTCAGAATTGGCCTTAATTATTTACGGATCACATTTGATGTGTCCAATTACTTACAAAGCCTCTGATTTTTGGTAAATCGAGAGGCTTTTACATAATCAAATTGATCGATTACTTTATAAAATAGGTATATTTTTTAAGAAATACTATATAATGGATCGTTCATCTAAATGATGTATTTCAAATCGATTTTCCATAAAAATTAGAAAAGATTTACATGACCATAATACGAGTATCCCTTTGCCTCTTCCAATGACCATTTATCTTATTCCTGCTTTACTTTTTAAATATAAGCACTGCTGTAATAGCTTGTGAGCTGAAATGATTGCCATGACACCATTTTTCGTCGAAATTGCAATTCAGTACGATAAAAATTAAAATATCCGAATTTAATACCTAGTCTTAAGGGCTATAGGCTGCAATTCCTCATTTGGAATTTCGGGAACATATACCGTTTGCCCTCCCTTTTCATCGACTAACAGCGCCAATAGACTACTGATGTCATCTATCGTATCTAATCCGATGTTACTGTCTACAGGCTCTATATCCCGATCAGAAAGAATCTTTACTGCTTGATGGAAGTTCTCTTGAACGATTAAGAGTTCCCCGCGACCATCTTGACATGCGCGATAGATTTCTTGCAGATCAGTGATCACTAAACCCTTGCCCACAGCAGCATCCAGTTCTTTAAAATAGTCATCATTTTTACGGACAAGCTCCTGCTTCATAAAATTCCAAGCTCTGCTCTCCAACTGATGGGTTTCTATATTGTTGTAATCGATAGGTAAATATCCGTAATAGATGGAAGGTCTATCCGCGACCTGTAAGAGCTTACTATAATTATCTTCTGTACAAAATACGAGTGTCACCATCTTCTCTTCACCGATGTATCGCAAAAGTGCCTTATCTACTCTATTTAAATATTCTCTCAGAAGGTCATCAAGATGTTTGGCATCACTGCTTTTATCCGGAAATGTATTGTGAAATTGATTTTCGGGAATAGGAAACTCTTCATTGCTAATATCCTCGACAATACGACCGTTCAGAGCACCGAAAAGATGAACACCGCTTTGCGAGAGTAGCATCACAAGATAACTTGTCTGACGGCCAATCTCCTTGACCAAAGGCCGTACAGCAAATGTAGCAAATGTATTGCTTATATGGACGCCCTCTTGATTCGTCTCCCAAGAGGATTTGAAAATTTCTGCGATCGTCGCTGACACGAATATGTGCAGGCTTTCAAGATTATAGTTGATATCGAGATCATGCTCTATCTTTTCCAATTTTTCGATCAGACCGCTAACATCCTTTTTCGCATATTTATCCAAGAGCCTGTCGATTGCTTCTCTCGTAAAGTTTTTAATTTTTATTCTGTCACTGAGGTTATCAGGATGCGTACGATGGGTATTGACAGAGATGGTGACACAGAGCTCGTCCTGAACTCGAATAAGCGTTTGCAGAAGTTGATTTTCAGACATGATCATGAAATAAGTTACGAATTGAATAAACTTTAATTATAACAACAAAATAAAGAAGCTTCTTGTTTGGTTAAAAAATAAGTAAATGTGGTTGCGGTTTCTGAATACGATAGATAATGGTAAGCGCGGTATTTTGTTCAAAAAGAAAAGCTAGACGATCTACGTCTAGCTTTTCTTATATCTTTTGGGACCATTAATTCAATCGATATACTTTAAGCTGTTTTTGCAGCTTTTTGCGTACCATATGAATTCTAGTCTTTATTGTGCCTTCTGGCATCTCAAAATAAGATGCGATTTCGTGGTATTTATAACCATCTAAAAACAACCGAAAGATTTCATAGTTCTCTTCCGTTAAACTGCGCATCGCTTTTTCAATATCTTCGGCCACAAATTTATTGATGCCCTTATTGAGTTCAGAGGTATTTGTGCTTTCAAGAGCGACGTAATGATCCTGAATTTCAGTAACACGTTTTGCCTTCCTATACTTATTGATATAAGTATGTTTCATGATAACATATAACCAGCTCATTAATTTAGGATGCTGAACAAAATTGTCTATAGACTTCATTGCTCTTATCCAGGTCTCTTGGATCAAATCTTCCTTTTCATCCGGATCAGCTGTAAATTTAGCAGCAAAATGATTAAGTAAACTTCTTTTCTCTTTAATGAGTACGTTTAAATTGTAGTTGTTCATAGCTTATCCTCTTTCTTGATTCAACTGATTGTTTAAAATGGTTTTACAATATCAGGGTAACAAGAAGGATGCTACTTTTAAAGCCTCATTTTTGATAAAAATAAATAACAATGCAAGGAGTAGAAATACGTTTTTCCAGTTTTCAAAAGGTATAAAGCAAATTTCAGATGCTATTTAGTATGGAATTTAAATAGTGATCAAAAAATAAGCAACTAATAAAAAAAGATACTAAGGTATTTATTTACCAGTAAAATGTTATAAATACGTTTATCTCAGGTTTAATCATTCATTTTTTAGAGAGCGTCAATTTTTAACCGTAGAAAAAAATGAACAGTGAGTTGATTTTAAAATAATTTTTCAAAACAAACCATAATCATTCGAA
>JALAGS010000231.1 GCA_022712315.1 Sphingobacterium sp. | reverse complement strand
GCTTATTATTTATTCACTAACGGTAACGTTAAAATAGATAAAGCTTTAAAATCAGATACAATATATAGTTTTAAAGTAAGGGGCCTGGATGGTGCAACGATTGATTTTGCTCAATTTAAAGGCAAAAAGATTCTGGTTGTAAACACGGCTTCCAAATGCGGGTTTACGCCGCAATACGAGGGACTTGAACGTTTATACAAAAGATTCAGTGATCGATTGATCATCGTGGGTTTTCCTTCCAATGATTTTTTAGATCAAGAACCGGGCAAGAACGCAGAAATAGCAGCCTTTTGTCAACGCAATTACGGAGTAACCTTTCCGATGGCAGCAAAGGTTGATGTCAAAGGGAAGCAGCAGGCACCTATCTATCAGTGGCTGACCAATAAAAGCCTAAATGGTGTAGAAAGTTCCGCTGTCTTATGGAATTTTCAGAAGTATCTAATCGATGAAAACGGCAAGCTTATAAAGCATTTTTCTCCAAAAACCGAACCCGAGGATATTGAGATTTTAAAACTACTAAATTGATTTCGACTAGTTTTTCTCTCGCAATAGGGCTATAAAACTACGCACCGAGGTAATAGAAAGCATTATCGCCATTTGTTGACCTGCTGTACCTTTTCTTCCAATTGAGCCGCCAATGATTTTACTCGGGCTTTTAAAATTAATTTTCTACCTGTAATTGAGCTTGTAAAGATTAAATCGCAGTTACTTACATGTTGCTTCCATTGGTTGCTAAAATATTCGGCGAGCTCTTTTTTACGGGCCAGAACTTCAGGAACCGCATGATAATCTTCCTGCTTTACAAAAAAGGCAAAAGTGTTTTTTCGAACAATCACATAGCGTGGATTGTCGATCGGCGCAACAATTTCGGAGAGTGCATTGATGAAGATAGATTTGTCAAAAGTGGTTCCCCCTTCCAGATGACAGTAAACAGATCCCGATCGGTCGACTTGCGTTTCCACCCGCAATTCCTCATGATCGGCACGTATAATATGGGCTTTTAGCAAGGCGGCTAAAAGCGCATGGCTCACTTTTTTCAGATCTTTGGAAATATCTCTGTATTTTAGATATATATGTAGTGATTTAATGGTCTTTCTGCCGAAAAGCAACATGCCGATCGCTCCCAAGCCCGCCATGTACATATAAAGATCTCTCAAGCTCTGCATATTTTTTAGTGCTTGAATAAAACCTTGTACATGATCAAGTCCAAAACTAAGCCAGGCTGCAGCCACTGTCACTAACAAGTTTTTAATTGTTTTGTTGAGATACAGTGCTTTAACGCGTGGATAATCCTGTTCTTCGTCAAAAGGTATTTTGATCTCTTCTACGAGATTTACTCCCTTGCTAAGCGCAACATTCCAACGTTGCTTGAGGTCCGCTCGATTGGCTGCAAATTCAAGCATTTCAGCGTTTTTCTTTGAGATTTCACCAACGTTGTTTATATTTTCGGGTAGATCAAAACGGCCGATACCATTCTCAATTCCAGGTTCTTGACGAAGTGAGATGCCGACAAAGCTCTTAAACCGTCGTTTTAATAATTTAAGGTCATCTCCACCCGTGGCAGAGGTTGGATCAGCGCACACCAAATGCCATATGTTTGCCGTTTTGTTCGTATTACCTAGTTGAGCTCTAATCGCCCGCCCCCGCATTTGGTTGGAAAGTACAAATGAGCCTACAAAACTCGCTAGAATCAGTGAATTGATTGCCGGAGCGTCCCAGCCTTCGCCCAGCAAAGACTTGGTTCCCAGTAAGATTTCGATTTCTCCCGCCTGAAATAGCTGGGTGACAATGTGAACAATATTATGTTGAAGTCCCTCTGTCTGATTTATTGAAAGGTAATTAGGATCAAAAGGAACAGGGCTGGCGTAGGTGTCATACACACCGTATTTGGCTGAAGTGGTTTTAAATGCTGGATAACTGTCGGCTGGAATAATGATTATAGAACCTGTAAGGACCCCGATTTTCTTGTTGTTTTTATTTTCGCGTCTTAATTTTTCGAAAATAGGGATAACACCTATTTTGTTCAATTCAAGGTCATTGAGCGTGCTGTTAACATAAAATTCTTTCCGTATGAAGTCCGAGAGGATGACCAGGCGCAAATCTTTGCCTAGTTTGTCGTATTCAAAATCCACAATCGACTTGATGGATTCCATTTTACTGATACTTGACGTTAAATATTGCCGGATACGACTATTTTGGGAAAAGTTCACTTGTTTTTTTTCAAGTGCACCGTGCCGTTGTAATCTGTTTGTCAGCATATTTCGATGCTCTTCAAATGCATTGAAATGTACTTTCTCCCGGTGCAGGTAAAAATCAAGTAGAATTTCGATCCATTCATAATCCAGATCAGGTATTTTGAAATCTTTGCCACCGATGATCTCTAGATGGAGCTCGGGAATGGGAATCTGGTTGGCATGTAGAAAAATCAAGCAAGCTGAGTAAAATTTTAAGTTATTATATACCCAGTCTAGATCAGCAGTCGGGTCCAGCCATATCGGATGTTTTTGGATCGCTTGGAGCACGATTTCGTCCTTGCTTATTTCTTTAAACAGCTTATGCATACTTTCCCTGTAATCTTTAATAAACTGTGTTTCCTTTTGGCTTGGGGAAGTGAAATAGATATAATCCTGATGTGGACATAGATCCCCTTCAATGATAAGCTCGGGGACTGAAATTTCTGCATCTATGGGTCCATTGAGATCCATGTAGCGCTGCCATTCTGTTGGAGTGACATCATAGGGCGGCGTAGCGGTTAAGCCGACAACTATGGGCTTCAGTTTTTTCTTAATATTTATTAACGTATGCCACCATTCATTTTTAAGATGATGGGCCTCATCGACGACGATTGTACCGATTTTTTGTAATTGCAATCCACGTAGAATACGGTCAAGGTTTGAATCATTCCTCGTTACATTCTGATCATTGCAGGCAGCATGCAATCCCTGATAGGTCACAACGGTCATAAATTTGGGATTTCGAATATCTTTAGATATCCAGTCGGGTACGGTATCTGTCTGAAGAAAAAGTTCACAGAACCGTTGTATCCATTGGTTACGGATAGCGCGTGTCGGTGCAAGAATTAGCGTTGGTTTATTGATGCGGATCGCAACTTCAAGCCCTAAAACGGTCTTACCAGAGCCGGGAGGAGCCACCACATGTAAATGTCCATCGTTCAGGTGCGCTTGTAATTCTTCCAGCACGCGAAGTTGGTACTTCCGCCATGAATATTTGAACTTAATTGCTTTTGGGTATTCAGTCAATAGATTAGGATGATTTAAATTTTATTCCACACTATAGCACAATATAATAATTTTGGCTACAATTACTATTCATTACCAAAGAATTTTGGATTAGTCTCTATTTCCCCCAAAAAGAACTGACTATAATAGTCTGTTGTTTCTTTTAAGTTAAATTTTAAATATGGAACTCGATATAAAAAATAGACATTTTTATAGGTGATCTAGTACGCTCTAAGTACGTTTAAAGCACTGTTATAGTACAAAAACCTTATAACGACTTAGTACTATATCCGTACTATATCTGTGCTTTATCTATGCTTTATCCGTATGAGGTATAAAAATGGGAGGATTTTAACTGCTTCATTTGTGTGAGGTGTTAATTAAAAGTTAACGTTGAGCAAGCTGAAGGTTTGGCATGAGATTATTACTATTCGCTTATTGAATAGCAGAGTAGTTATTATTCGCTGGGGTAGAGTTTATATTCGTACATTATTCCTTGAGGATAAGGTGGTACCTTTGTAGAAACAGCTGAAGGAGTTCTAATGAATATAATAGCGGTGTTCTCGATCATATTGTTAGTAGGAATTGTTATTCTAATTATTGGAGCCGTTTTGATGTTGTTATCATCAATTATCGCCTTTGTCTGTAGAAGTGGGGTTTGGAAAGGACGGATGGATACCGTCCTGTACATAAGTACCTGTATCGTAGAGCTAGGTTTATTGATGTTTCTTTTGACACTTGCAGGCTCGAGTCTCTTTATCGTAATTGAGGCAATCATCAAAGGTACTTACCGCTTGAGCTTTAGCAGAATTGGGGGGGAGACAACAATATTGTGGGAGAATCAGCCTGTGTGGTTCGCTTTTCAAACAGTAATATTTATAGGCTTTTCCGTCTTTTTGATCTTTTTTTCGATCAAAAGAGTTCGATCGTTAAAATGCATGCGTTAAGACTGGAAATTATAAGCATAGGAAACATAGAATAGCAACAATTGTAAAAGATCAAATTATATGAGAAAAATTATTATTCTGGCGCTAATGATTATGGCCAATATCTTATGTTTCGGACAGAAAAAAAAATCAGGTAAAACAAACCATCCATTCCCAAAAATTGAGAATCCAACACGTCCGCCGGAGGCAAAAAGAATTGAGGATCTTGATCTCGTCTCTTCAGAAAGATGTTTTGTTTATAACACCGAAGAAATGAAGGACTCGCTTTTATTTGTCAATGAGAATTTATTGGAATATGGTTGGGCAGGAGACAATGCCAGAATGGTTATTACTTCCTACAGTTACGATCCAATCAAAAAAGAAGCGGCGGCAAAGAGTGGCTATGTTCTTTTGGAAGAAAGGAAAATGCAATTTGTCAATGGAAGTTACAAGATACAAAACGATATGCTTGTTTTTACTCCCGAAAAAAAAGAAAAATTTAAAACACGAAAGTTTAGATTGCTGTACAAGTCTAGAACAAAGGAGATTGACTACCTGATAGACGAGGGGAACAATAAATTTGTCCCAGGTGATTGCCTTGAACCCATGGTTAGTATGTAAAACCAATAGGCAAGTAAGAAGAGCCGAAAATGGTGTAAATAATTCAACGTGGACGAACAGCTAAAAAAATAGGAAATGAGAAAAATTATATTTAGATTCTGGCTGGTTAATATACTGCTAAGTGTATTACTATTTATCGTATATCGACTGATCATTGCACACACAGATACAGAATCTACAGGTTTTTTGGAGACTATTATTGTTATTTTGGATATTGTGGTCAATCTTGGTTTCTCAGCGGTCTATCTTGCAGCAATGGGGTTGTGTTCTTTAGTACTTTTTCTAAATCATATCGAAAAAGTTAGGAATAATAAAGTATTATCATTGTTAACTTTCTCGGGAATACCAGCTATTTGTTTGCTCTTAGTGACCGTTTACATTTTGGTGGGGATGTATGAATATAACATGATTCTTGATCCGCTAAAAATGCTGTTGATCTTTTCAATTATTTATGTTTCCTGTACAATCTTAGAATTTGTGGTATTCAGAAAGATATTAGAAAAACAGAGCGTCCGTCTGAAGGTTCAGAAATAATGCACTATCATTCGTATGCCTATTTATTTAATTAAAATTGGTTGAGTTCAGATAACCCGATGATTTTAATCTTTCTAAGATGTGGTTTGCTTCAGCTTGATCCATATCATTAGCAAACCTTATGGTTTTAAAGCCATATTCGAATCGAATAGAACCTCTATTTTTAAACAGCGACAAATCATTTCTGCGACCCCAAAAAGCAAATTCAAAAGGTTCTTCCTCAGCATGAAAATTCTTTGCTTCCCTTAGATCATATATCTTGGTTCTGAAAAATACATCATTTTTTCTGCTGACACTTATTTGCTCGCGATCTATTAAGATAATTTCCTTTCCAATTAAACACCACATCAACGTTTTAATCACAAATAGACCACCTGCTATCCAGAAGACTAACCAGATTAGGGTAAATAAACTGCCAAATCCTAATCCGTTATTTCCTTTATCATAAAAGTCCACTAAGAAGGATGAACCAACAAAATTTAATCCAACAAACCATGCTACCAGCCACAAACTAAGGAACATGATGACAGGTATATGTTTTTTTGCCGGTATGGTAATTTGGTATCCGTTTGGCGTTTGGTCAATGTTTCCAATACCTTCATAAGGTCTTTCCATGGTAATAATTGTTACGAGTTTAAAAAGGTTAATTTATCCGGAGCTAATATGCAATAAGTCAAAGAATAAAAAAACAATTTTTATACAGGTTTATCCTTTTTTTGAATACTTATTGTTCTTTACAAAAAAGCGTAATGGTAGCATGGCGTGTTCCTGAGCATAAGCAATACCTATCCGCGCGGCCTTTCCAATCTCCGAAGAGCTGTATTTCAATCCTTGATCTTCAATCCAAATTTTATCACCGGTAAGTAACACATCGTTAAATGAAGAATCAATTCCTAAAGCTTTCGCCGCGGACCCCGGGCCATTCGAAAACGAAGGTTTTTCCGGTGGTATTTGTCTTCGCAATGCCATCACATCCACACCAACCAGTGGTTCAATACTTCTAATTAAAACGCATTGCGGATCCTCTGCAACTGATGTGACAATATTCAAAAGATGGTGAATTCCATAACATAAATATACATAGGCTACACCACCTTCCCGATACATTGGTTTAGTCCTCGATGTTCTCTTGCCGTTATAAGCATGCGATGCTTTATCCGGAACTCCAAAGTAAGCCTCGGTTTCGACAATTCGGCCCGCTGTTACCAAACCATCTTTTTGTGTATAGAGAACCTTACCTAACAGATCTTCTGCTAGAAATAGGACATCTGCATTCTTATAATATGACTGAAGTAGTTTACTCATAATTTATTTCCTTAGGGAGTTTGTTTACCCCCGGATTGATAACAGCTGTTAATTTTTCGAAGATTTCTTTTTCTATTTCTCCACCTGAGTTCATGGTGTAATCATTTGACGGTTTTAATCCTTGGACCAGATGGTACCGATAACCCAAATTGTCCATTTCAAAAGGGATGCCATCACTTTTGAATCCTGAACTTTCAAACTCATCTTTGTAGTAGGAAGAGATATCTTTCAGTGTTCGATCCAATCGATTTTTCCAATCGATTTTTCCAATTTGATGACAGCTTAGAGTCAGTAGCATAGAAATAGACTATTTTAACTGTATTCAGTGTCTTTTTTTTAATTGCTGGGATAGTAACATGTGCCAATTGGGTAAACATCGCTAGAAAAATGAACAACATCATCTGTTGCAAGATTGGCTGCCTGCATTTTTTGATGGTTTCAATAAAAGTTCCCATTTAAAGAATGTGTTTGGTCGCCTGATTGATGAAAACCTAAAATAATCTTTTTAATTGACATTTATGCCATCTCAATCTTTCCGAGGTATTTTAGTCCCAAAGAATTGTGATCTCATGCTCTCATAAAATATCAAAGTTTATTTTAAAAAATCATTTAGGAACCCTAAAATGGATTTTGTCTGATTCATGACGCTGACATGGCTCTGCCCTGGGATGATTGCTAGTTGAGATTTCGGCATTTGCCCAAAGTCACCAGCCACTGCACCGCCCAATAGCTGATAAGTTTTAGCCAATTCGATTTTATCCAAACCGTCATTATCTCCAGCGATTATCAAGACAGGGACGGGTATTTTGGCAATATTTGCATCTCCCAAATCAAATGGGCGTTGTGCCAATGAAATCATCTGCTCTAGAAATTTCGTCCACTTTGTTTTGTCTGGGGCAACAGCGTCATAAGCTTGCTGCATAGGACTATTATCAAATAATTCTGGTTTCATGCCCTTGAATGCACTGTTAATTTCTGGCATCCATCCAGCACTTTTATAGGTGGCAGAAATAATGACCAACTCATTTAGTCGCTTCGGATATTGAATGGCAAATTGGTAGGCTATAGCACCTCCAAAGCTATATCCGAGCACAGTTGCATTTTCGATTTTTAGATAATCCATGACGCCGGCCACATCTTGTGCGAGCACTGCATGATCAAATTTTCGGTCGGAAAATGGCGAATGGCCATGTCCTTGCAATTCGATGGCTATAACTTTTCTATTTTTGGCTAATTCAGGTATTAGCTGACCCCAGTTTGAACTGATGGTCATAAAAGCACCATGTAATAGTACAATTGGTTTACCCTTGCCATAAACTTCATAGTATACTTTGGTACCATTCAAGGGCACTAAACCTTTGACAGAAGGTTCGATCTGTTGGCCATGTGATTGCATTACAGTTGCCATCATGATGATAAATAGAAATGATTTAAAAACATTGCTTGTTTTGAGAATATTATTCATAACTGATTTATATAAGTTCTACATGACAAAAATGCGAAGAATTATCAAGGAAGATCCTGTGTAAATACGACAACTTAAGGGGCTGATTGCGCAAAAAATGTTTCCATGCCGCTGGATATGGGGCGGATTAAGTCCGAAGAAATAACGTGCAAGTGTGGCTAGAGCATCTAGAAAAGACAAAGGATCAATTCATACGTTGACCCTTGTCTGTTACTATTATTTCAACTTATCTTTAACACTTTTTGCATGCTCAAGATGGCTTCTGAGCGTCGGCAATGTTTTATCTACAAATGCTTTCAGGTCGGCATCTTTAAGGTTTTTACTCGCGTCCTCAAAAAGCTTGACATCTTTTTCGTGGTCTTTGACCATATCTTCGATATAAGACTTATCAAAGTCGCCGGGAGACTTTTTGGATAATTCATCCTTTAATTTTTGCTCTTCGGTACCTAAAGTAGCTGGCAAAGTTATATTTTTCGTCTTTGCAAGAGTGGCTAATTCATCATTTGCTGCGGAATGATCTTTCATCATCATTTCGCCAAACGCCTTTACATCTGCATGCTGTCCTTTTTGCTGCGCCAGTTTTCCGAGTTCTACCTCGGCCATTCCACCGTTTGCTGCTTCAGTAACAAACTTTGCATCATCTTCATTAACAGCAACAGGTGTTGTCACCATGTCGTTATCATCCATATTTTCTGGTGCTTTAGCTTCATTGATACTATCGGCAGTTTTTTTACTGTCATTATTTGCATTGCCGCAACTTTGGACTGCGGCGATGGAAAATGCAATTGCTAGGGTCAAAAATATTCTTTTCATGATTTTATGAGTTTTGATTTCTAGGTAAACAGAAGTCAAAAGAATATCGTTCAAAAAAAATGATATGATCAGCCCTTCTTTATGATATTACTGCATGTTTTATCTTTAAAAACTTAATTGTAATACCCATCTGACCAAGGTGGTAAAAGTCGTGATGGATGAGTCCTGTCAGAAGATATTTAAGGTTATATGGAAAATTGGGATCGGCATGCTCATACACTTGTTCAAGGAAGGAATCGTCTTTGTCTTCAAGAAAGTTGATAATTTCTTGCTGACTGTTCCAGAAGTCTTGCAAAAGCTTTTCCCATCCTTTTATTTTGAGTTCATTATTCGTTCGCCAATTTGCTGCATCATTCATTTCAAGTCCCCGGGGATTTCCACTCAGGCGACTCATTACCTCCCTACGCCATTCGATGAGATGCGACATTAATTCTGCTATGCTGTGTAGCTCGGGGATAGGACGCTCATAGGCGGTTGACTCATTCACACTAGCTAATTTTTTTTCAAAATTTTCATCGATCCACAGATCTGTATGCTCTACATCCCGTAGTTGTTGTATGATGTCTTTTATCAGAATAGTATTCATAGTCGTTCAGTTTTAAGAGTAAACCAATGTGTAGCGTCTTTAGTTCTATCCGGTTGTCTATCAGTTTGGCCCGGAGAAAATATCTGGAGGCTGTAGAGAAAACATAACACAAGACGTATAACAAATTAGGCTTCTAAAATTTCGATATAAATAACAAACCAAATTGCAAATGCTGCTGTTCGAAGCTAAAAGTTGATCTTTTTTAGTTAGCACTAAATGCCAGAAAACCATTTTAGAAAATAGAATGAAACATATAATTTGTACGGTTGAAACACCTAAAAAATCAAATGCTAAATACAATTATGAACCAGAATCTGGCGGATTTGTACTAGCTAAATATTTACCTCTTGGTTCGGTTTTTCCTTATGACTTTGGTTTTATTCCGGGCACAGTAGGAGAGGATGGGGATCCACTAGATGTCGTTATTATTTCGGAACAAGGAACTTTCCCCGGCTGTATATTGAAATGCAACGTTATCGGAGCGATAAAAGCAGTACAGCAAAGCAAAGATGGCGTGCAGGTTGAAAATGATCGATTTTTGGTCGTCCCCACAGCTTCGTCCGTTTTCGGAAATATTCATCGAGTAGCCCAATTGCCCGATACTGTTCTCGATGAACTGCAACATTTTTTTATTAACTACAACAAACAGGAGGGAAAACATTTCCAGCCCTTGAAAATATTAAGTGCAAAGGATGCTTGCAAGGCGATAGAAAAAGCTAAAAGTAACTGCCAGCCCATTAAAAAGATTGAAGTTTTTATCCCACTATATGATAAAGAGGGAAAACCATTTTCAGCTCACTTATATCAGAGTATTAGCAAACAATTAATTAAGGATTTTGGCGGGATAACAGCCTATACACGTAGCCCTGTAGTTGGAATATGGGAAGATAATAATAGCGTGCAAATCAAAGACGATCATGTGATTTATGAGATCATGGTTTCTGAAATTGACCATTCTTATTGGAAACAGTTTAAGAAAAAGCTTGAATTGCAGTTTGCCCAAAAAGAACTGATCATTCGACAAAGTGAGATCGGGTTGATATAAGGCCAGCGTTCGATTAGGAATTCTTTTTTACCACGTCAACCATATGATCAATGTCAAATGGTTTTTCAATGTAGTCATCCGCTTTGCATTCTATTGCCTTTTGAGGCAGGTTATTGGCCGTGGATGTCAATACAGCAGATAAATCTTCGGTTTGAGGATCGTCCTTTAATTCTTTTATTACTTTCGACCCTTTTTTATTCCCCTTAATGTTGTCATCTACGATAACCAGATCAGGATCGATATCCTCGATTTTGTCAATTGGAGCAGTAGTCAATGAGGGGACTACCTTGAATCCCTCATCTTCTAAGATCTCTTCCATTACCTCCAGAATATCTTTATTATCCTGAATAAGCACAATT
>JALAGS010000230.1 GCA_022712315.1 Sphingobacterium sp. | reverse complement strand
GTGAGTAACGGATAAGAAAAAATAAAAATTTCGAAAAATCGGCAATTTTCTGCTTCACTCAAGCTTGACACAACAAACGCCCTACATCGACTAAAGGATCACTCTATCTTAGCCCTTGTTAAGCTCAAGGATCACCCTTGTTTAGGTCTCGTTTTTAATCGTGTTCCACCGGATTCGGTCGTATTTCTTCACCACTGTCTATAGCTATTGATATCGCTTGATTTCTAGTGTATATTTGTATGGTCAAGTCACTGAAGGATCCTTGGTGCTAGGGATAAGCAGCTCTGTACACACCGAAAGTAGGTGATAAACAATGTGGTATTTTTTTATTAAAGAGCCCGATCATGTATCGTTTTTTTAGGGAACTAGAAACATTTGTTTTGTTATCGCGCAGATGTTAATTTACAAATTTAGATTAGGGATTTATTGACGATGAGCTACTTTCAAAGGTACCTAGAGCCTATTTTCTTATAAAAGTAGGCATAAAAAAAGTCAGCTACATGGCTGACTTTTTTATTTGATAGGGGTGAGTCATCTTATTCAGTGACAACGCCCATTTTACTAAACTTATCAATTCTTTCGGAAACCAATGTGTCACTATCTTTAGCAGTCAATTCTGCAAGATCTTTTAACAATTGGTTTTTTAGATTTGCTGCTGCCGCTGCCGGATCTTGGTGTGCACCGCCTAAAGGTTCAGGGATGATACCATCAATTAATCCGTTGCCCAACATGTCTTCTGAAGTCAATTTTAATGCCTCTGCGGCTTTCTCTTTGTGATCCCAGCTTCTCCATAAGATGGAAGAACAAGATTCTGGAGAGATAACCGAATACCAGGTATGTTCCATCATGTAAACCCTGTTTCCAACACCGATGCCCAAAGCTCCACCAGAAGCTCCTTCGCCAATAACAACACAAATGATTGGAACTTTTAATACTGCCATTTCCATCAGGTTACGCGCGATCGCTTCGCCCTGTCCACGTTCTTCAGCTTCCAAGCCCGGATAGGCACCCATCGTATCGATCAAGGTGATTACGGGCTTATTGAACTTTTCGGCCATTTTCATCAAACGTAAAGCTTTTCGGTAGCCTTCAGGATTAGCCATTCCAAAATTGTGGTATTGGCGTTCTTTTGTGTTTTTGCCTTTTTGATGACCAATGATCATAACAGCATTACCATCTATAGAAGCCATACCGCCAACAATGGCTTTATCATCCTTAACAGTTCTGTCACCATGCAGCTCAATAAATTCGTCACAAATCGCTTCTATATAATCATAAGTCTGCGGGCGATCAGGGTGACGCGACATTTGAACATTCTGCCAGCCAGTTAAATTGCCGTATATTTCTTTTTCTGTAGAAGCAAGCTTTTCCTCAAGCTCACGAACGGTTGCGCTCATGTCAACTTGAGTTTTTTCGGCAACTTGAGTTACCTTTTCAATTTGCAATTGCAAGTCTGCAATTGGCTTTTCAAAATCAAACGTGGTTTTCATATATCTATTTTATGAAAATATTCAGACGGCTAATTTAGCGCATTTTTTCTGAAATTAAAATTAGGGAGGATAATATCATTGGAATTCCTTTGTTACATTTGCGTTATAATCGTAGTGGTGGCTTAGTTTTTGATTGTAGCCCTGTGAAAAATGTTGACTTATGCTGAAAAAATATTTTTACTTTCTTTTGTTGCTGATCTTACCTTCGCTTGTTCGATCGGAGAGTTATCCTGAAGTTTTATTTGACAATAGCGTTATCAACGGGAGTTATGCTAAAAGTATCGCTCATTATACGGGTGAATCATGGATACAGAATGTGAGTTATAGCCTACCTGTGTCCGATAGTTTGTTTTTTACTCCGGGCAATTCACTTTCGCTGCGGTATGTTTCTTCTCCAAATGGAAAATGGGAAGCCAGCATTTTAAACGACAAGCAGAAATTCCCCTATTTAATCGCTAAAGATGACCATTTGACCTTTAAATTGTTTGTTCAGAGCGACACAGAGAAAGGGCAATTGCCTAAAGTTACTTTGCAGCAAAATGATACAAGGACGAATGCGGTAGATATTGCAAATTATATTGATGATTTTGCTTATGATACTTGGCTGAATGTTTCTATTCCAATTACTAAATTTGCTGGAATTTCATTGGGTAAGTCTGTTTCAGCCTTAGTTCTGGAACAAAATGGAAGTTCTTTGCGAACAAATCAATTGTTTATCGATCAAATTGAGTTTTTACCCAAAAACTATCCAAAGGTAAAACTGTCATCGGCCGCCATTTTGTCGAAAATAAGTTCTGTGGATAAACAAGTGGAACTGGTTTGGCAATTACCGTTGACACCCAGTATTCGATACGTAAAAATTTATCGTTCGGAAGATAAACTTAATTTTCAGCCGATTGCAATTTTACCTATCTATGTGCAAAAATCGCTGGATAGAGTGGATGAATATAATAAATCTTATTATTATAAGATAGCTTGGGTAGACTACAATTATGTTGAATCTCCTTTTTCCGAAGTTAGGGAGGTGCAGACAAAAAAGGGTACGGATGCGGAGATGTTAAATTTTATTCGGAATGCGCATGTCAACTATTTTATAGATAACTATGACGTAAATAGCGGTATGTTTCTGCCCGATCGAGGCAATAGACAGGCTATTGTATCCATCAACGAAACTGGTTATGCGATCTTGGGCTTGCTTGTGGCAGGTGAAAATAACTTGATTTCGCGGCAGGCTCTTTTGCTCAGGCTAGCACGGATGGTGAAATTTTTGGGCAGTGCACAACAGCATCAAGGGGTCTTTACAGCACTTTATGATGGCCGTTCAGGGGTGCCGTATTATCGCGATTCAATTCCAACGTATGATTTACGTGGGACATCGCATATCATGGAATCGCTTTTAATCGCCCGACAATATTTTTCTAAAGATAATCCCGAAGAACAGGCGCTGAGAAATAATATTACCAAGCTCTGGGAACGTATAAATTGGAACTATTTTACGGATGCAAATAATGCAGATGTGCTTTGGAACAAATGGTCTCCAGTAGACAGTACAGTTAGGTCTAGACCTCTGGGAGGGTTTAATGAGAGTTTGGGTACCTACTTACTGGCGATGTCTTCACCGACCCATCCTTTGGCGATTTCAGCCTATACCAATGGATTTGCCACCAAACATAAAGGTAACGAATTGTATTTTGGAGATGAATCCAATGATTTAGCTCCTGAGCTGCGGATGAAGTTAAATGACTCATTAGCGCGTTCAATAAGTACCAACCCTTTAATTGGTGATGCGGGAAATACCGGAGCTTCAATTTATTCCGATGACAAAGTTATTTTTGCTAAGAATATCGCGGGAGGTAGTTTGAATGAATCATTAATGTCCGTTTATCGCCCTTTTCTTATTATGGATCCTAAGGGGAAAGTAGATGATTTTGTGGATTACAAGAAATATCTGTCGGATTATATCCTTGCTTATAAGCGCAGAGATAATGAAATGAGCATAGGGACGCGATTTACGGATATCTGGGGAGTAGAAAATGTTGAAGACACATATCGGGGATATTTAGTAAATCCTGCAATATCTATTGCAGCTTATCCTTTTGAAAAAGAGATTGGACTAAAAGCCTTACGCAAGTTCTATGAAGAATATGCCGATGTGCTTTTTACACAATATGGTTTTAGAAGCTGGATCGATATTAAAAATAACGATGTCTCTGAAAGCTATCGCGCAAGGAATCAGGCAACAATTGCGGTGATGATCGAGAATGCAAATTCGGGTATGATCTGGAAATTATACGAGAATATCCCTGAAGTGAAAAAGACCCTGGAAAAAGTATATACCAAGAAATAGATTTGTTACGTTAGATAGGAGGAGGGAAGGGTGTCATATTGGACTTTTTTCGCTATATTTACAGTGCTTAAATCGATATTAAATACGCTAGAAACGACATGCTTAGAAAAATTAATTTGGGGATTTTAACCTTATGTGCAAGTTTATCGTTATTTTCCTGTAAACAACAAGCTATTGTAGTCAATCCAGGTGCTGTTGTAACAAAAGATGGAACTGATGATGGATTGAAAAATGTGAAGAAGGATTTTAATGATGCTAAAAGAACTGATGAAGGGATTAAGTTTAGTATATCGTCCGATCTATTGTTTCCAACAAACTCTTCTTATTTGTCTGAAAAGGCAAAAACCGAAGTCAGTAAATTGGCTTTGATCTTAAAAGAAAGCAATAATAAGATTAAAGTCGATGGATATACAGATGCAACAGGTACTGTTGAGTATAATCAATGGCTTTCTGATAAAAGAGCTGCGTCAGTGAAGAAGTTCTTAGTAGATTCAGGTGTTGCTGAATCACGCATAACGGCAAAAGGTTTTGGTCAGTCAAATCCGGTTGGCGATAATAAAACTCCCGAAGGACGTCAAAAAAACAGAAGAGTGGAAGTTACTATTTTAGATAAAAAATAGTTTATCTCACCATATTCTTAATATAAAAAAAAGCGAGATATCTTAAGTATCTCGCTTTTTTTATGCGGTTATATGGAGGGATCAAGCCTCTTTGATAGGAGCTTCATGAATTAACCGTTCTTAAATGAGAGTATTGGAATAAAGTTTATAGTGTGGGATTGGCTGTCAATACAAGAGAAACTTAAGAGAAATAGAGTTTAAAACAATGAATTTAGAAGAAGAAGATAAGGGACAAAAGCCGTTTTTTTGGGAAGCGATGCGGTTTTGGTTTGTGTTAGGCTGGATAAGTTTTGGTGGAACAACGGGTCATGTGACAATTATGCATGATTTTTTGGTTGAAAAGAAGAAGTGGGTAAGCAACAAGAAGTTTTTTCAGGCGCTCAATGCATGCATGTTGCTCCCCGGCCCCGAAGCACATCAATTGACCATCTATCTCGGTTGGAAACTACATGGCTTGAAAGGAGGTGTCCTTGCCGGATTATTTTTTATTGTTCCTTCGCTTCTTATTATATTTGGGCTCAGTACAATAT
The DNA here is from genome assembly GCA_022712315.1 of Sphingobacterium sp. GTDB lineage: Bacteria > Bacteroidota > Bacteroidia > Sphingobacteriales > Sphingobacteriaceae > Sphingobacterium. Next base: position 1,202 of record JALAGS010000230.1, on the reverse strand, counting down.
ATGCACACTATGGTAACTCAGCATTGCTGATGGCCTTATTTTCAGGTTTAAAACCGGCAGTTCTAGGGATCATTATATTTGCAACTTTTCGGGTAGGCCAGAAATCGCTTGTCAGTGTATGGCATTATGGGGTTGCATTGGCGGCTTTTTTTCTGTCATATTTTGTTGGGGTCCCCATGCCTTGGATTATTGTTGGCGTAATCGCTTTCGGTATACTTTTATATCCCATTTTGTCGAAAACCTCTAAAATAGATACTGGTCTAGAAAATGAAGGTGCGCAGCTCGAATCGTCTTACTATATCAATACCCTCGAAAAGCTTCCGTCTTTATCCTATCGTCGTACTTTTGCTCAGATTTTGCTGTTTTTTTTACTCTGGTTGATTCCGTTTTCCACATTACTGTTTTTTACGGTTGATACAGATTTTTGGAAAACACTTTCGTTTTTGTTTACAAAATCTGCCTATTTGACGATCGGAGGTTCCTATACCGTTATTCCCTATGTTGCTGCTCTCGTGACAGAAAAATTGCTGTGGCTTACAAAGAGTCAGATGATCGATGGATTTGCACTAGCAGAGACGACGCCAGGACCTTTGGTGGTTGTACTGGCTTATGTAGGGTTTATGGCTGGCTTTAATCATTTTCAGCAGTCCTATGCCATGGCGGCGATAGGTTTAGCTGCTACGGCGTATTTTACCTTTTTGCCAAATTTTGCTCTAATTTTTGTGGGCGCACCACTGATTGAGCGGGCGCAAAAAAATGCAAGGATACAGTACATCCTGTCTTTAGTAACGGCATCAGTGGTCGGTGTAATAGTTAATTTGGCCTGTTATTTAGGGCAAGGGATTCTATTCCCGCAGGGTATTGGTGCATGGTTGTCAATCGATCCTTTTGCAGTCGTTTGGTTGCTTTTTTCCGTCTTTCTTTTGTTTAAATATAGAATTGGTATGTTAAAACTTATTTTGCTGAGCTTGATCTATGGCTTTGTTTTATTTTTATGGCGGTAAGATAAAAATAACAATCGAGGGATGAGTTTCGCAGACAAGTTTATTAAATTGGAGCGAATAAACAAGAAAAGCCCATCGACTGATGAGCTTTCTTGTACCTAGGGCGGGAATCGAACCCGCACTCCCTTAACGGGAACAGGATTTTAAGTCCTGCGTGTCTACCAGTTCCACCACCTAGGCAGGTGAGCGAAAAACGAG